>NZ_CP011388.1:2632500-2945000 GCF_001644605.1 Paenibacillus swuensis | reverse complement strand
CAGCTCCATTGTCCATGGTGTATGTTTTATTGCGGACATGACTGAAATCCTTTATTGTACCGTGCGGAGCTCCAAACTTATATGGAGTGAGCGAAGTCAGGTTTGTTCCGGTGACTCCAACTTCGCGCAGTTCGTTCAGTTCACTGAACGTATCAGCTGTCTTACTCGAAACTGCCTTAAACCGTAAAGCTATCGCAGCAACTTCTGCCCGCGTGGCTACTTTCGCAAACCCAAATGAACCATCCGGCAAGCCCTTCATTATGCCCGTACCGATCATCAACCCAACCGCCGGGTTTTGGTCCATAGTCATTTTATTTTTGAAAAACTCCGATACTGGAATAACCGCCGCTTCTCCCTTTAAGTCATTCAAAGCATCCGCATAGCTAGGGTCTATAGTTGCCAGAGCACGGCTCAACCATGTTGCCATTTCAAACCTGCTAATCGTTCCCGTAGGGATGAAGCGGGATGCTTCCGTATTATAAATAACGCCTAAGCGAACCAAATTTTCCACAGAGGCACGTGACCAATGCGTTTTCATAGAAGTTGGCAGTCCGACAACACTAGCTGAATCGGCACGGTGTAACATACGATCCAAAATAGAAGCAAATTCCGCTTTGGATGTTTGAGCATCAGGCAGATATTTTCCATTGTATCCGGTCACTAAGCCTTCTTTGGCAGCACTTTCGATCCCAGCCTTGGCCCAATGACTATTGATATCTGAGAAACTTAGTGCGTAAGCATTCCCTGATATACTCGCTGAACACACCAATGCCAACAAAGTGGATACTGCTTTCTTACTCCCGCTTTTGTTCATAGAAACTCCCCCACTACTATATGTATAAATATACCAACAAACATATCATGAGCCTTTACAATCCATCAATACTATTTATTGAAAACGGACCTCCTGCACACTAGCAATCACAACCGGCTCGTCATTCAACCAACCCACACCCTCATGTTCGACTTCAACAACCGCCAGCAAAGACGGTCCGACCAACATTTCATCAATCTCGCGAGTCGTTTCTTTAACCGTTCCTTCATATAACTTCACAGTACATTGCATACGCGAGCCAAACATAGAGCATGCGGATGCATCAGGAATCAAATTATCAAATACCAAACTCCCTGGATCCGCGTAAATCAACTCATGCACCACAAAGTCACTTTCTTCCTCCAAATAACTGCTGGTCAAGACTTTCCACCTGTCATCAATTCCCATATTCTTTCGCACAATAGCCGCAAATTGATCCTGTACCCGAAACGAAGCAGTTACGGTGTCCAGAGAGATGATTCCTTCCGCAAGCTTCGTCTTATCCACAGACAGAGATGCTCCGTGCAAGGCCATATTCAAATGCTGCTTCACCCGGGAAGCCGTAGAGATTTGTTTGACATAGTCCACGCCCACCATGAAGGCCAACATACACATACCCAGCACAATCAGGCTGAGAACCATAATGGAAACGCCGCCTTGTTCGTCCTTCCACAATTTAATCATCCAAAGCCTCGCTCCGACCCGCTCCCTCAATCAAATAATAGCCTTCTTCCTCCGTCGCATTCCCTCCAATTAGGCCCACCATGCGTTGTAACAACGTAGCAGGGTATTTTATCGTAACTTGCACGGTTGGATCCGCATCATCCCTCTGCACTTTGATCAATGTACTGCCTTCAAACGAAGGGTAATCCACTCCATTTCGCTGTACCGACGGGAATCCCAAAGCTTGCAGCTTCAGCCTGGTATCCTCCATAATGGATGGTGTAATATACCCCTCCTGGGTACTCATTTCCAATGCGCGATGGTGAATCGTCTCCAGCTTCTCCTGGCGCATCATAAACGTCATGAATGAAACCATTCCCATAGAAACAAACAGGAATACCCCCATCACGATTAATAGGGAGACCATCTCCGCCATCCCGCTTTCCTCTTTCCACAATCGCTTCCACATGGATTACAACCTGCCTCTGCTCACCTATAGTCTAGGGTACCGTCGTGTATCCCCATTGCCGCACTTCCTGCTGTAACCGGGTATGCCCCTCCTCCAGCTCTTGATTAATTCCCTCGTCCCCGAGGAATACATACACCCCAATGCCCAAAACAATAATAGCCATGACCAGCGTAACCGCCAATTTATCCATTAATCGTTCGTTGTCGGGGTCGCTACCCAATCCGTGGAATGTCCTGCTCCAGGCGCGGTCATGCCGTTATAATCAAAACCGCTCGTCTTTGAGTTAATCGTTCTGCCTCCGTTTTCGATGGCATCATTTATGCCGTTATCGTTATTAAAAACCCAGAAACAACCGCCGATCAACAATACAACCATCAAAATCCCAATCACCAATTTATCCATGCATTCAGTCCTCCAATATTTGTTTTATGATGTGGCATCTTCGATTTTAAGTTTTAGATTCTCGCCGCCACCTACGAGACCCGGGCCAATCTCCGCGTTAAACACATAAAAAGCGATTCCGATTAAGATAACCGTCACAACAATGCTGATCACTAACTTATCCACTTCACTCCTCCTTCAAAAAGCTTCACGCATCAGCGCAATTGCCTCCATATACCATGGCAGCAGTATTAAACCGACAACAAATATAAAGGGAATAACAATCAGGAATGTGACATGAAGCGGGGATACTTCGATACTTTTTTTGATTTGAAAATCTCGCATCGTATCAATGTTGCGGATCTGGTGATGAAACAGACTCAGAATTTTATCCTGCGGCGCGTTCCAGGTGGCAAGTAACGTGTTCGTTAACGGCAACACCTCGTGAATGCCCACATCATCCGCAAATTGACGAATGGCCCGCTTCGGATTGTCTAACCAATCCAAGAGCAGATGCTCCAGGTAAGGAGCCAGCACAACACAAGTTCGGCCCGCGCGGCGTATCGCATAATACAACTGGATTTGATCATTAAGACTAACGACTAATCGATGAGAAAACTTCACAATTTCCGCGGTAAGTTGTTCTTTCCGCTTCGATGCAAGAAGGTGTACCGTAAGGGGCGGCAAGATGAATGAAAGCAGAAGAAAGGGAATGATTTTGATCAAGGAGTAAGGCCTGTTAGCTAACAATCCGACTGCTATCACAGCAGGCAACAACAACTGAATTACCCGATATCGAAACACCCCCATCCCGAACGGCTGCCCTGCCAGCTTGAGAAGTGCGCGTAGGCTCTCATTGGAAGTACTCCGCTGTACACGGCCCATCTGATCCTCCGCCCATTTACGGAACGTTTCCTTTCTCTTTAACACTAAATAAGGCGTACGCACTCGGTTCCGTACAGGTACCATTAACATCACTGCTACAAGCAATACCGCGCATCCGACTCCAAAAAGCATGGCAAACCACCATATCATTCCCGGGCTTCATCCTTTCTATATTTTCTTTTTGCCTAGCTGCAGCGCTCCGATGAAGGATGCGAATAACACCACTACCGTAACGGTAACGTACTTTTTGCCCCCAGGATCCGTGAAGTAGTACACACGGTTGGAAGGTTGAATCCAGATGTTAAAACCGACAATAAATACAGCCATCGCAATCATGAGCAGGGTCCCGTAGCGGTAGACGGCAAGCAATGTGTTTCTTTTCTCCTCGTTATACATGGCATTCTGCATCTCATTAATGAGCTTGAACAAGGAAGGAACAATGTCGGTTCCCGTTTCCAGATGAATGATGAGAATATCGGCAAAATCCTGCGCCCAATGATTCCCCACTCGTTCCGCAAACTTAATGACGGAAGGCTCCGCAGCCTCGCCGGTTTCCAGTTCCATCGTCAACCTTGCCCATTCCCCCGCCATCTCGGCTGGCATTGCCCCTCCTGCTTTATAAATCGCCCCTGCTAAATTTTCGGCCTCTGTAAAATACCCGATGAACGTTTGAACTGTAGGAATCATGACCCGAGCCATACGTTGCTGCATTCGTTGATACCGGTGCCAGATGTAAATGAACGGAAGTCCGCTAAATAAGCCTCCGATGACCAAGCTGCTGATGAACGAAGCCAAAGTCCGGTAAGTAACCGAGAACAACACAATAAATATAATGATGCTCAGGCATGTAATCAGAAACGGCGAGCTTTGGACTCCCGCGACACTCATATACGTTTCCAGACGAGCAAACCCCGGTAAACGCTCCAGGTCCAGCAACTGATGCCGTTCCGGCTCTTTACGTTGGCGGCGGAAGAAGGAATAGGTGTTTCTTTTGACCAACAATCGGGAAATTCCGTAGACGACAGGATGCAACACTAACAGGATTCCGATGGCAAAAGAGACCGTGATCAGCCAGCTAATTACCATTCATCCGCACCTATCCGTTCCAACAACTCCCGATCCGCCCCGTAGCTTTCCATATGCTCGATGAGCTCGTTGCTCAGACGGTTTCCTGTTCGCTCCCAGGTTTTTGCGCTATGATTCCACACAATAAGAGGAACCAAGCTAACTTCACCGTCGTCGGATGCACAAATTTCACTGATTTCAGTTATAACCCTCCTGCTCTTGAATTCATTCTCTTTCACTAACCTTTGAAAAATAACAATATTGAACGCCCGCGCGATGCGATGCCTCAGCAGCTTATCGTCATGCGACCGTCCGTCCTGTTTCACCATGTCCATAATGTCGGATATAATCATACTCCGGTACTTGGAATGCAGACTCACCATCGTGTCGTGACCTCTGAGCGCGGCCTGTACCGCCTGCGAGGCTTCAGCGCCGCGAATTTCTCCGACAATAATCCGATCCGGACTGTTGCGAAGCAAAGGCTTGAAAGCTTCTTCCATGGAGATGCCGAGCTCATTCACCGCTTGAAATGGAACGATATTGCGTCCTCCGCCTAATCTTTCATGCAGCATCATTTCGAATTCGGTTTCCAGTGTAAGCACACGCTCTTTCATAGGAATTTCTCTGGATAGGGCGTATAATGTGGTGGTTTTGCCTGTTTTGGTACCTCCGGCGACGATGATGGAGGCATGAAACTGGACTAGCAAAGATAACAAACGGCTCATGGGAGCATTTAAAGTTCCTTGATCTTGCAATGAACTTAGGGATGGATCTTTGAGGATAAAGTTTCGAATGGTTATCGTAGGAAATGCGGAATAATTCGGCTGGGTCATGGTAAGTCTGGCGCGATTATACATATAGGTATGGCAGATCGGATGTTGCTCGTTAATACGTGCCCGACCGTAAAGTGCAAGGCGCTCCTGCAGCCTGATTACTTGTTCCGTTGAATCAAATTGCTGAGCATGTTTGACGGAAACGCCGTTCCTCATAACAAAGATGTCGCGGTCGTTCACTTGCACTTCCTCTACGTCCTTCTGCTTGTATAAATCCTCAATGTATCCCGCGCCGATGGAAAGGGCAAATACGGCTTCATTCAGCCCCATCCGTTCCAATATACCGCCGGAAGTGACATAGATTTGCCGGTCTTGTATGATTTTTTTGATCATAGCCTTGACTTGTTCCTGTGCTTGAGGATGGCCCAGACCCGCGCGGTGTATAACTTCCTTGTAGTCCAAGTTCCGCATGAGTAATCCGGTGTTCGTCTTCAACTCTTCCTGAACAAGTTTCACAACTTCATGTAAATCCTTAAGCTCATAACCCCTCTGTTGCACAGAATTTGCCGAATCCGGGTTTGAATGTTCCGCTTTCGCTTGCATATTCTTTAATTGTTCGAGAATAGAGTAACGTTCACGTTTGTTAGGGGACCCGTATGCTTTCACACATCACCTCTGCGGTTACTTAAAATTTTTCATAAAAGGCAGAATCATCGCGATGGACTTATGTCTCGCTCTTGTTTGGGAAGTCGACGGCTGTTCAATCCACTGAATTCCGGCTTGATCTGCAATCCACCGGCTGAGTGTACCAATCTCTCCCTTGAACTCCTCCGCGGAACGACCTTCCGAGCAGTAGAGAGGGATTCCCTCGTTTACCGCTTTGGCGCCTTCAGGGGACCCTAAATCGGGAAGCACCGCGACGGGCTCAAACCCTGTGCTCTTACGCACGTCCTGCGCATTATGACCGCCGCTGACAGAACGGTTCAGGATCATTCGGAAATCTCGCTCACCCAATCCAAAATAGGACCACACCCCGCGATACCAATCATGCCACGCACTTTCGTAGCTTGTAACGAGCGGTTGTACTACAACGAACCGTATATCCGCATTTCGCACACATTCGACTGTCGCCGCTTGATCAGGGAAGCTATGAACGTCCGCAATGACAATATCAAACGTTTCTCTGGCCACTTCAAGCAAGTGTCCGATCTCCTCAGACAGAATTCTCTCCGCCCATTCTCTTCTGCGCAATCCCGTTAGAATATGAAGATTAGGCGTTCCCGGCATAGGGAGACATGCGCGCAAGAGCGTATCCGGTGAGAGTGTGCCCGAGTCGCATTCCGCCTGAATATAAGGAAATCCCTTGGCGCCTTTCAAGCGTAGCTGATCCTGAATCTCAGGAGATTTGAAGTTGAGATCCAACAGGGCAATTGATTTGCCGGTGTTCTTGGCCAGTGCCAGCGCCGTGGATATGGCAACCGAAGTCGAACCGTCTTTGGGAGCAGCAGACAGAAAGCTTATGAGATTGCCCCCTGTTGAATTCGTGATTTTACGAGAATTGAAGAAGCGTGTGCTCAGTTCATGTATAACATCCTGGAAAATACCATAGGGGGGTATCATTCCAATGTTAAACTCCAAGCCCAGACTAATCTTTACTTCCCGAAAAAGCGGATCTTCCTGGTGATGCTGGCTTAAAACGATATTCGCCTGAGGACAACTGCGGCGCAGCCGAGGCATCCAATCCCAGGGGTATTCATCCTTAAACAAATCTTCCATAACGAATATATGAGTAAGCTCGTCTCCTTGCTGCGCGGTTCGTGTAATCAGTTCTTTGTCGGTATAACAAACCTCTGCACGCTTCGGTTCCGGCATCCATTCCATCATTCGCTCACCGATTTCCGGTGTGGTTACCGCGAGAACAATCTTCACGGCTTCGCTCCTTTCTCTCGAGTGGATTCCTCTTTCAGGGTTAAGAACGGGTTATCTAAGCCAAATCGTAATATTCCGCGTTGCCGTCCCTCTGTAAATCGATTGTATTGCGCGGGTGTCATGATGAGGGTGATTGTTGCGGGGAAGCCTGTTGCGGAGGTCCTGAATCCTTGAAAACGGAACTGGTCCCGTTCTTCCGGGGTCAAACCCTTCAGATTGCCTAAGGTGGTAGGTTTGGCATCGGTAATTTCATGACCTTCCGTATCCTTTACTGAGGCGACTTTCACATCTTGCAAAATAAGTTCAACAGCGGGGGAAACATTAGTGGATAAGGATTGAGCGGGGCTTGCAGGGTCAGGAGCGGTTGTTTGGGTTAAGTCGTCTGGTTGGGCAAGATCCGCTGGATTACTAGAGTCGCTGAGGTTACTAGCGTCGCTTGGAGCTTCAGATAAATCTCCTCCTTTTGCATCTTCGGCCTCTCTCTTAGCCGGATCAATCTCCGTCCATACTTGGATCCGATCTCCCCTGCGCAGCATGTTGTTCACCGCTTGTATCCCCGTTACTTCAAAACCGTAGTAACTCTCACCTTCCTGTGGGAATATGTTATCCTTCTCCAGCTTCCATGAGAGGAACTCCTCGCTCTCCCCGATCGGTATGGCGGCCAGCTTACCGACAATCTCACTCTTGTTCGTAATGGCATTGTCCACGTGCTGTACAACCGGAATTTCTACTTGCTGAATCATCTCCTCCTTGATCAGTTCACCCGAATAAATCATAGATTTCGGCTTGTACGTCACCATCATGGTTAAATCTTGCTCATAGGCTTTCATGTAAAAAATGAAGCAAACCACGCTCCCCGCCATGATGAACATGCCGATGAGCGCTGATATCCATTTGTGCATGAATCGCTCCTTTCTGTGAAACTCCCAAGTGTACTAGGTGAATGTACGCAAAAAAACCGCCCCAAAACGCGCTGTTATCAGCACATTCAAGGGCGGTACTTCCGCACAAATCATGTTTAGTTACTAGTAAGTTATCACAGGTTGTTCTCTGGAGTCAACACAATATTGGAAATTTTTATTTAAAGTGTGTCAAAAGTACTAGATTGAAGCCATATTCCAAAGTATAATAGGTTCATCATGATGGAAGGCGGTTAATCATGGAGGACAAAATAATAGGTTTATTAAATGAATTCAAGCTAGAATTAGCAGAAATTCGCAAGGAAAATGCTGAACTGCGTGAGGAAATGCGTCAAGGTTTTTCGGAGGTTCGCGGTGATATTAAAGAGATTCGAGGCGAAGTCCAAGAAATCCGGGGTGAAATGCAGGAGATCCGGGGTGAGATTCAAGAAGTCCGCGGAGATATCCAGCAGCTTCAAAGAGCTGTGTTAGAAACGCCTGCGGCTGATAACCCGCCTATACAGGAACGGTTGGATGCACACCAACGAATCCTAGGGGAACATAACGAAGAGTTGGCCAAACTAAAAAATAAAATCCAATAGATGCGGAAAAGAACGGCCTGAGCCGTTCTTTTTTTATGCTTAATTAGTCAGCCCGTACGGACCACTCTTCCAGGGACAGCCCCGGCTCCGCCTTGAAGTTCAGATCGGCAAACTCACCCGTTTGCCATTTGAGATACGCGGCGGCGCCAATCATCGCCGCGTTGTCCGTGCACAGGGCCAGCGGCGGCACCGCCAGCGGCACGCCCTCAGCCTCGCACCGCGCAGCCAGCGCGGTACGCAGGCCCTTGTTGGCGGCGACGCCGCCGCAGAGCAGCAGCTGCTTCGCGCCCAGGGCTTTCACCGCCCGCATCGATTTCTCTACGAGAACATCGATGACGGACTCCTGAAAGCCCCGCGCCAGCGCTGCCGGATCGACGGCTTCGCCTTTCATCTTGGCCGTATTCAGCGCGGCCAAGACAGCCGATTTCAGCCCGCTGAAGCTGAAATCGTAAGAGCCCGGCTCAAGCCATGCCCGCGGCAGCGGCATGACTTGCGCCGATTCCACGGCCAGGCGGTCGACATGCGGACCGCCTGGATAAGGGAACCCGAGCGCCCGCGCAACCTTATCATAGGCCTCACCCACCGCGTCATCCCGCGTCCGGCCTATGATTTCAAAGCGCCCAGGGCGCTCGATCGACACAAGCTCGGTGTGTCCGCCGGACACCACCAGAGCGAGAAGCGGATACGCCAGCGGCTGGACCAGCCGGTTGGCGTAAATGTGTCCCGCGATATGGTGCACGGCAATCAGCGGCAGGCCGGCTGACAGCGCGAGCGCCTTCGCCGCGACACTCCCGATTAACAAGGCCCCGATTAGTCCGGGCCCTTGGGTTACCGCGATGGCGTCCATATCCCGCAGGGTCATGTCCGCTTCGTTCAACGCGTCTTCAATAATCCGTGTAATGGACTCCACATGCTTACGTGAAGCCACTTCAGGCACCACGCCGCCGAATTGACGATGGGTCTCAATCTGACTTGAAATCAGACTGACCAACACTTTAGTGCCGTCTTCGACAATCGCCACAGCCGTTTCATCACAGCTTGTTTCTATTGCAAGGATTCGGCATGGCCGATCCGATGTTGTCTCCGTCATGAGGAAATTGCTCCTATATCATCTTGTCATCACTGTATTTACTTACATCATGCGGCATCCTCGCTTATTCTCGCGATTCAAATCATACCGCTTCATCCCATCTTTTACTTCAAAGGTAAATCCGCCCACATAATCAGCGCATCTTCCTGGTTATCGCTGTAATAGCCCTTGCGCACACCGGCTTGTGTGAAGCCCAGCTTTTCGTATAAGTTTTGGGCAACCCGATTGGAGACGCGCACCTCGAGCGTCATCTTAACGGCACCTGAACTTACGGCCGTAGCCTGCATTTCCCGCATCATCCGTTCACCCAACTTGCGGCCGCGGAAAGGTTCGCGAACAGCGACATTCGTAACATGCGCCTCGTCCATAATAAGCCACATGCCGCCATATCCGGCGATTTCCCCTTGAATTTCCATAACGATATACTTTGCAAAATGATTGTTCGTCAATTCATTATAGAAAGCACCCGATGTCCAAGGCGTGCTGAATGATTCTTCCTCGATGACACAGATGCTTGGAATGTCCTCGACCCGCATAGGCCGAAATGCCAAGCCTTCAGTCTCTTGCGCATGAAATTTAGCGTCCAACATGGAATGATCTCCCCTTACTTCTTCGCCGCTTTAAGATTCACTTCGGCTTCCGCCAACTGTGTATAATTCGGCACAAAAGCGTGAGTATCCTCCTGCATGCCCGAAGACCATTGCTCAAACGCCAATTGACCGATATGTTCCGCGCGTATAGAGCGGTCTGAGATCTGCACTTCAACTCCGGCTGCTTCCCCGAACGCATGAATAAGCTCCGTAAACTTCTCAAGTTCTCCGACAAACACAACCCGTTCCGGCAATTGTTCTCCGGTCATACGTTTCTTCAGTTCCTGTAACCACGGTTCAACAAGGAGTACCGCATCCTCAGCCATGCGTTCCCAACCCGATCCATCCCTACGGCAACGGAATAGCGCCGTATAAGCCTGACCTCGGCGGGCATCCATCAGAGGTACGATCCACTCATTGCTCAGGGCATCGCCACGTTCTCCCTTGCACATTCCCCTGCTTCCATAGCTAAGCGCCTCCAAGCTCGACACCCCGATGACAGGAATCCGGTTTGCCCACGCCAACGTTTTGCCTACCGTTACGCCGATGCGCACCCCTGTATAGGAGCCGGGTCCCCGACCTACGGCAATCCCGTCCAGATCGGACACCTGCATATTCAACGCGCCCAACAATTGCTGGATAATCGGAAGAAGATATAAGGAATGATTCCGCTCCGCGAACGAATTTACTTCTTCCAGCATCCGGTTGCCTTCCAATACCGCTACCGACATCGACGAGGTGGAAGTATCCATCGCTAAAATGCGGCTATGCTTGTCTACAGCTTTGTTATGTTCCCTTGAATCGCTCACCGCGCTAAGCCCCTTTATGCTGCAACAGATAGATTACCTAATGTCAATAACCATGTTTCATGCTAGCTATTCGGCTGGCTATCCATTTGGCTGCCTGACAATTTGCCATCTCTTGCTTTTCTTTTCGCTTTCCTTCACTGTTACCATTCTACCTCTTCCGTACAACACCGGCTTCTTCCAATGCCTCGCACCAATGAACATAAGGTTCCCCGCGGGCATCGATTCGAAACCGCCGCTCCTCGCCGCCCAGATGTTCAATGAACATGGAAAGCCGTTCCGCGGGGAGCAAATCTTCCACAATGCTTGCCCATTCCACGATCGTCACACCGTCTCCATAGAAATATTCATCCAGTCCCAGATCGCCGGCCTCTTCTTCCGAAATACGATATACATCCATATGATAAAGGGGAAATACCTCCCCCCGGTATTCTTTAATAATGGTAAATGTCGGACTGTTCACGACCCCGGGTACGCCCATAGCCTCTGCGAAAGCTTTCGAAAACCGCGTCTTCCCCGCGCCTAAATCGCCGTCCAGCGCCACAATCGTACCTGCCTGAATGCGCCCGGCCAGAAGCGCGGCCAATCTTAACGTATCTTCTTCCGTTCTTGCTATAAACTCATAGCCTACAGGCTCTGCGAACACAAAGCTCACTCCTAACATGACAATGGCTGTCTATTATTATATCGGTACGAAGTACAAGCCGCAAACATTGACCGGAATTTAGTTTCTGTACATAGCAAAGCTTTCTCAATTCACCGCTTAAAGTGGCTTTTGTCAGGTATACCAAGGACTTATATGGTGAAAAATGATACTTCAGGATATTTAAGTTCAGACTTCTACGTATACTAGAATATCAATCCTCGGGATACACCCGAAAATCTAATTGATCTGGAGGTTTATTATGCATACGGTTTGGAAAGGCGCCATTTCCTTTGGCCTGGTTCACGTCCCTGTTAAGATGTTCTCCGCTACGGAAGACAAAGACATCTCCATGCGCTACATACATAAAGATTGCGGTTCGCCGCTGGCTTATATCCGAAAATGTCCCGTGCATGATGTGGAAGTGGAATGGGAAGACATCGCAAAGGGTTATGAGTATGAGAAAGGCCGTTTCGTTCTGTTTGAGAAGGATGAACTGGAGTCCATCGGTTCCGCGGGAAACAAAGAAATTAAAATACTGGACTTCGTGGATTTGAATGAAATTGATCCGATCTATTTCCAGAAAACGTATTACCTCTCACCGGATTCAGCGGGAGCCAACGCCTATAATCTATTGCTGGAAGCCATGCGCCAATCCGGTAAAATCGGTATCGCTCAAATCTCCATTCGTTCCAAAAGCTCCATGGCGGCCATCCGTGTAATAGATAACTGTATTTCCATGGAAACGATCTTCTATCCGGATGAAATTCGCCCGATTTCCCAAGTTCCGAACCTGCCTCAGGCGATCCAAGTGAACGATAAAGAGTTGACGATGGCCAAAATGTTGATCGAACAGTTGTCGACACCGTTCGAACCGGGTAAGTATAAGGATCAATACCGAGAGGATCTGATGAACCTGATACAAGCCAAAGTCGCGGGCGAGGAAATTAAAGTTGCTCCTCAGCAGCAACAGACCAATGTCATTGACCTGATGTCCGCATTGCAAGCTTCCCTCGCCGCCGCCCCACCGGCTGGAAAAGGCGCAGCATCCGCCGAAGCTGCTCCCGAAGAGAAGAAGAAACGTAAAACGAAAGCGAAAGCCAAAGATATCGGATGATTCCATTGCCCGGAAACCCGATGGCTCCGATCCTTCAGGAAGCCATTCCTGAAGGAGACGACTGGGGGTATCAAATCAAGTGGGACGGAGTTCGGTTACTGTCCGCCGTGGGGAACGGCAAAGTCGATCTCTATTCCCGGAAGATGTTGCTTAAAAATTCCGTGTATCCTGAAGTGGCGCAGCGCCTCTCTTCCCTGAAGGGAGAGCTTCTTCTGGACGGGGAAGCGGTCGTCATTGATCCTGTGCTGCAACGTCCTGTCTTCCAGAAGGTGCTCCAACGGGAACGTACCCGCTCCGCCACAGGAATCAAGGACATGATGGAACGCAGTCCCGTCGTTTATGTCCTGTTCGACTTGCTTTACGAAGATGGCGAGGATCTGCGGAAGCTTCCTTACGCCGAGCGCCATCAACGTCTGCTTGCCCGGTTTCCGGACAAGCATCCGAATCTGTTGGTGAGCGATTTATTCCATGACGGGGCCGCCCTATGGAACTGGGTCAGCACCAACGGCTGGGAAGGCATCGTCAGCAAGCGGCTGTCCGGTTCTTATAAAGAAGGGAAGAAACACAAGGATTGGTTTAAGAAGAAAATTACGGTGAACTTGACGGTGGATATTGTCGGCGTCACGGTGCGGGAAGGTCAAGTCGCAAGTCTGGTCATGGCTGTCGACGGTGTTTATTTCGGACGCGTATCGCTGGGTCTGAATGTAGGCCATAAAAGGAGAATCATGCAGTATATCCAGGACCATCCCTTGGATCAACGGCCCTTTCACGCTTTACCTGCCGATCTGAAAGGGGAAACGGTGCTATGGACAAGCCAACCTTTCCCTTGCCCGGTTACCGGATTGGAAATTACATCGGCCGGACTGCTCCGCCACCCTCAAATCGTTAAAGTACCTGAAGTTTAGGAGGTCTCTTATGTGCGCTGCTAAAGGAAAGAAAGGCGTTGTCATCGTTGAAGGCTGTGAAATTACCGTATCCAACCCGGATAAATATTTATGGCCCGATCAACAGATCACCAAGGCGGATTACCTTTCCAAGCTGGCCGCGTTGTCGCCTTATTTATTGAAGTATTGCGACAATCGGTATTTGACAACCATCCGTTGGCCGAACGGGATTGACGGAAAGTCTTTCTATCAGAAAAATTGCCCTGAGCCTACACCTGAATTCGTCAGCACAGCTTCCTTGGACGGCATTGATTATGTAAATCTGGACTCTCTCCCGACCCTGTTATGGCTTGGGAATTTGGCCTGTCTGGAATTTCACCCCTCCTTTAATTACATCAACGATCCCCTGCCTGCCGAATGGGTGATTGATATCGACCCTTCCCTTGAAGTCGAACCCCGCATCATGGAAGCCGCTTATCTTGTTGGCGAAGTGCTCGATTCACTAAAGATTCAGGCAGTACCAAAGACGTCAGGCGCCACCGGCGTCCAGATTTATGTCCCGATCGAACGCGGCATCACTTTCGACGAATTGCGGAAAATCGGGCAATTCATCGGAGAATTTCTGGTCAAGTCCCACCCGAACCTATTCACGATTGAACGCTTGAAGAAGAACCGAGGCGACCTCATTTATATCGATTATTTACAGCATTATTCCGGCAAAACCTTGTCCGCCCCCTATACCCCTCGGGCACGCCCTTTCGCGCCGGTGTCGACTCCGCTTAAATGGGAGGAACTAAAGATGGGCATTACCGCGCAAGACTTCCACCTGTTTAATATCCAGGAACGATTACATACATACGGGGACCTCATTCAGGAGGTCCCCGCTCAGAATCTGTATTCTATTCTCCAACATCTGAAGTAATTACAATAACGGCGACAGCAATCTGGCCAATACTTCCTTGCTTCTCTGCATTCGGGACCTCATGGAAAATTCCTTGAGGTCTAATTCTTTGCTGTCTTTCAAATCCTGCTGAAAATCCTCTTCTATACGTCTAATCGATTTCTTGTCAAACATGACGGCGTTTAATTCGAAATTGCTGAAGAAGCTTCGCATATCCATATTCGCCGTCCCCACCGTGGCCAGCATGTTGTCGATGACCATGATTTTCGCGTGAATAAACCCCTTCTGGTACGAGAACACCCGCACCCCTGCTTGCATCAATTCTTCCAGATAAGACATAGCCGCTAGTTCAACCAATCTGGAATCAGGAATACCGGGCAGCACTAACCGCACGTCCAGCCCGCTGACCGCCGCGGTTTTGAGAGCCATATAGATGCTGTCATCCGGGATGAAATAAGGCGAGGCGATCCAGATTCTCTTTTTGGCAACGGTAATCGCCCCGAATATCATCTCCAGAATGGAATCCCACTGTACATCGGGACCGCTGGAAATAATCTGTACCTGTTCCTTGCCCACGCAACCATGCTTCGGGAAATATTCCAGATGCGTAATCTTTCTTTTGCTGACAAAAGCCCAGTCCGTAAGGAACGTATGTTGCAGAAAATACACAGCGTCTCCCGTAACCCGTAAATGCGTATCTCTCCAGAATCCCAATATTTCATTGGCTCCAAGATGCTCGTCCCCAATATTAATACCGCCAAGAAATCCCGTGAGACCGTCTACGACGACGATTTTGCGATGATTGCGATAGTTCACTCTCTTGTCGAAAAAAGCAACCATCGGCGGCAGAAAGAAATGCTGCTCGATACCCGCGTCTTTAAGCGGCTTAAGAAATTTAGCCCCCAGATTATGGCTGCCTACCCCGTCCACTATCAGCCGCACCTCAACGCCCTCTTGCGCTTTGCGAATGAGCAAATCTCTGAACTTCGTCCCTATTTTGTCCGGCTGAAATATGTAATACTCCACGTGCACATGATGCTTGGCCCCTTCAATCGCTCGAAAGATCGCTTCGTACGTCTGCTCCGCGTTTGTAAGCACCTGCGTTTCATTACAAGTTGTTATTGGGGAGTCCGGCAAAGCCTGCAATAACCCGAATAACCTATGCTGTTCCATGAATTCGTCATTACACACATCTTCCGGCTTGCGCACGATATTCGCCTCTTTAAAGACAAACTCTCGAACCTCCTTGGATATGAGACTCCCTTTCCGACGTACTCTGCGACGGTGCTTGTACTCTTTGGCCAAAAAATAATACATAACAAATCCGATAATTGGAAAAATAAACAGAATAAACATCCAAGCGATCGTCTTCGACGGATGCCGGAATTCAAGTATTAATATGGTTGCCATCTGCGTTATGAAAATAAACAGTACAGCCGCGATCCAAAACCAAAACAATTGCTTTCCACCCCCGGGCAAATTTCACTCTACATAGATATAACCACTTTTGACATGACCAATGCGGTTCTTACAAAAGAGAAAGGCGGGTATGCACATGTTGCTGAAAAGAAAATTGAGAACGAAGAAATCGAAGTCCAAATCCAAACCGGAAACGGGTTTGCTGGAATATGACTTTGTGACCGAACTGAAGGATAAGCGCTTCTCCACCCGTCTTGAAGAAAATAAGAAACAAATCGAAGCTTTATTCAAAGACAGCTCGGACTTTGTCGTTCTGCCATTTGAGGTCCAGGGCGGCAAGAAAGCCTTGGCCGTATTCATCGACGGATTGGTGAGTTCGCAGCAAGTTAACGCCGCCCTCGAAGCCATCATGATTCTCGAAGGTGATGAGCCGACTATTGAGAAGCTGGCGGAGCGTTCCATTCCTTCCGGACAAATGAAAACCTCAAGTAATTATAGCGAATTTCTGCTCGCCGTGCTTGGCGGAGACACGGGAATTCTTCTGGAAGGGGACAGCTCTGTACTGCTCTTGGGACTTCGCGGTCCTTCCACAAGATCTGTAGCCGAGCCTGAAACGGAATCTGTGGTCAGAGGTCCGCGGGAAGGCTTTATTGAGAATTTAAGAACGAACACCTCCATGGTGCGCCGCAAGTTAAAAACTCCACATCTGAAAATGAAAGCCTTGGTGCTCGGGAAACAGACCAACACCAACATTGTCATCTCTTACCTGGATCAAATCGCCGATCAGGCGGTCGTGGAAGAAGTGGAGAAGCGTCTTCAGAAAATTGATATTGACGCCATTCTGGAAAGCGCCTATGTGGAAGAATTAATCGAGGATAGTGTGTATTCCCCCTTCCCCCAGGTCCAGATCACGGAACGGCCCGATACCGTTGCGGCCTCTCTTCTGGAAGGCCGGGTGGCTATATTCGTAGACGGTACGCCTTTCGTTCTCATTGTGCCAACCGTCTTCTGGCAGTACATGCAAGCCAGTGAAGATTATTACGAACGGTTCTGGGTTACCAGTCTGGTCCGTCTGTTACGTTATTTCTTACTCGTGCTGTCTTTAACCACACCCGCTTTGTATGTTGCCGTGACCACTTTCCATCAGGATTTACTGCCTACTTCTCTTATGCTTTCCATCGCCGCCGCAAGGGAGGCGATTCCATTTCCCGCCGTGATTGAGGCGTTATTAATGGAGATTATCTTTGAATCCCTGCGCGAAGCCGGGGTCAGACTTCCTAAAGCGGTAGGATCCGCCTTGGGTATCTTGGGCGCGCTGGTGATCGGACAAGCCGCCGTAACCGCGGGCATCGTCTCCGCGCCTGTCGTTATCGTCGTTTCCCTGACAGGGATCGCTTCCTTCGCGATCCCGCGATATAACGCCGCTATCGCGGTGCGAATGCTCCGCTTTCCGCTAATGTTTTTGGGGGCAACCTTCGGCATGTACGGAATTCTGCTCGGCATTTTCTTCATGTTGGGACATATGGCCAACCTCCGCTCCTTCGGCATTCCTTATCTGTCCCCGGCAGCCCCGCTCACCCTGAGGGATATGAAGGATACGCTGGTTCGGGCACCCCTGCATCTGTTAAACAAGCGGCCGAAGTATATGCCTGTGCACAATGAGCAGCGGGTCGATCCGAGCATGCAGCATATGATCATTCAGCAGAGCGGTCAGAAAGGGAAATCGATTCCCCATGATCCGTCAGGAGGGAAACCCGATGAAACCAATTAAACGATGTGGACTGCTTCTTCTGGCTTGTTCCGTTCTTCTGATGACGGGCTGTTGGGACCGCAGAGAA
This sequence comes from Paenibacillus swuensis, assembly GCF_001644605.1. NCBI lineage: Bacteria > Bacillati > Bacillota > Bacilli > Caryophanales > Paenibacillaceae > Paenibacillus > Paenibacillus swuensis. Next base: position 2,927,232 of record NZ_CP011388.1, on the reverse strand, counting down.
ATTAATGATGTCGGGTTTGTGCTTGCTACCGCAGTTGACCTCGAAGATGACGGGAAATACCGTGTAACGGTCCAAATCTCACTTCCGGGTCAGATGGGCGGAGCTTCGGGCGGAGGCGGCGGGACCGGGGGAGACAAGAGCTATTACATCGATTCGGATACGGGAAAGACCGTAGGCGACGCCATCAATAAAATGCAAAATCGGATGTCCCGATTCATGACAACGTCTCATGTCCGTGTAAACATCATTGGTGAAGAACTTGCCAAAAAAGAAGGAATTGTAAATATATTCGCATCTATGGGGAGAGGTACAGAATTCCGCCTGTCTTCCTACATGATTATCGCCAAAGGCAAGGGATACGATCTGCTGAATGCGGAGCCCAAATTCGAACGGTTCCCCGCGGAGGCTTTGCGCGAGCTCGTCAAGCCATTGCAAATCACGGTGAAAGACGTTGCGGATTCCATGAGTATTGAAGGTCAAGACAGCATGATTCCATATATGGGAGTGGTTGAATCGCAGAAAGGAGCAAAGCCGTCCAAAGAAATCTCCTTTGAGGGATACGCCTTGTTCGACCAAGGGAAGATGACAGGTAATCTGAGCGGCGGAAACGCTGTCGCGCTCGGCTTTCTTACCAATCGGCGTGTTGCGTTCACAACGCTGCAAATTACCAAAGACGAAAGTATTGAACTGTTCGTAACCGGAGGCAGACTCAAGATTAAATCCAAATTGGTCAGAAATAAACCGGAGTTCGATATTCACGCATCCGCTGCCGTTACCATTGTGGAGAACGAAAGTATGATGGACGTAACTCATCAATCCAACAACCGGAAAATTGAGGAAAAATTAAGTAAACAATTTGAAGTGAAAATGACCCAAATGCTTGCGCAGTTACAAGAAAACAAATCGGATGCCGTTGGTTTTGGTCGAGTCATCTCACGTGAATTTCCCGGAGAATGGAAGCGTATGAAGAATAATTGGAAAGAACAGGGCTTCCCCAATTCTAAATTTCATGTGCATGTTTCAACCAACATTACCCGTTCCGGACTCATTTCAGAAAATATTGTAAAAAAGGAGCCGAAACTGTGAGTACTACGCTGTTATTGATCATGACTATCGGATATGTATGTTCCTTGCTTGTCGACCGCAAACTGTTTCGGGAGGTGAAGCCGTCCGGCGCCGTGCGTGGAACTTATTACTTCCTGAACGGGATTTTCCTCGTACTCTGGTTGATGGTGTTGTTGGATATCACACCTATGTTGCCGACGCAGTTCATCATTCGCTATGTGTCCCCCTGGTTTTCCGATTTACTGCATCTGCGACATTAGAACAAACGGAGGTGAATAGCTATGAAACCCGTCATTCAACAAATGGGAGCCCGCCAGTTGGGCTGGCTGACAGCAACCATATTGATTACAGGAAGCTTCAGCGCTTCTTATAAAGAGATCATCCGTGTTTCCGGTATTGACGCTTGGGTGACCACCGTCGGACCGATGTTGTATTCGCTTGGATTAGCTTACTTGATTTATAAATTGGCAACCGTGTTTCCGGGCAAAAACATATTCGAAATCTGCCGGATGCAATTAGGAAATGTCGGCGGCGGGCTGATTAATCTGATCTTGATCCTGTATTTCTGGATGCTCCTATGCAAGGATCTCAAGGGACTTACCATCTTTATCAAGACTATGCTTCTTCAACGCACACCGGAAGAAATACTTCTGTTTACATTGTTCGCCGTGCTGATCTACTTTGGACGCAGCTCTTTCGAAGTGGCGGTGAGGGTGAATGATATTATGTTCCCGATCTTCATGATCATGGTCGCGACACTGCCTATCTTCATTTCCAACGAGTTCGCTTTCCGCGACATTTTGCCGCTGTTTAATGACAATCTCGGGGAGTTTGCCGTTACCAACATTCTGACATTGGGCAGTTACGGCGACTTAATTATTGTAGGGGCCTTTCTCCATATGGTTACGGTGCCCAGACAGGTACATACCTCTATTCGTTACGGGATTCTGTTTGGCAGCTTTACCAGCACGGTCTTTATTCTAATTACCGTAGCTGTTCTTGGTCCCAGCATTGGCGGCCGATCCATCTACCCCCTATATATGCTTGTTCAAAGTATCCATCTGACGGATTTTCTGGACCGCATCGAAATTTTCTTCTACAGCGTGTGGTTCCCCATTTTCCTGTTCAAAATCATCGCGACCTATCACGCCATCTTAAACGGTTTGTCCAGCTTCTTTAAAGGCGGCAATCCCGCGTTCTTTAACAAGACACTTGCCTGGATTGTGTTACTGACATCGAATTTTGCGATAAGGAATGTGGTTGATTTACTTGCCTTTGTCAAGGTGATGCCCCTCTTCGCGATCGTATTGCCCTATCCCTTGTTGATACTTCTCTTAGTCGCATCTAGAAAAAGGCGTTCTAAAGGGAGCAAGTCAAATACCGGCAAAGACACACCTGCGGAGGGGACGTCCCATACGAAATCTGAGGAAACGAATGCAGATCCGAAGAAAAACCGCGGGTCTGAGCCGGTTAAGCCTTTTTTTGAACGGATGACGTACCCGGGGATTGTACGGTTCGCAACCATCATGCCGGTGATTAGCCTGATTTCCGTAATCGTGGGGTATTTCGTCGGTTCTTCCTCACCGATAGCGGCCAATATCTGCGCAGGCACCTTCTTCTTCTGCCTTCTGGCAGGCGCGGTAGCAGGCCACTTTGAATTGGCTAAAGTCACCGTGCCGCCGCAGAATCAAGAGGCTTCTTCCACCCAGAGCGGCAAAGAGCAAGGGTTGTCCGAATCGAATTAAAGGGCATGTTTCATATAGACAAGGAATACGTTAAGGTAGGGTCCCATCAAATTTAAACGGAAAGGAGTAGTCATGTTCGGAAAACACAAGCGTAAATTCACATTACTGATTATTCCGGAACCTGAGCGTTCAGTGATGCATTTCCGTCTTTCCAAGTGGCTAATCTTTACTCTACCTTTGCTTGGCGTCTCGGCACTAACGTATATCTTTCTCACGATGCACTATGACGCGAGCCACACGCAGTCCAAGCTGGAATCGGACTTACGTCAGCAGTCCCACCAATTTACACGCACCGTCATTGATAAAAACAGTGATATAGAACAACTTCAAAGCGAAGTCATTCGTCTCTCCCGGCAAGCGAACCAAGTATCGAAGCAACTTGGCCGTTTACAGGAATTAGAGGTTGAGATTAACGGATTTCTCGGAAACGGAAAGGAATCTTCGTCCCGGTCCGCATCCGCCAAGAATGCGAAACCTTCGGCAGAGTCGGAAACGATTTCCTCAGCCGCCGGCGGGGAATGGCTGCCCCCTAGTAACGAGGAAATGATTGCCCTGAGCACCACCTTAAATGCCAAATACGATTCGTTAAACACACTTTTAAGCACGATGCAAAAGAATCTTGCCGAAACCCTTGCCAAAGCTCGGGAAGCTCAGCATAAATTAGCCGTTACTCCAACGCTATGGCCTACTACCTCCCGTACAGTCACCTCTCTCTTCGGCTACCGCAGTGACCCCTTTCATCATAGACCCAGCTTTCACAGAGGACTGGATATCGCGGGAGACACGGGGGACAAGGTGTTTGCGGCGGCAGACGGTACCGTGGAAGTTTCAGACTCCGATGGACAGCATGGGCAATATATCGTACTGGGGCATACAAGCCGGATCAGCACAAGTTATTTGCATCTTAGCAAACGCATGGTCAAGCCCGGTCAACATGTAACCAAGGGAACCGTAATCGGATTGCTTGGTTCTACGGGTCGGAGCACGGGGCCGCATCTCCATTTTGAAATTCACCGGGACGGGAAAGAAATCAATCCTCAGCTTTATATCAAGCCCATGGGAAAGGATGTCAGCTATGTTTGGGAGAACGAAGACTAATAGGAACGTAAATTCTGTTCGAACTTTGATCGGCGAGGGCGCCGTGTTGGAGGGCAAGCTGATTTGTGAGACATGCCTCCGGATTGAAGGCGAAATCAGCGGAGATATTGAATGCGCCGGAGACGTCGTGATCGGCGAACAAGGTGTGGCGCGGTCCAATGTGACCGCGCGCGAGTTGTTTGTTGCCGGCAAAGTCGTCGGCAACGTCACGGTCAAGGGCAAGCTGATCATCTCCCGCAGCGGCGAGCTGCATGGTAACATTAGCGCGGCCGCGCTGGTTGTAGAGGACGGCGGCGTGTTCAACGGCGTCAGTCGCATGGAGCGAGCCGACGCCGCTGTGAAGGGCGTGCGCGAGCTGCCTTTGACGGAGCCGAAGACGGAGGCGTCAGAGATTTCGCAGGCGGCGGGTTAGGTCAGGCGCGGCATCGTGGGCATAGCACATGCGTTTATACGGCAAGGACTGACTCTTCGGAGGTCGGTCCTTTTTCTTTTTGCATAATTATACATAAATGTGTATTAATTTGTTAAATATCTGTATCGAAGCAGGAATCGACATGTTTGAACGAGAATGTATATAGTATAATTCGAAAGACCTATACATAATGAGGTGAATAACAGATGAATATGACTTTCGATCCAGTTCTGATGTTTATTTTTTTCCTGTTGCCCATTTGCTTTCTGCTGGATACAACACTCGTTATCTACCGAAGAGATCCGAAACATATTGAGAATCGTTTAGCTTCAGCTACAACGCTCTTTCTGGTCATGATGCTCTTCTTTGAATACGTTCAACAGCTTCTTCCTAAGGAATACGCTGTATATATAGCTGCCTGCTTCGTATACCCGGCTTCCCTTCTTTCCGCGGGCACCTCGTTGCTCCTCCATTTGAAGATTGCCGGACTGTCATCACGCTTTCCTTTAAGCAAAGTCAGTTTTGTCGCCTTCTTGCCCATGGCCGTCTATGCGGCGGCGCTTCTTCTGCGGGGTCCTGGTTTTCTGTCCTCGGGCGCGAGTGAAGAAGGAATCTGGAAAATAGAACATATAGGTCCGAGTCTAATTGTAATCTTCGTCGTTCTGGTTTTATTCTCGAATGTTAATTTGGGCGTGTCGGTCTGGGCGGCCCGCAAATCTTCCGCCGCCATCGAACGGATCCGTTATGCTATCTTGCTGCGGGCCAATCTTAGTTATCAAGGCGGCGTTCTGCTGCTTTATGTCCTTATAGAAGCCGCGAAACCTTATGTTGTCATTCCTTTAACGGTATTTTTTATCGCCACTTCTATCTGGGGTATATCCTTACGCATCCTGATGATGAAGTACAATTTCCTGCCATCGGTCGAGAAGCGGTTTCAAGTGCTCTATCAACTCTCCCCTGCGGCGATCCTGATGATGGACAAGAATGGAATCATTCGGGAGGCCAATCCCAGCGCATTGCGTCTGTTCGGGGATATGTCTGATCATCTGCTAGGAGCGTCGTTTGTGGATTTTCTGGATGGTCAGCAGAAGCATGCATTTCGTACTCAATTCACGCAGGAATTTCCGAACAACCCCTGGATGAATAAGGAATGGTTGGTGCGGAATTTTCTAGGGGAACAGCGGATGCTTGTGATGGATACGGATGTTATGCCGGTCAGCGGCGGATGGTATGTCCTCGCTGTCATTCAGGATGTAACGAAGCGCAATGAAGAAGAAGCCTACCTGGATTACATGGCTCATCACGATACGCTTACCAAGCTGCCTAACCGCTTGATGTTTCATCATAAGCTGGAGGCTTCGCTGATTGCCGTCCAAGAGAACGGTAACCAGTTAGCGGTTATGCTGATTGATCTTGACCGTTTCAAGATGATCAATGATTCTTTGGGGCATGCCTTTGGTGACGAAGCGTTAAAGCATATTGCGGACCGGCTCCGCCGCAAGCTGAACCCAGGCCACGTGCTCGCCAGGTTCGGCGGTGATGAATTCATTATTTTGATTCCGGAAGTGAAAGAGTACGATGAGGTCGTGCAGTATGCGGAAGAGCTTCTGCAGGTGTTCATGTTGCCGGTAACGTTGCAGGATATGGACTTCTTTCTAGGGGGAAGCATCGGAATCAGCGTGTATCCTTACGACGGCTGGAATGCGGAAACGTTAATTCAACATGCGGATATGGCAATGTACCATGCTAAGCGAAACGGCGGGAATCAATACCGGATCTATAGCAAGGAGCAGAATGACAATGTGATGAAGGACGTGGGGTTAGAGCATCTGCTGCGGCGGGCGCTCGAACGTAATGAACTGAGCGTGCATTATCAGCCCCAGGTGGATATTTCCACAACGAACTTCACGGGCGTAGAAGCTTTAATCCGCTGGAACTCCACCGAGCATGGATCGATTTCACCGGTGGAATTTATTCCGGTTGCGGAAAACTCCGGATTGATCCATCCCATCGGTCGTTGGGTGCTGCAGGAAGCCTGCAGGCAAGCCAAGCTGTGGCAGGACGAGGCGAGCGCCCCCTTCACGGTGTCCATCAATGTGTCATCGAAACAGTTTATGCAGGCGGATTTTGCAGCGATGGTCAAGGAAATTATCGAAGAAACGGGAGCGGATCCCAACTATTTATGTTTGGAGATTACAGAGAGTACGGTCGTCAACAACCTTCTGGTCGCAAGAAAAATGCTGGAGGATCTCATCGGTCTCGGTATACGGATTGCGATTGATGATTTCGGCACAGGTTACTCTTCGCTCAGTGTACTGACACAGCTGCCGATCTCCACGATCAAGATTGATCGCTCGTTCATCTCCCATATGGACGATGAGGGCGACGGAGAATCGATTGCCAAGGCGATTATCTCGATGGGGCATGATCTGCGCAAGAAAATTGTAGCCGAGGGCGTGGAGACGATAGAACAGTACTTGATCCTGCGGTCTTTGCATTGCGACACTGCTCAGGGCTTTTACTTCGGCAAGCCTTTGCCGGCTTCGGAGATTACCGCGTTGTATGTGCGGCCGAGCGGACAAGGGGTGGTGCGGGTTGCCGCGCTGTAGTTGGGCGTGGGCGTGCATATCGCCTCGCGCTAACGGCCTTTTGCGCCGTTAGCCGGTGATATGCTCGCTCTAACGGCCTTTTGCGCCGTTAGCCGGTGATATGCTCGCTCTAACGGCCTTTTGCGCCGTTAGCCGGCGATCCGCTCACGCTAACGGCCTTTTGCGCCGTTAGCCGGCGATCCGCTCACGCTAACGGCCTTTTGCGCCGTTAGCCGGCGATCCGCTCGCGCTAATGGCCTTTTGCGCCGTTAGCCGGCGATCCGCTCGCTCTAACGGCCTTTTGCGCCGTTAGCCGGCGATCCGCTCGCGCTAACGGCCTTTTGCGCCGTTAGCCGGCGATCCGCTCACGCTAACGGCCTTTTGCACCGTTAGCCGGCGATCCACTCACGCTAACGGCCTTTTGCGCCGTTAGCCGGCGATCCGCTCACGCTAACGGCCTTTTGCGCCGTTAGCTGGCGATCCGCTCACGCTAACGGCCTCGTTCGGCCAACTTGTAGGCATGAATACGCTGGGTCCCGGATACCGGGGCAACCCATTGTTGTCGCATCAATTCTCTCAGGTGCTTACGCGCCAATTTCTCTCCTATGTTCAGATGAGCTTGGATGTCTTGTAAACTAACCGATGTCCCTACTCCAGATGACATAAATCTGATAATTTCCGTATGAACTATGCCCAACGCACCTCCCTTTTGTTCTTCCATACGTGTTCCAAACCATCGTCCCATCCACTGTTGCAAAGACAATTGACATTGCCGCGGCTGATCTTTCACATCATCAAATGAATAGCGCAGCACTTTCCAATCCTCCACAACCAATCCATTCTGTCGGCGCCGATCATCGGAAAAGGTATATCGGTCCGAACGCCCATGTGTCTCATATCCGTCAATTTCCAGACAAACACGGTAAGGTGCCCGCAAATACACAAAATCCAGATAACGCGTACGATCCCTGTAATCCATGACTTCATATTCTGCTTGCAAACAATCGAATCTACCCACCGCCGGCCACCACACTGTCTCTAGAAACACCCGCTCTGCATGCCCATGGTTCAATAACCGGCGCCGCCGTTCCCCTGAAGATGATTGAATTTGCTTTTCCATCCAACCCTCATACGCCAATTTAAAACTACTCATTCCCACTTCTCCTCCTCACACAGAATCCTACCTAAAATAAAAACCGCCCCTATCCGTTTATCATCGGAAAGGAGCGGCATTCTTCACGCGCTACAATAGTTCATTACGGCTCTTCAATTATGCCCTTCAATCAGCTCTTCAATTAAGCTCTTCATTCTAGCCCTTCAACCTATATCAACCTAATCCTTCTTATGCAACACTTCCGGGGAAGTTAACTGATCGTAGAAATCCAGGAACTTGTCCTTGTTCTCGGAGTCACGCAATGCCATGGCGGAACGCGGATGCTCATCGAGGGAACCTGTAATCATGTATGGGATAATGTAGCCCCACTCCTCTTTCTCGCGAAGAGGCACCATCAGGCGCTCAATCAAATCGATGACAGGACGCGTGTTGTATTTCGGGTTCTTCAGGTGCGTAACCAGCAGCTCCGTAGGGGTGTTACCCGCGGCGCGGCCCATACCGTACACGGAAGCGTCCAGGTATTCCACGCCCAATTCCGCCGCAACCAACGTGTTCGCGAATGCCATCTGCATATTGTTATGCGCATGAATTCCCAGTTTCTTGTTCGGCAGATGCGTCTTAAACTTCTCCACCAAATATTTAATGTCATTATGATCCAGAGAACCGAAGCTATCCACCACGTACACGACGTCAACCGGACTGTTCTTGATCTCCTCGAACGCTTCCATCAGCTCATTGTCCATCACGTTGGACAACGCCATAATATTCAGGGTCGTCTCATAGCCTTTATCATGGAACTTCTGAATCAGGTCGATCGCCTTATCCACATCTTTCACATAACATGCGACCCGGATCAAATCCAGCAAACTCTCACTGCGCGGCAAAATATCATGCTCATCCACACGTCCGATATCCACCAGAGCGGAAAGCTTCGTTTCCTTCTTGTCAATAATCTTCTTGAGGAAATCGTCGTCGAGGAAACGCCAAGGACCCGCATCTTCCGCACCTTTCAACAGCTTAGGCGAGTTCTTGTAGCCGATCTCCATGTATTCCACGCCGGCTTCGTTCAGCCCTTCGTACAAATTCTGTACGAAATCAATACTGAAATCCCAATTATTCACGAGACCTCCATCGCGGATGGTACAGTCTACAATGTTATACTTCTTATGCTTGTCCATGATTCGTATTCTCCCGTCAGTGAATTTAGCGCTTTAAAGCTTTTATGCGATTATATACTATTTTGCCAAAAGAAACAACGCACATCTAACGATAACCTGAATTACCCAGCGACATCTCGTTTAGTAAAAATGAACCAGGAAAGCACGTTAAACAGAATAAAATACCCGGCCAGCACCGCCACCGAAAATCCCATGCTCATGCCTTCATTCGGTATGCCGTTCATATACTGCGTCAGATCTGTATTCGCGAATAAATAGTATTTGCCCCAATCGTATCTCATCAGAAGCGGTGTAATGTTCGGACCGATCAGCATCAGGAAGATGGACAAACCAATCGCGAGCGAAGCGCTCCGGAACACGGTTGAGATCATAAAAGCCAAAGACACGACCATAATCAGCTGAACGCATTGGTAGCCGTAGGTTTTCAGCACATGCAGCACGACAGGGATTTCGGAAATGGTTCCTTTGTCATTCATATACAAATAAGGGGTGAGCCCGCCGTTAAAACCGAACAGCACCCCGTTCGCCAGAATGGATGTCAGCAACAGCACCAACAGCATGAAGAGCGCAAACAGAAAGCTGGCTATGTACTTGGAGAGCAAAATTTTTGCGCGGCTCGCAGGTCGGATCAGCAAAAGCTTAATCGTTCCCCAGGTAAACTCCCCCGCCACGATTTCGCCGGCTACGATTACCGTGAATATGGTTACCAGGACAATTAATAAGGAAGCATTGTTCACCCCGCCCCAGAACGTCGTATCCGAAGGAGGAATGTCCCGTTTCAGATGTTCTTGGTCCACAGCAATCTGTTCCTCGACCTGTTTACGAAGAAACTCCGGTGTATCCTTGAGCGAATCCTCGGACTGTTTAACCCGTTCCTCCAGCTTTACCCGCCAGTCTCCCGTGCTGTCAGGACTCACCTGCTTAATTACATAAGCCATTACAATCGTGAGCGCAGCGAGCAAAATAATCATGATCCACGTCCGCCAACGCTTGTAGATTTTCATGTTCTCGTTCTGAATGAGGTTAACCAATCGGATCACTTCCTGTCATTTCTAAGAATTGATCTTCCAGCGACTTCGTTACTGTACGAATGCCGTATACTTTGTATCCTTGTTTTATGAGGAATGCGTTTAGTTCGGCAATTTGTTCACGTTCGGCGACCACTTGCAGCATGCCTTCCACAGCGGCGGCATTTAGCGTGTCATTCCACATATTCACAGCTTCCGCGGCATGTGCCGGTTGATCCACGTCAAGCGAGGTAATCGCGCCGGTTTGCAGCACACCCTCTTCGCGAATATGGCGAACATCAATCAGCTTGCCTTGCTGGATAATGGCGACACGGTCACACATCAACTCCATCTCTGACAACAGATGGCTGGAAACAACGATAGCGATGCCTTCTTCCTTCGCCAGACGGCGCAGATAATCGCGCAGCTCGCGGATGCCGGCCGGATCCAGGCCATTGGTAGGCTCGTCCAGGATGAGCAGGCTCGGGCGGTGCAATAACGCTTGCGCAACCCCCAACCGTTGGCGCATGCCGAGGGAGTAGGTTTTCACCTTCTCGTCAATGCGGTTTTGAAGGCCGACAAGGTCAATGACCTCCTGAATGCGGGCCTTGGTAATACCGGGTATCATGCGTGCATAATGTTTCAAGTTGTCGGCGCCTGTCAGAAACTTGTACATTTCCGGGTTTTCGACAATCGCGCCTACGTGGCGGATGGCTTGCTCGAAGTTTTTGGAGATGCTGTGTCCGTGAATCAGAATCTCGCCTTTGGTCATGGAGATTAATCCGACCATCATCCGGATGGTTGTAGTCTTCCCTGCGCCATTAGGGCCCAGAAAGCCGAAGACCTCGCCTTGGGGTACATCAAACGTAAGATCATCGATGATGGTCTTGGAACCGATGCGCTTGGTTACATTGCGCAACTGCACAATGGGAGTTGTCATAGATTATACCTCCGATAGAATAAGATCAGCTTACATCATACCATATTTTGGTGTAACCCAACATAAATAACCGCGCTACCCGGCCCATCATAGGCAGGAGCGGCGCGGTTTCATCTGACGTTAGCTCGTAAGCTTATGTAATTTAATCTTGCGGACGCGTTCCGGCTTCCATACCGGAGGATGCAACGGTCATCAGCGGGGTAACGGAAAGATCAGAGCTTACATGGATTTGGCATGACAGACGGATGTTCGGTTCCGTAATGCCTTTGGCTTGAAGCAGCGCGGCTTCCGCTTCACCAACGAGACCTGCATCGCCTTCCAACACCTCAACACGACAGGTTGTGCACTTGGCGTTCCCGCCGCAACGGTGAAGAATATCTACCCCGTTATCCTCTAGGGCAAGCACCAGCTTCGTACCTTCTTCCGTCTGAAACGAGCCTTTACCTTCTACTTGAATAGTTGGCATGTTCATTCCTCCTGTTTGGATTAGATTTCAATCGCAGTTACAGTGATAGTATAACCTAGTGGGGACTTTTTGCAAAAAAAAAAGGTATCGCTCTCACATCTTATGTATATCGATGACAACAGCCACCCTTAGCAATACCGCATTAAAAAGCCGTGTGCGTCACGATCGTGTAGCGCCGGGAAATCCCTCAATTCCGACTTCTGTTGCTTAGTCAATGTTGCTTGGTCAACTGCCAAGTATTTATGTATTTCAACTCCGATGCTGGGTTATCCCGAGGAATCAGGTAAACATTATTTAATTCAGATGCTGGGTTATCCCGAAGAATCAGGTAAACATTATTTAATTCAGATGCTGGGTTATCCCGAGGAATCAGCTGAAAACGATTTGGGTTCTTTTCAAAAAAACACTTGAAATAAGAACATTTGTTTGGTATTATATGACATATATCGAACACTTGTTCTTAATTAATTGAGGGGATTGAGGATTATGTCTATTAGCGAAGTAACTTTCGACCAATTCAGACATAAGTATCATGATGAGGCTTCTTGTCTTCCCATCCTGATCTCCACCAAGTGGCCTAACGGTTACCGTTGTCCGCGGTGCGACTGCGCTGATGCCCATGTCATTACTACACGTCGGCTGCCTCTGTATGAATGCCGCAACTGCAAGTATCAAGCTTCTCTTCTCGTGGGGACGATTATGCAAGGAAGCCGTACTTTGCTGCATAAATGGTTTCAAGCTTTATTTCTCATTGCTAACCCTTCAGCTTCAATCAACGCGGTGCAACTATCCACCATTATTGGAGTCACTTATAAGACGGCTTGGTTGATCCTTCACAAACTTCGCCATGCCATTCAGCAAGGAGATGCAGATCAGCTGCTCACCGGACTTGTCGAAGTGATTTCAGCTGAGTACAATCCGTGCAATTTCCATATTAAAGGCTTTAAGAAAATGCGCAATGAGCAGCCATTTGTTGGTGGGGCCACTCTTAACTATGGTGAAGTTTCCTATATTAAGCTGAAGCATGTTTTTATACCGAAACATCATCCTAACAAAGAACTTAGTTATTGGGATTATTCCAACTTCATTCAGAATCATGTCAGTCATTCGGTCCGAGTTCCTTTTGTTCATTACGGTTACAGAAAGTATAACGCTTGCGACACATTAAATATCATTTGTGATTCTGTTCCTGTTAGAATAAACGAGCGATATTACGGAGTAAGTGACAAGCATTTACAATCGTATCTGGATGAAGTCTCCTATCGTATCAATCATTCGTTTAAACCGAACCGTGCTGTGTCGAAGTTATTTCGGCTGTTCATAGATACACCTGCTGTTACTTATAAACAACTCATTTCACGCAAACCGATGTGCTTACATGTACAGGTTGCCTAACTCATGGACAAACATTTTTTACAATTCATTTTCACTCTACTAAACATTTTCACTTCTCTAAACACATTATCCCTCATTTTCCAAATCTCTTTTCATTGCCTTCTCCTATCACACCACATCACACCACACCACTGAGCGTTCGGGATAACCCGGCATTCCAGTTCAAATAAGTAAACGAACACCCTACCTAAAAAAGTGTAAACCCTCGGTATCATCCAACATTAAATACTTTCTATCATAAAAAACCACCCCGAAGGGTGGCTCTGCTCATTACACCATAATTTTGCAAATATCGTTCGTAAACTCCACCGGATCCTGCAGCGGCAACCCTTCAATCAATAACGCCTGATTGTACAGCAGCGCGGTGTACAGGTTCGCTTTCTCCTTGTCGGCCGCATAAGCGTTTTTCAACGAGGTGAACACCGGATGGTTCACGTTGATTTCAAGCACCTTCTCCGCTTTCACGTTCGGGTTGTTCGGCATCGCGTTCAGGATTTTCTCCATCTCGATCGTCACTTCGCCGTCCGTGGACAGGCACACCGGGTGGCTGCGCAAACGCTTGGACGCTTTCACCTTGGATACTTTACCGGCCAATAGTGTCGTCATGTGCTCGAACAGTTCCTTTTGCTCCGCGGACTCCGATTCGGACTCGTCCTTATTCTCGTCCTGTTCGATACCCAAATCACCGCTGGATACGGACTTGAATTCTTTGTCTTTGTATTTCATGATCATTTTGATTGCGAATTCGTCAATGTCGTCCGTGAAGTACAGAATCTCGTAGCCCTTATCGGATACCATCTCCGTCTGCGGCAGTTTCTCAATGCGCTCATTGGACTCGCCGGATGCGTAGTAGATGTATTTCTGATCTTCCGGCATGTTCGACACATACTCGTCCAGTGTAATCAGCTTCTTCTCCTTCGACGAGGTGAAAAGCAGCAGATCCTGCAGCACATCCTTGTTCATGCCGTAGTCGCTGTACACGCCGAACTTCAGCTGACGCCCGAACGCCTTGTAGAACGTCTCGTACTGCTCGCGCTCGTCCTTCAGCATGCTGAGCAACGCGCTCTTGATCTTGCTCTGAATGTTCTTCGCAATCAGCTTCAGCTGACGGTCATGCTGCAGCATCTCGCGGGAGATGTTCAATGACAGGCTTTCGGAATCGACCATCCCTTTCACGAAGGAGAAGTAATCCGGCAGCAGGTCGCCGCACTTGTTCATGATCAACACGCCGTTCGCGTACAGCTCCAGCCCCTTCTCATACTCCTTGGAGTAATAGTCAAAAGGCATGCTTTCCGGAACATACAAAATCGCCTGATACACAACCGCGCCGTCCGCGCTCACATGGATATGCTTCAGCGGCTTGTCGAAGCCGTAGTGCTTCTCCGCATAGAACTTCTCATAGTCTTCGTTCGTGAGTTCGCTTTTGTTTTTGCGCCAGATCGGGACCATCGAATTCAGTTGCTGCTCTTCGCTGGCATCCTCGTAAACGTCTTCAGTGCCTTCCTTCAACTTGCGGGAGGACACATCCATCTTGATCGGGTAGCGGATGAAATCGGAATACTTCTTGATGATCGAACGGAGACGATACTCTTCCAGATATTCATCATAGCTCTCATCTTCCGTATTCTCCTTGATGTTCAGGATGATCTCCGTACCAACCTCGTCCTTCGTCCACGGCTCAATCGTGTAGCCTTCCGCGCCGGTGGACTCCCATTTGTACGCCTGATGGTTACCAAGAGCACGGCTAATCACTGTAACCGTATCAGCCACCATGAACGCGGAGTAGAAACCCACCCCGAATTGTCCGATAATGTTGTGCCCTTCTTGCGCCTCATTGTCCTTCTTGAACGCCAGGGAACCGGATTTCGCAATGACACCGAGGTGGCTTTCCAGATCTTCTTGATTCATCCCGATTCCGGTATCGCGAATGGTCAACGTGCGCGCATCCTTGTTCGCCGTAACCTTAATAAAGTAATTCTCTTTGTCAAAAACCAGTGTATCGTCCGTCAACGCCTTGTAATAAATCTTGTCAATCGCATCGCTGGCGTTTGAAATCAATTCTCTTAGGAAAATCTCTTTTTGTGTGTAAATGGAATTAATCATCATCTCCAGCAAACGCTTGGATTCAGCTTGGAACTGTTTCTTCTCCATAGTAATGGTGATTCTCCTCTCAAAATGGTACACATTTAGCACTCTGTCTTCTTGAGTGCTATCCACTATTTTATATAACATTGTTGATTTTCGATGTCAATAGCACGCCCGCACTCACAACAAAAAAAACCAGACCCCCTAAGGAATTCTGGCTTAGTTGGATATTTTTATTTAAGCAACCGAATCGTTAACGGATACCGATATTCCTCGCCGTTGTAAGCTTTCACAGACGCTAGAATCGTGCACACCAGATGCAACAACCCGATGAGCGGCAACAGCACAAAACCGATTAATAGGATACACAAAATCCCGGCCACAAAATAATAAATAATTAATGAAATATGAAAGTTGACTGCTTCCCTGGCATGACGTTCCACATAAGCGGAATCTTTCTTCAACAGCCAGATTAACAGCGGTGCGACAATACTCGTGAATAACCCGAGCAAATGCGCCAGTAACGCGAAATTTTTATCCTCCGTGGAAACCATTCCTTCTCACCCTTTACACTTATTGAACTTACTTCTTAACCTACGCTCTGCTATGGCAAAAGAGAACTAGACCAAGACGCCGTCCACATCCGGCCGGCCTACGGACCGATAGCTGAATCCCCGTTGACGCATTAGCTCAAGCGAGAAGCAATTCCGTCCATCCACGAATTTGGGTTGCTTCACCAGCTCCTTCACCCGGGCCAAATCCATATGCAGCACATCCTCCCACTCGGTCAAAATCAAGCAAAGATCCGCCCCCTCCACCGCTTCGTATAAGTCACGATAGTATGTAATACGTTCGGTTCCTAGCAGCATCTCAGCCTCATGCGCAGCAACCGGGTCGAAGGCGCGCACATAAGCTCCGCCCCTGACGAGTGCGGGGATAACATCCAACGAAGGGGCATAGCGCAAATCATCCGTATCCGGCTTGAACGTTAACCCAAGCACAGCAATCGTCTTTCCACCCAAGTCCCCCAACAGGTCCTGCGCCTTGCGGACAACAATCATGCGTTGAGCTTCATTCGTTTGGATAACGGCATCCAGCATGGAGAAATCATAATCCACCTGCTGTGACATGTAGCGAAGCGCCTCGGTATCTTTAGGAAAACAGGAGCCGCCATAGCCGATGCCCGCTTGCAGGAATTTGCCGCTGATTCGGCTGTCCATGCCCATCCCCTCCGACACATGCCCTACATCCGCTCCGTAACGCTCGCACAGATTCGCGATGGAGTTGATAAACGAAATTTTCGTAGCCAGAAAAGCGTTGGCGGCATACTTAATCATTTCGGCCGTTTCCAGATCGGTAACCAACACTTTGGTTTCAAAAGGAGCATGCAGCTCCCGGATAATATCGGCGGATTGCTCCCCGGTGGAGCCGATAATGGCGCGTTCCATGTTCATGCAGTCGTAAACCGCTGAGCCTTCCCGAAGAAACTCCGGATTGGATACCACATCGAAGGAGACTAACCGCTCCCCTATGTGTTCCTGAATCAACTTCTGCACCATCCGCCCCGTCCCGACAGGTACGGTACTTTTGACCACAATCACCTTGTAACTGTTCATATGACTGGCAATCATCTCCGCCGCGGCTTTCACATAGCTTAAGTCCGCCTCGCCTGAAGGGGACATCGGTGTGCCCACGGCAATGAAGATAATATCGGATTCCTGGATCGCGTTCGAAATATCCGTCGTAAAGCTAAGGTTCCCCCGCTCCACATTCTTGCGCACCAAAGGCTCTAACCCGGGCTCGTAAATCGGAATGTCATAGTTCTTCAAACGATCGATCTTCTTCGCATCAATATCGCAGCATATCACCCGGTTGCCATAATCCGAAAAACACGTACCCGAAACCAATCCGACATAACCTGTGCCGATGACCGTAATTTTCTTCATGAGCATGAGCCGCCCCTTACATTTTTCTCTTATCGTACCATGCTTTTGTTATTGAAATATCAACATTTTTCCTATATGTCAAAAAAAGACACCGAGAGGGATAACCCCGCCGATGTCTCTAGTCACAATCGCTTATGCCGCTATAGCCGCTCGAACTTGTTCCTCGCGCTTCTTCTTGGCAGAAAGCAGGATGTACACCACAAAGTAGAACAGCCAATATAAGCCGAATTCTTCAACGGACGGGTTTTGCGAATAGCCCAGGAATGCTTTCAGGAACGTGCCCACCTGCCCGTTAATCAACGGCTTCTCGCCGGTATCCCGAATGTATTGCTGCTCATCCAGGGGATGCTCCGGCATCAGGAAGGTGATGTTATACACCTCGCCCACTTCGCCGCCAGCGGTCCGATAAACGGTGCCGATGATTTTCAGATCCTGGGCGATGCCTACCGCCTGCACCAATAACCCTGCGGCAATCAACATCAGGAAGAACGAAGTCACCCGGAAGAACGTGCTCAGCTTCACCTTTCTGGCGGAACGGAAGAACAGGTAGCCGATGATCAGCGCCAGGATCACACCGAACAGCGCGCCCCAGCTTTCCAGCGCGCGGCCGATGTCTCCTCCCGTGATGGCCGCGAAGAAGAACACCGTTTCGACGCCTTCCCGGAGAACGATCAGGAATGAATGAAGCACCATGTTGATAATGCTGCCTGTCGTAAGAATCTTCGTGACCTGGGTTTTCACTTCACCCTCGAGGTCCCTGCCTTGCTTGGACATAAACAGAATCATATGGGTTAACAAGAGGGCGGAAACGACCATAATGCCCATCTTCAGGTAATTTTGGCTGGACATCATCCCGTATCCGGTTAGAACCACCTGGAACAGGAGAGCCACCACGTAACTCGCGCCAAGCGCCAGTATGACACCCATCCAAACCCATTTATTCCATTGAGATTGATCGATTCTTTTTAAATATGTAACAATGACACCCACAATCAATATCGCTTCCAGCGCTTCCCGAAACGTGATCAAGAAAGCTTGCAAATCCATGGTGTTCCGCAGCCCCTTTGCCGTATCTGTATGGTACAGAAGACAAACACCTGAACCCACATGGGCCAAGTGTTTGTCTCTTGATTAATCTTACTTAACGATAAGTACTTCACCTTTAGCGTAAAAAGCTTCATATCCGATTAAGTTCGCTACGGCGCGCATCGGGATATAACTTACACCCTTCAAAGCTACAACCGGTTGATCCAGCTTCTTCTCGGCATTCACTTCACCGTTCACCGTAACTGCTGCTTCGTTCGGAAGCAACTCCGTTGTTGTGCCGTTGTAGTTGATGACGATCTTTTTCGTTGTCGGTTGAAAAGTAACCGTTGCTCCCAACAACTCGGCATAACGCGTTGGAACCAGGGTGCGGTTCGTCTTTGCGTTAGCGAAGGAAGCATTCGTGATCGTGTTCTTCACGCCGTTAACTTCAACGGATTTGGTACCGATGATGAAGGAAAGTCCGTTTAGCTTCGCTAATGTCTTCATCACTTGGAACGTGTGGGCTTGGGCTGTTTTTACATCGTTAGCCGCAATGGCTTTGGCGAATTGAACGCCGTTGAGAACAGCCGCTGTATAAGCATCCGCGCCTAATTTCTCAGAAATGAATACTTCTTGAGCTGCAAGGAACATGTTACCTTCCATAGCATACACTTGCGCTTCAATGGACTTGCCTTGGGACGCGTAATCCGCGGCTTTCAACACGTATTCTCTAACCTTGCCGATCATGGCGCGGTTCATCGCTGTTTTGATTTTCGCAAGATCCAGCTCAGAGGCTTTACCGGTTGCAAAAGCTTTCAGAATATAGTCTGCATCTGCCGCGCTGCCGCCTTTCAGGTAGCTGTATACGGAAGAGAAGAAGAAGTAACCTTCCGTCATCGCCGCAGGTTGGTCCGCAACCGGCTTCGTCGGAGAAACTTCAGCGTACGTCAGGGCTGCGTAAGAAAACATTTTGATCAGAGTCTTGTCGTACATTTGGTAGTGCAACTTGTAGTTATCCAGGTCTCCTGCGGCTACATCCTTCTGCAAGGATGGGATAACCACGGTAGCGAGCTCATCTTGCATCTTCGTCTTAAACTTGGCGTCGCGCTTCACTACGGTCGGCTCCAGCACCTGCTCGTAGATTTGGATCGCTTTCTCCAGTTCCACTTTAGCTTTCGCCGTGTCCTTCGCTTCAAGTGCCGGTCTTACTTGCTTGCTGAACATGCTCTTCGTCAGAAAGTAGAAGTACCATTGTAAACCTTTGTCTACCGCTTGCTTCGCTTGGGCGGCGTTCATGTCGCCTTTCACCGCAGCGTCCAGGAAGAATAAAACGTTGTCGTTGATTTTCGGGTTGCCTTCGGCGATCGTCGCGTCAATGGCTGCAACTTGTGTTTTGAATTTCTCTTCATATTTGGCTTTAATATCAGCCAGCGGTGCGGAATCATCGAACATTTTCTTTATTGCGGCAAAAGCGTCAATCTGTGCCTGAACTTCGGCGTCAGCTGTAATTGCATACTTGCTATCCGCGGCCAAGGCGGAGGACAATCCGAAAAATACAGAAGAAATCAGGGCGAGTACCGTAAGTAAAGCTGTGAATTTTGTGCGCATGCGTTAAGCTCCTTTGTGAATTAGATGTATTTTTTCTTCTTTAAAAACCATAGAATGGCGCCCAACACCGCGGCTAACCCGGCAATGAAGCCTACGGTTACCGCGCCGTTCGTCTTGGAAACGCGCTCCATCGGAGCGTGTTCGGCGGCAGCTTCGCTGTCGGCGGTTACTTCTGCGGAAGTCACTTCCGTAGCGGGCTCTTCAGCCGGCTCGGTTGGCGGATCCGCTGTTTCGGGCGGCGTTGCAGCGGGGTCCGCAGGTTTTACCGCTGAATCCGTTGCCGGATCCGCAGGTTTTACCGCAGAGTCTGTTGCCGGATCTGCAGGCTTCACCGCAGGATCCGTTGCCGGATCTGCGGGCTTGACTGCTGGATCCGTAGCGGTGCCGGTTTCAGGCACTTTTACCGGCTCTGTTGGCTCTGCAGGCTTGATCGTTTCTGCAGGCTTAGCAGGCTGAGTTGCAGGCTCCGAGGGCTTCACGGAAGGCTTCGGCGTGTCCGTTGCCGGCTTCGGCGTAGGTTTCGGCGTAGGTTTCGGAGTCGGCTTCGGAGTCGGCTTCACCACAGGTGTGGAAGGCTTCGGATCCGGCTTGGTTGCTGGCGCAGCGGCTTCTTTGTAAGGGAAGGTGGATTTCACCGACGTGTAGATGTCATTCAGGCTCGTCTTGAATAATTCAAAGTCGGCCGGCTTCTCCCCTACCCCGAACAATCCGGGATTCCCTAGCGCTTCCAATGCGGTCTCAAAGTTCTGACCCGCTTGCGTTACTTTCGCATCGCTGTTTATGTATGGCGCCAAGGCATCGTATGTGGCTTTACCTTTGGCGAGCAGAAGCTTGGCTTTCGTATAATCCTTGAAATCCTTCTTCGCATAGTCGATTCGGCGGTCCAGATTCATAATCATCACGGCTTTGAAGTTCGCCATGACCAACTCTTTGTTCTTGTCCTTGAAGTTGTTATCCAGGGTAGTTGCCACCGAAGCTCCAAAATGGGAGGAGATCTCCGAACGACTTACTTTATATGCGGCTAGCGCTCCGGCCCAATCCGGTGTGGAACCGCTGACCTTCGACATCACCAGCTTGAACGTTTCAGCCACCGCTTCTTCGTTGGCATCCCCGTAAGAGTAGGCTTGGACCTGTATAGGAAACAGAAGAAGGAGTGCGAAAACCCAGATTCCAAAAGACTTTGTCACTTTTGACATATTGCACCTCGCTGTTAACAATTTTCCATCTTTTTGACCACGAGGATAATGATAATCATTTTCAATGAGAGTGTCAATACTAAATTTTCAGACGATTCAGCCTTATGGGGAAAGCCATTCATACAGCACAATATCCGCATATACAGGGTCAAAAATCGGATGTGCCCGAAACGCCGCCACTTTCACAAATCGGCCGTCCAGTTCTGCATTTTGCGCGTGGAATCCGTTCAGGACATGGTCCGTCACGAATACACGTTTGGTGGATTGTTGAGCCTCTGCTTCCGCTTTAAATAGTTCAAAGGTCTCGATCCGCTGATGAGGAAAATCCGCCCCATTGTAGGCCAGCACCCGGGTTTCTTCCCATGTGTAAAGGACTAGCGGCTCGTTTACCGATTCCATATAGTTACCTAGCTGCGCCACGGCCGAGGGTTTCATCCTTTGCTCGGTGAGCCATCCCGTCCCGGTGTAGAGGTTCATTGCGATGCCCGCGGTAAGCGCGACGAGAAGGCCGCGATGCAGCTGAGTTTTGCTCGCAGTCTGCAAGGCATATGCAAGAACAAGCCATACGGAGACCGCTACGAGCGGGGACAGATGGCGGGGTTTCTCGATATTTTGAGCAAAAAAGGCCCAGAGCCCGTAAGCGGTAACCACCAATAGAATGAGTTTTAGGATAGGGTCGGGTTTGGTGGAAGAGTTATTGGGGCGGGATAAGAATGAGTAGGCGGAGGTTAAACCGATGACCGCCCATGCGCCGGCCTGGATCCAGGATTGAGCTGCCAACCCGGTCCAGAAGTAGTTGATGCCATACTGCAGGACACGCTCCCCCATAGGTAACGAGGATGACGCCGCTCCCCCGCCCCATTCGCTGAAATGTCCTTGCACAAAGGCCACCGACAGCTGCAGAAAGCCCGCAAGCCCCCCTTCCGAAGCGGCCAAGCCGATGACCCATATGAGCTGGAACGCCAACGCCGTGGAGAGAATGAACAATAGTCTAGGGTAGAATTTGCGTCGTTTAGTCGTGTAGTCTCTGATGTAATGCGCGTACCACAAATACACCAAGCCTGCGCCGAAGGGGACAAAAGACAGACGAATGCCCATCAACACTCCAAATAGCGCCGCCGAAAGTAATAATCGTTTCGTGGACCTGTGTTCCAGGGCATAGGCGAGACTCCACAGAAACCACCAAAGCACGGCAATACCCGAGGCTTCGGACATCGGTTGGGAGGCTAGCAGCCACAGGTAAGGCATGGTGATGAGGAAAGCGGCTAGGGCAGCAGATGTCATGGGTGTTAGGTAACGTCGGGATAGAAGGTATAGAGGAACCAAGGCAGTAGCGGTGAGCAGCAAATTCCATGCGGCCAACGCCTGCGCCGGATCGTCCAGCCAACGATGCATCAATATACCGCCGAGCACAAAGTACGGATACCCCGGGAAATGAGGTTGCATCGCCAGCAAATCAAAGCGGTGGAGCGCCAAGGCGAAATCCGCCTCATCCCAAGTGCGGACAGGACCGCTATGGGTGATTCCCCATGACAGATAGAAGATGGCAACGGTAAGAAGCAGGAGCCAGGGGGCGACTTTTAGAATGGTGGCGGGAATAATGCTCGAATGTACTTTAGCAGGCTGAGTAAAATCGGTTTGCGCGGGATTAGTGCTCATGTGAGCACGATCGGGCAAGGAATGGTTTGTTTTGGATTTATGTTCGCCCTGTTTGCTCCCTGGCCGTACCTTGTCTTCTCCCTGCTCCTTCTTCCGCTCTCCGCGCATACCTCTGCTCCTTCGTCTTGCGCTTCACCGGACGTCTCATCTCGCGATAGATGGCTGGCAGCACTGAACTCATGTAGGCTTTAAATTTAATAAACGATTGCCCTTCCGTTCTCACTTGGTACTGAATCGGCACTTCCTTCAGGCGGAAGCCCTTGCGCACCAGATTCAGCGTGAGCACCTGAGCATAGTTGTAATCATGAATAATCTCCGCTTCCTCCATCGCCTCGCGCGAGAATCCCCGCATCCCGGACTGGCCGTCGTAGATGACTTTGCGCAGGAGCACCGACTGCAGTAACGTGAATCCATAGTTGCCGAGCCGGCGATGGATCAACATGCCCTTGATGTGCCCGAGGAAACGCGAGCCGAACGTGTAATCGGCCTCTCCACCCAAGATGGGCGCGAGCACATCCGGAATCTGCTCCGGCGGATACTCGTTATCCGCGTCGATCATTAAGCCGGCTGCGGCATCCAGCCGGCAGCATTCGGCCAGGCCGCGGCGCACGGCGGCGCCCAGGCCGCGGTTGGCGGGGAAGCGGACGATATGGTCCGCGCCCGCCGCCAATGCAGCGGCGACGGTTCCGTCCCGGGAACCGTCGTCGATGACAAGCACTTCGACCCGGTAGCCGGGGGCGAAGTCGCGGGGGATGCGGGCGATAACGCCGCCGATGCTGGCCTCTTCGTTATGGGCAGGTAAGAACACGACGATCGCCGGCAAGCTCCGTTCGGCATCAGTCCGAGTCGCGACAACGTACCGCTCGCTCATCGCCTCACCCCGAGCGCCGGCTCCGCCGCGCCAAGCCCCGAAACCTTGTCGGACTCAACGAGCTGAGCCCCCTCCAAGGTCCCGTTCCCGTGCCCTGCCTTCAGCGCTTCCGCCAGCACGGGGCCGCGGCTGTGGCTCGGCATCGGCGCGCCGAGCAGATGCGCGATCGTCGGCGCGACCGACACGAGCGAATGCCTCGTGTCGATGCGCTGACCTTGCGCGATGTGCGGGCCGTGCAGGAAGAACGGCACGAAGCGCTCGCCCTCATCGAGGTGACCGTGTCCGCCGATGCCGTCAGCTTGGCCGTGATCGGCGCAGATGAGCAGCGTCGTGTTCTTCATCATGCCCCGCGCTTCCAGCCATTCCGTGAATTCGCGGATTAAGGCGTCGGCTTCTTCGATTTTCTGCACATATTCGTCGTACAGCGCGCCCATGCTATGCCCGGTTTGATCCGTCGCGATGAGCTGCGCTACCAGAAGGTCGGGATTTTGCTCCGCCATAATCAGCTTGGCCCGTTCAATAATGTTGCGATCCGCGAGGTCATTGTGCATGACGGCGGTCACACTTTCCACATCGTCCCCCATGGAGTCGATCAGGTGAGCGATACCGAGGAGACGTCCTTTACGCCCAACCCGCCGCAGTGAATCGAAGATACTTTCCACCTTGATACCCAAACTCCACACCATATTGGATTTGATGCCGTGCTCCCTCGGGTACGTCCCGGTGAACATCGACGAGAAACAAACCACGGTCCGCGCGGGATAAACCGTTTCCATCTGGGTGTACTCGGTACCTTCGGCGCGCAGCTGTTTCAGGAAAGGCGCATTTGCCTCTTCAAAACGATCCTTCCGCATCCCGTCAATCACGATCACAATCACTTTCTCGCTGACCGCCACGGGTGGGTCGTTGAGGGGTTGCGTTAAGCCGGTCGCGAGTTCTTTCGGTTTCCAGTCAAACAGATTACGGTGCAAAATCCATGCGTATACAGCGAGACCCAGGGTAAACCACAGGAGTGGCAAAAGTTCGGTTGGGTTTAGTTGATCGGGCCCGGAGGATAATGACCATGTGTACACCTCCCATAGAAAAAGCAGCAACAGAAACTTAGGCATCTGTTCTTGCGCGTTGCCGCTGGTGGAGTCGCTGTTCTTCAGAACCAGTTTCCAGAATCGCCGGAAGTTCCACCAAGAGGTACCGATGCGGAGATGATAATAGAAGGTGCCCCAGAAGTATACGGTGAAAAAGAAATAGAGCCCCAGTCCGGTCCATGCCAGCGACAGCGGGAACGGTTCCCAAATCAGGAGCGCCGCAACCAAGGGAAGCCACAGGTAGTTACGCAGCATTAACGGAAAGTCGAACAGGAAGAACAGAGCGAATAAAGGCAGGATGAACAGCAGGGACAATCCGGCGGACGCCAGAAATCCAGGGTCACCAAGGTCTCGGAAATGGTACATCAAATACACAGACACCGTAAAAATCGGCGTGAACGGCTTGCCTTCATTTAGCAAGTTCCAACATCTTGCGGCGATAATTTCAAAACCGGATGCTTTTTTCATTGTGGTTTCTCCTCAGTTGCTTGAATTCTCAATCGTTGTCGGTAGTCGCGAATATCTTTCCATTTCAGAGGCATGTACCACCAGGCCCATAATCCCGCTATGTAGGAAAAAATAAACTTAAACCCATGCGCGGCAACCGCTGCCCTTAAAGCGTCCTTCCCCGCAAAGCCTAGCAGGCTTGCTCCTGCAGCAAAGGTCGTTTCGTAGGTGCCGATGCCCCCGGGTGTAATGTGAAAAATTTGGCCCGCGACCGTCAGGCTGTTCAGCCACACGGATTGAATCGCGGTGAAGTTCCAGCCCAGCGCGTGCCAAGTTCCGTAAACAACGGCGCCCTCCGCCAGCCAAGAGGCTAGGATCAGGAACAGAATAGTGATGCCTTGCTTGGAACGAAGCGTTACGTCCATATGCTGCAGATGCCGTGCGACGGCCTGGTAGGGAATGCGTAGGCTGAGTGGCCGAAGGAATGCCAGTCCTGCTGCTGTGAGCGCGATGGCGCAAACGATCCCTGTCACGGAGCCAAAACCCAGGACCAGGGCGCCCGTTCCCGCGAATGCGCCGAGGACCAACAGATCCAGGACGCGCATGATGACGACAGAATGCACGGCGGTTGCCCACGGGACGCGTCCGTTGGCGGCAACCACAGCCATGCGGGCCGCATCTCCCGCCTTCACCGGCAGGAGATGGTTGACGGCGAGGCTGTACAACAAGCCGGCCATGCTCTCGAGAAACGGCAGGCGAGCCTCTTTGCGCAGGTACAGCTGCCAGGCTTTGGCCTTCAATGCGAAGGACAGCAGGTAGCCGGCTGACATGAACAGCAGCCATCCCGGACTGGCGGCCAGCCTCGCTAAGCTGCTTCCCAAATCCAACGCGTTCCACCTGGACGAAACGTAGATGATGAAGCTCGAACATATGAAGAAGGCGATGATTGCAATCCCACGTTTGGCCATAAATAGATTTCCTCTGCTTTATAATTAACCTGACTCATAACCTAATGAGAATAATTCTCAAATAACGTTCCTAGTATATCGGGTTTCCATATAAGCGTCAATCAATTCTTCAGCAAGCAAAGAAACCCAATTTCCACCTTGCGTGGAAATAGGGTTCCTTATTGTGAAATTAATTAGCAGTATACAACTGCGATGCCGGAATGATCTCTTTAGATTGAGAAGGACTCGACCAATAAAGCTTCGAAGCGGCTCCCCCGGTTTTCTCATAGTAGTTAAGGCGAATGCTGTATTTCTGACCGGCTTGAAGCGTTATGGTTCCGGTCCATTCAGTCGGTCCCTGATCCACCCATTTATTAATGAGCGACTGACCGTTCACTTCAAGTGTTACGCCGTCATCTGACCAAGTATGAAACGTATATGTTTCATTAAATTTCGGCTGCACGTAACCTTCCCACCTTGCCAGGAAGTTGTCGCTGTTTACGCCCCCGCCCGGCGAACCGGTACCCCAATCGAAGTTGACATTCTCCGTCCGATTGGTCACCCATTGTTCAAAGTTCAAACCGTTCCAATATGTTGCCGTCAATCCGGTTCCACTGCCGTTATTATTACCTGGGGCGCCTGCCTGCTCCCCGTAGACAAAGCTGTTCCCTTTGAAGCCCACATACACCTTGCCGAACGTATCCTTATCACCGTCGATTGCCGTTACGCGATCATACAGTCCCAGCGGATAGGTAGCCGTCTTCTCCCAGTTTGCTCCCTCGTCCGTGGAGCGCCATACACCGTATGAGCCGTTCACCGTTGCGGCTGCATAAATCGTTGGGTAGCCGCCGTTTAACGCCTTGCCGTAGCCGATGGCCGTCGCGTCCTTGACTTGCGTCACTTCCGTCCAATTTACTCCGCCGTCGGTGGAACGGTACATGGAATAGGAGGCTTCATCCAGCTGCCCGAATGTCAGGAACAAATGCCCCGCTTTGCCGGGAACCGATTTCAAGCTGGCGTTAAACCAGCCGACTGTCCACCCCTTCGGCAGAGATGTATTCACAAGGGACCAGTTCTGTCCCCCGTTCGTGCTGCGGAACATTCCCAAGTTCTGATGATACAGATAGAACGTTAGGTCATTCACCGTATCGGCCGCAAGCACATGTCGGTTGAGATAGTAGGCAAAGTGGGAGCCGCCATTGTAATTCCCTTGCTCATCGTAGCTGTTCTCCGTGCCTGGCAAGATTACTTGTGACCAAGACTGGCCGCGGTTATTCGTGTAGAACGGCGCCTTGTTGTTTGACGGCAAGTACACGATATTGTTCGTATCCGATGCGGCGACCGCGATGTTACCGAAGCGCATCTCCGCCGGTACGGACGGGAAGGCGGTCCAGTTCTGGCCCCCGTCTGTGGAATACCCGCTTGAGTACGCATGACCGTCGGATTCACAGCAGAAGCGGTGGTCCGATACCGCAGCTACAAGGAAATTCGGATTGTTATAGGAATAATCCAGATCCCAGCCGGAGCTGAAGCGAGGAGACGGCTGATGGACCGAAGGGTACACATCCGGATTCCCATGGTAGAAAATCGGACGGTCCCAGAAGGAGGTGACGGGCTTCCCCCCCTGAGGCGCTACAACATCTGTGGACACCATCTCCTCGATCCCGTTGTTCAGTGAGTTCCACGTCAGGTCGTTGTCATTAATATCGGTGGAAGTCCATACGCCGATCCCTTGGGCAAACCACAATTTATCCGGCATAATCGGGTCAAAAACAACATTCCCGACCGACATCCAGTCCTCTTCCGTCCAAGCCAGCCAGGGAACATCCGATGCCGTTCTGCTCTTGGACAGTTGAGTCCAGTTGACGCCGTCGTTCACCGAGCGGAACGGTGTCCCGCCGCCGTTGAAGGCGAGCAGCTTACCTTGGGTGTGGGGAGATACCGCTACACTTACAATACCGCCCGCCGGCGAGATATTACTCCAGGTCCCGCCGGCATACTTCCAAACTCCGTCGGACACTACGTAGAGTACACCGGAACGAATTTTCAAATCTGCAAATCCTCTGGCGTCGGCCAGTCCGTTACCGGTGATCTTGCTCCAGCTGCTTCCCCCGTTATCACTACGGAATATTCCTTGGTTATGAACTGAGGCATATACCGTCTTCGTCCGGGTTACTCCGCCGTCCGATACAGTCCCGCTCCCAGCGTCAACCGCTACGCTCGTTACGCCTTGTGCCGATTCCCCTGTTGAAGGCAAGGATGTATCTTGTGACCAATTGGCCCCGCCGTCCCGAGTTTTATACAAGCCGCTTCCGGGAGTGCCGTAATAGACTACATTGCCGTTTGCGGGATCTACCGCCAATCGTTCGCCCGTAGTCCGGCCGTTTCCGTTAGCGTCGCCGGAGATGCCTGAAACATTGGTTTTGGACCACGATGAGCCTTTATTGGTAGATCTGTAAACGCTTCCCACATAAGCCATATAAGCCAGGTTCTCATCGCCCGGTGCGGACACCAAGCTGATGACACCCTGGTGATTTCCCGGCGTCTCATCCGGCATACTGTCCGATGTAACCACTTGAATCCACGCCGTCTTGTCTGCATTCAACCGGTACG
Source organism: Paenibacillus swuensis (assembly GCF_001644605.1). Lineage (NCBI taxonomy): Bacteria > Bacillati > Bacillota > Bacilli > Caryophanales > Paenibacillaceae > Paenibacillus > Paenibacillus swuensis. The sequence goes on along the minus strand of NZ_CP011388.1, from coordinate 2,898,741 downwards.
CCCCTCCCACATCCGTGCGGGCATAGACCGTATTTCCGTTCTTGTGTACATCAATACCGGTCACGAATCCGCCTGCTCCGGTCTTCAATGGTTTCCATTGATAGGTTGAAGAGATATCCGTGCTTGCAGCTGATACGGGCGTCGGTTGCGAGGAGAGCATTGTAAGGCCGGAAGCGACAACTGCCATGCAGAGAAATGCTTTTACAGCCTTGGCTGAGTTCATCTTCACCTTACTCATTCTCATCTTGCTCATTTTCACCGTACTCGGCTGCGTACTCTTCTTCACATTCATGTTCATTAACTTACCTCCGTCTCATGAATTAGGTTAAGCTTCAATCCCATCTGTCGAAGACCTCAGGTCAAGATGCATGAATCTAATGCTGATATATTATCACCACCCTTCATAAAACAGTTTCCTTAAAGATGCCGCATCAGCTATTCCTTGACGGAACCCAACATAATGCCTGTGATGAAGTATCGCTGCAGGAACGGGTAAATTAACAGGATTGGAATTAACGACACGAATGTCTTGGCGGCGCTCAGCGTTTTGTTAGACACTTCGCTTAATTGCTTCACATTTTCAGCCGTCAGCTGGGTCGGGTCCATCTTCACAAACAAGGTCTGCATATATGTCTGAAGCGGCACCAGCTCCTGATCGCGGATGAAGATTAACCCGCTTAAATATTCATTCCATGTGCCGACAATGTTAAACAGCGTAATTGTAGCCAATACGGGAACAGACAACGGGATAATGACATTCCATAACATACGCCAAGGCCCTGCGCCGTCCATACTTGCGGACTCCTCCAGCTCCCGTGGAAGGCTGCGGAAGAAGTTAACGACCAGGATGATGTTGAACACGCTGAAGAGATTCGGCAGCACCAATGCGAACATTGTGTTGTACATGTGATAGCTCTTGACCGCCATATAGAAAGGCACCAAGCCTCCGTTAAACAGCATGATGAACACCAGCAGCCACATCACCGGGTTACGGAAACGGAATTGGCGCGGATCCTGGGCTAGGGGATATGCGGTAAGGACCGTCACGACGAAGCTAAGCAAAGCTACCCAGAACACGCGTTTCACAGATACCCAGAACGCCGTCAGAAACTGCCGGTCCTCTACAATTTTCTCGTAGGAATTCAAGTTGAAGCCAATCGGAAACAAGGTCACAAGACCCGAGTCCGCCTTGGCCTGATTACTGAAGGAGACGGATATCGTATGCAGAATCGGCGCGAAAGAAGACACCATGACCAGAAACAGCAACCCTATGAGAATCCAATCGAAAGAACTAAATCGTTTAGTAAAGGCCGTACTCATGCGGACACCTCCCGTTGCTAGAAAATTTTGTAGCCGGCGAATCTCTTGGCCAGATGATATGCGGCGATAATCAACACAAAGCTGATAACCGACTTGAACAGGCCGATGGCGGTGGCCACTTCGTAATTTCCTTGCTCGAGTCCGCTTCGGTACACGTAGGTGTCGATAATATCGCCGGTAGAATAGACAAGCGGATTATATAAATTGAACACCTGATCGAATCCGGCGTTCAATACATTTTGCAAGCTGAGGGTGGCGAGAAGAACGACGGTTGCGGCAATGCCTGGAAGCGTAATGTAGCGAAGTTTCTGCATGCGCGTCGCTCCGTCGATCTCGGCCGCTTCATACAAGTGAGGGCTGATACCCGTTAATGCCGCCAGATAAATAACAGCGGAAAATCCGAATTCCTTCCACACATCCGTTACAACCAGTAGTGGTCGGAACATGACGCTGCTGCCCATGAATTTAATCGGTTCAAATCCCGCATAGCCTAACAACACGTTGACCACGCCGTTATAGGAGAGAATGTCTTTAATAATGCCCGCAATGATTACCCAGGAGAGAAAATGAGGCAGGTACACGACGGTTTGGATCACTCGTTTAAACCACAACACACGTAATTCGTTGAGCATCAGCGCGAATACGATCGGCACGAGCAAGCCCGCGGTCATCTTCAGCAGGGCGATGATGACTGTATTTTTGAAAATTTGCGCACTCTCCGGATTAATCAGCATGAACCGTATATTATCCAGTCCGATCCATTCCGAATGAAACATGCCTTTGACCGGGTTATACTTCTGGAACGCCATCACGATGCCGGCCATGGGAATAATGCTGAACAACATGACGAGCATGATGCCCGGAATCAGCATGAGCAATAAATGTGTTGTTCTGGAATGCCACAGCTTGCCTAGCACGATTCTCACCGCCTTGTTCAATTTAGTAGATGAAGAGGGCGCGCACCGATGATCCGCGTACACGCCCCGTCCTGTCGCCGTTATTTAGGCAGCTTCTCCACAGCCTCTTGCACTTCTTGTGTAATCTGGTCTCCGCCTAATTGCTTCCATTGTTCAACGAAAGTATCGAACGACTCCACAGGCTCCTTGCCCAGAATAATTTTCAGATAGGCTTGCTTCTGGGTATCCAGCAGTGTCGTCCACTTTGTGGCCATCGTCTCTGTCTGACCTGTATAAGCGTTCACGACAACCTTCATGTCGGATTCCGCATCCAGCTTTAATCCGTTTAGATAGGCCGCTGTCGAAATCCGATTGTCCGGGGTCGCCTTCGGATCCTTCAGCTGTTTGTACAAATCAGCGTCCGCAGGCGTCAATGCGGTTGCCTCGGCACTGCCTTTCAACACCTCTTCTACACTGCGCAGCTGTTTAAATACGGTGTCCGGATAATTGATGCCCAGACCGACATATTGGGAGCCCGCGCTTTGACGCCCTTTAAATTTCACCTGATTTAATTCCTCGATTTCCGGATATTTATGCAGACCCCAGTCGGTCATATAGTTCAGCATCTTCACCGCAAGCTCAGGGTGCTCATAACCCTTGCGTACGACAAGGAACGTATCGGAGGAATATCCCGCTGTTGTCGCGACGACTTTCCCGTCCTGATCCGGCAACACGTAAGCTTTCCATTCCACATTCGGATCATCCGGGAACGTCTTCAGCGTCGTACCCAGCGGGTAGAATGGCGCCCACCACGGCTGGAAGACCATGCCGATCTTGCCCGAGCCCGTTTCCTGCGCGGTCTTGCCGTTATCCTTCAGACCGAACTCCGGATCCAGCTCTCCGTTCTTGTACATGTCGCGAAGCAATTGCAGAACCGCTTTGTTCTCCGGCTGGATACCTCCCCAGGATATCTTGCCTTCAGCGTCCTTCTGCCAACAAACCGGAAACGCGTTGTTTACGTAGAATAACGGATCCAGCGTATGCATATTGGCCGCGCAGGAAGCGAATTCGGTTTGGGCCGCCAGGCCGATCGTATCCTTCTTCTTGTTGCCGTCCGGATCCATCTCGGCGAACGCCTTCGACACTTGCCGCAACGATTCCACGGTTGTAGGCTCAGGCAGGTTCAGCTTCTTCCGCCAGTCTTCGCGAATCCATACATAATCCGCATGAGGGGATTCCGCTACGCCGGGCAGACCCATGATTTTGCCGTCGAATGTCACCGGATCGAAAGCCTTATTCTCTGTAGCCTTGTAAATTTCCTTAACGGTCGGAGACATATACGCCTCCACAACGTCCGTCAAATCCTCAATTTGGCCGTTATCCACAAGCTTCCTCATGAGGGAATAGGATTGTTGCCCTGTCAGAACGAACAAGTCGGGCAGATCATTGCTTGCGATGTTTAGCGACAGCTTCTTGGAATACTGCTCATTATCGCTTGGCGCCGTCCACAAGAGCTTGCCTTTAATGTTCAGTTGCTTCTCGATGAAATCCTGGTAATCGTTCTTCTCCCAACTCTGTCCGTCCGGGAAGTTCGGGTTCTGATCCACGCCTCTGGCCGCCGTATAGGTAATGGTTTCGGTGTAAGGGGCATACGGATCCATCTTCTCCTCTTCCACTTTATTCGTTGTTTTGTTTTGAATATTTTGACCCTCAACATTTGTATTTCCTGAGTTCGCGCATGCGCTTACAAAAACAACAGAAGCCAGCAGCGATACTACAGCAAGCTTTCTTAACATGGATGGTCCCCCTTCTATGTTCCGCTTTGAATATGTTGCACCCTCATTGTACGCCGGTGCCGCTTAATGAAGAGAGAGAAGAACGGCTTCATTTGGAGGAATTACGCCCGTTTATGAGTTAAGTGTTTCGTTCATCCCGGCCGAAATTCCACCCTCATCTTGCGATTTTCTCCCTTGGCTGTTCCGGGATTGAATATTACAAACGTTGCGGAATTCCGTGGGCAGACGACCGGTGTAATGTTTGAACACTTTACTGAAATATTTCTCGTCGCGAAAGCCGGACTGTTCAGCCACTTGGTAGATTAACGCATTCGTTTCCGCCAGCAATCGGGAAGCATGAGCAATCCTCATCTCTATAATCATGTCATGATAAGATTTACCGGTGACCTGACGTATACACTGACTGAAGTAACCGCGGCTCAGCCCTACACGTTGGGCAACCTCCTCGAGTCCTAACGGTTCATGCAGACTTTCGGACATGTGCCGCACCGCTTTACAGATGCAGATCGCAACTTCCTCCGTCACCGGTCTGGATCTTAGGATCCCGCGAATGCTTTGAAGCATGGACACCAGGTCTCGCAAGCACCGAGGTCCGCCGGTCACACGCCAAGGCTCCAACATTTCCCGGACCCCCTCGATAAATTCCCATGCAAAAAGCGTGTCCCCCATAATAGTCATCAATGCGGATTTCGCAGGTCTGACACGCTGAACGGTCCGCATCCACTCGTGGAATACATGATCACCATAAATCCATCGGAACGTCAGCCATTGGCTTCGAAGCTCCTCTGCTATTGCTGAATCGGACGAACCTTCCGATGCTTGGCCGGATTGCGCATACTCGAATAAGACGGGTTGGTCGGGATGGAATTCGTAGAATACGAGATGTTCCACATACCTCTCAAATCCTCGAGTCCATGAAGTGGATTCTCCGGAAATTACAATAATGAGATAGCGCTTGTAGCGTTCCTGTTCAAGGAGCGCATCCAGCAGTTCACTTCTCGATCGGTAACGATGATTCCTGATGAACCAACCAACCTCTCCTACCCGAGTCATATCCTCATGTTGCAGCTCTCCCCAAACCTCCACAATCGCCATTGGCTCAGGCGGAACCGGTATTAACAGGAAATCCCAACGTTCGCACTCTGTCGCGTTCACACCTTGAAAGGGCTCGGCCGAAGAAGAGTGCCTTAAGCTTCCCTCGTGTGTAATTCTTCTGGAAATTCGTTGCAGCGTTTCATAAGAGTGCTGGCCCTCTATCTGTGTTTTGACCAAATAATCAATGGCACCTAACTGCAGCGCTTCCTGGGCATAAGCAAAATCCTGGTGGCACGTGAGCACGACAATCCACACATATGGAAACTCCTCGCGAACCTGCTTCATGAGCTCGAAACCGTTCATGATCGGCATGGTCAGATCGGTAATCAGCACATCCACCTCGTGGGCGCGCATGAACGCAAGGGCGCTCTGTCCGTTATCCGCCTCCCCGACAATCTTGAACTGAAATGACTCCCAAGGCAGTGTAAACATCAGTCCTTTACGTACAAAATGCTCATCATCCACAATCAATGTCCTCATGATTTCTCTCCTCCTAGTTCTTGAACAGGAAAGACAGGAATGCGTATACGCATCGTTGTCCCCTCGCCGACCGTGCTGGAAACCTGCAAGCCGTACGTATCGCCGTAACGGTTCTTTAAAGTCCGGTCCACGAAGCTTAGACCGATGCCGAGTCCCGACTTACGGCGGGAGGGCTCGTCAACGAACAAGCGCGCGATATCTTCCTCACTTATCCCTTGACCGTTGTCGCGCACTTCCACAATCCATTCTTCCGCCTGTCGGCTGACTTCGATCGTGATGGAACCATCCGATTGCGTAAAACCATGATACATGGAGTTCTCCACTAACGGTTGCAAGAGGAAACCCGGAATGTATATATCTGCGGCTTCCTCGGGAATTTCAAACAGCACCTGGAAATGGAATTGATACCGAATCCGCTGCAGCTCCACATAGTCGGTGATGGCTTGAATTTCCTCACGCAGACGTATCATCTCCCCTTCCTTCCCCAAGTTATAGTGCAACAGTCTGGTGAACACGGCGATGAGATGATCAATTTCGTGTTGCTTGTTCAACCTCGCGATCCATTGAATGGTATTCAGCGTATTATGGATGAAATGAGGATTAATCTGGTACTTCAGCTTCTCCACTTCCAGGTCCCGCTTATTCTTCTCCTTCTCCGCCACGACTTCCATCAAGTGCAGCAGACGTTCTCTCATATGATCAAATTTCAAAATCAGATCGTCGAATTCCATAACGTCCAGCATCTGGGGAGGCTCTTGGAACGAACCGTTTGCAACCTGTTCAATCTCTTTCTTGAACGATCCCAGCTTGTCCACAATCATTCGCCAGGTTTGCCGCGCCAGGAAGAAACCGAGCAGGACGGAGAAGACGAGAATGATTGTGAAATTCGTCAGCCAGGAATAGATTTCTCCTCTAAGCTCGGATCGGCTTACGGAAGCCGTTATGGTCCAGCCTTGCGAACTGGTTTCATGAAACAGGTACATTCGGTGATCCTTGTCATAATGTTTTTTAACAGCGTCAATTAATTGATTCCCTTGCGGATAGGCTTCGGGACGTTCGGTGAACACGATCTTTCCGGCTTGATTCGCCAGCACGTGCTTTACCGCCATGCCATACTGCTGATGATGAATCAGGCTCTCAGACAGAGGAAATTTCGTCTCCAAATAGAAATAACCCTGATGTAGCCCGGGATTGTCCGGCTGCACTTTGCGAAGAAAGGAGATAACCAGTCCTGGATTGCCATCCATGGATTCATGGGGTCCATAGACATTGTATCCTTGGGCCTCATGCTGGGATAACAGTGGAAATGTTCTCGGGTCCCTCTCCAGCCGAACGGTCGGATTCTCGAACAGGACGCCTTCCTCTCCCGGAAAGTAGAAGAACAACATGCCGATGTCGGGATTCGTGTTCTTCATCAGCAGCATGCGGGAGTCAAATTCCCGCTTGATCAGATACCGATCATATTTGTCGGCATTCCGATACGCTTGAAGCAGGTTAACGGTTCGCTCATCAAGCGCTTGCTGTTTGGTGACGTAATTCATATTATCCAGTGTTGTCTCAAGCTTGGACCGTACCTGCTTCAAATTGAGCTCCACGCCTCGTTGAATCTTATTCTCCAGAATGTGATAGATCGCCACGTAGGACATACTGCCGATAAGTAACACCGGTACCAGAATGGCTGTAATCTGCATGATCATCATGCGGTTGCGTAACGTATAGGGCACAGGGATTTTAAAGCGCTTTCTTTTCACAATGTCACACTCCACCACAGGAACTTATTTCCTTTTAGTTTATCTAATTTTAGCAAAATGGAATATAGCACTGCGTCGAATCAGACGATTCTCCCACCATGTTCAGGCGATTTTCATGCTGTCGGCGCAAAAAAACTCCCCGGTTCACTAAGAACCGGGGAGTTCATATTCGTTTAATTTCCGCCGACGCGGGACAGGTCGCGCATGTTGGCTTGAAAAGCCGCCATAACCGCTTCATCCTCGCTGACACCTGAGCGTTTCACGCGTTCAATCGCGTCCATCATCCGCTTGTAATCTTTCGGAATGACTTTCACGAACTTCGGCAACATGGTCTCCCAATCGCTCAGGACACGCTGGCCTAAAGGGCTGCCTGTGTACTCGACATGGTTACGGATGATCGATTGCAGCAACTCCGCCTCTTCTTCATCCTCAATGCGCTCCAGGAGCACCATCTCGATGTTACAGCGGTTGATGAACTGATTGTGCTCATCCAGCACATATGCCGTACCGCCCGACATCCCTGCCGCGAAGTTCCGTCCGGTCGCGCCGAGAATAACGACGCGTCCGCCTGTCATGTACTCGCAGCCGTGATCGCCCACGCCCTCGACAACGGCTTGCACGCCGCTGTTCCGCACGCAGAAGCGTTCGCCGGCTCTGCCATTGAAGTACGCTTCACCTGCCGTGGCGCCATACAGCGCCACGTTGCCGATAATCACGTTCTCCTCCGGAGCGAACGTCGCCCGCTCGGACGGCTTCACCACAATCTTGCCGCCGGACAAACCTTTGCCGACGTAATCGTTGGAGTCGCCTTCTAACGATAGCGTCATACCCTTCGGCACGAAAGCGCCGAAGCTTTGACCCGCCGAGCCCTTGAAGTGCAGGCGAATCGTATCCGCCGGCAAGCCCGCAAGCCCGTATCTGCGAGTAACTTCGCTGCCGACAATCGTTCCCGTAACACGGTTCGTGTTACAGATCGGGAAGATCCCTTGAACCGGCGTACCGGATTCAAGCGCAGGCATCACCGCAGGCATCAGCTGCGTCATATCCAGCGTGGAATCCAAGCCGTGGTTCTGCGTGAACGTCGCATACCGGGTCTTATTGTTGCCCATCTCCGGTTGATACAGAAGCGGCGACAGATCCAGCCCGCGCGCCTTCCAGTGCGTCAGAGCTTTGCGCGTGTCCAGCAATTCGCTGCGTCCGACCATCTCGTTCAGGGTGCGGAAGCCCAGCTTCGCCATCCACTCCCGCAGCTCTTCCGCGATGAAGCGCATGAAGTTCGCCACGTGCTCCGGATCGCCCATGTACTTCTCGCGAAGCGCCGGATTCTGCGTCGCTACGCCGACCGGGCAAGTATCCAGATGGCATACGCGCATCATGATACAGCCCAGGGCAACCAGCGGCGCCGTCGAGAAGCCGTACTCCTCGGCGCCCAGCAATGCCGCCACGGCCACATCGCGGCCGGACATCAGCTTCCCGTCCGTCTGTACGACGACGCGGTCGCGCAAGTTGTTCAGGAGCAGCGTCTGGTGCGTCTCCGCCAGACCCAGCTCCCAAGGCAAGCCCGCGTGACGCACGGAGGTTTGCGGGGACGCGCCGGTGCCGCCGTCGTAACCGCTCACCAGGACTACGTCCGCGAGGCCCTTGACCACACCCGCGGCAATCGTGCCGACGCCAACTTCGGAAACGAGTTTCACGTTGATACGTGCGCGCGGGTTGGCGTTCTTCAGATCATGGATCAGCTCCGCCAGATCCTCGATTGAGTAAATATCGTGATGCGGCGGCGGCGAGATCAGGCCCACACCCGGTGTGGAGCCGCGCACTTCCGCAACCCACGGATACACTTTGCGGCCCGGCAACTGTCCGCCTTCGCCCGGCTTCGCGCCTTGCGCCATCTTGATCTGAATCTCGTCGGCGTTCACCAGATAGTTGCTCGTTACGCCGAAGCGTCCCGAAGCCACCTGCTTGATCGCGCTGCGGCGGGAATCGCCGTTCGCATCCGGGATAAAGCGCTTCGGATCTTCCCCGCCTTCGCCGGTGTTGCTCTTGCCGCCGACGCGGTTCATCGCGATCGCGAGATCCTCATGCGCTTCCTTGGAGATGGAACCGTACGACATCGCGCCTGTGTTGAAGCGTTTCAGGATCGACTCGACCGGTTCAACCTCTTCCAACGGAACCGCAACCGCTTGATCCAGCTTAAACTCCAGCATGCCGCGAAGCGTCAGATGCTTCTCAGACTGATCATCGAACATGCCTGTATACTTCTTGAATAATCCATAATCGTTACGGCGAACCGCTTGCTGCAACGTATGAATTGTCTGCGGGCTGAACAGATGCTCTTCGCCGTCTTTACGCCAAGCGTAGTCGCCGCCCGTTTCCAGCGTCAAATCCACACCCTCATCGGCAAAAGCGCGGTTATGCAGCGTCAAAGCTTCCTCCGCCACAATATCCAACCCGATGCCGCCGATTCGAGACGGTGTCCAGGTAAAGTACTTATTCACAAACTCTTCTTTCAAGCCGACGGCTTCAAAAATCTGCGCGCCGCGGTACGATTGAATCGTGGAAATGCCCATCTTCGAAAGAACTTTCAAAACGCCCTTCGTCGCCGCCTTAATGTAGTGCTGCACGGCTTTCTGATGCGTAATATTCGTAAGCAGGCCTTGGCGGATCATATCATCCAGCGATTCCAGAGCCAGATAAGGATTCACCGCGCTCACACCATACCCCAGCAGCAACGCAAAATGATGAATTTCACGCGGCTCGCCGGATTCCAGCAATAAACTCACTCTCGTCCGTGTACCTTGGCGAATCAGGTGATGATGCAGGCAAGAAACAGCCAGCAAAGCCGGAATCGCCGCATTCTCGCGGTCCATACCGCGGTCCGACAGGATCAGCAGGTTATGTCCTTTGCCGATCAGGCGGTCCGCCGCTTCGCACATCAGATCCAGCGCGTCCTCGAGCCCTTTCGCGCCGTCAGCCGCGGTGAACAGAATCGGCAGCGTCATCGAGCGGAAGCCCGGACGGCGAATATGGCGCAGCTTCGCGAATTCTTCATTAGAAAGAATCGGCGATTTCATGCGAATTTGGCGGCAGCTTTCCGGTTCCGGCAGCAGCAGGTTGCGCTCCGGTCCGACCGTCGTTCCTGTAGCCGTGACGATTTCTTCGCGAATCGCGTCAATCGGCGGGTTCGTTACTTGCGCGAACAGTTGCTTAAAGTAGTTGTACAAACGTTGCGGTTTCCCTGACAACACAGCCAACGGAGCGTCATACCCCATGGAAGCCATCGGCTCCACACCCGCTTGCGCCATCGGCTCGAACACTTTGCGCAGGTCTTCAAATGTGTATCCGAACGCGTTCTGACGAAGCAACACGGACTTGTGGTCCGGTTCCGGCAATTCGGTCGCATCCGGCAACTCTTCCAATGACACCAAATGTTCGTCCAGCCATTGCTGGTACGGATTCTCCGAGATAATCGAAGCTTTAAGCTCTTCATCGGATATGATGCGGCCTTCCGCCGTATCAACAAGCAGGATTTTGCCCGGCATCAAACGATCTTTATATACGATATCTTCCGCCGGAATGTCCAAGACACCCGCTTCGGAGGATAGAATAATCTTGTCATCCTTGGTTACATAGTAGCGCGCAGGCCGCAGACCGTTACGGTCGAGGATCGCCCCGATCTGGGTGCCGTCCGTGAACGCCATCGCCGCAGGTCCGTCCCATGGCTCCATGAGCGTACTGTGGTATTCATAAAAAGCCTTCTTCTCAGGCTTCATCGTGTCATGGTTAGCCCAAGGTTCCGGCACCATCATCATGGCCACATGCGGCAGCGACCGTCCGGACAGATACAGGAACTCCAGCGTATTATCGAACATAGCCGTGTCAGAACCGTCGTTGTCGATAATCGGTTTAATCTTGCCGATGTCGTCGCCGAACACTTCCGTCGCAATCATGGACTGGCGCGCATGCATCCAGTTCACGTTACCGCGCAGCGTGTTAATCTCACCGTTGTGAATCACATAGCGGTACGGATGCGCTCTTTCCCAGCTCGGGAAAGTATTGGTACTAAAGCGGGAATGCACTAAAGCAAGCGCCGTCTCCAAAGAAGGGTCATTCAGTTCCTGATAGAACGAACTCACCTGCTCGGTGGTCAACATGCCTTTGTACACAATTTTCTTACACGATAAGCTGGCAAAATAGAACGACTCCCCGCCCTGCATACCGGAATAACGAATCGCTTGCTCCGCGCGCTTGCGAATAACGTACAGCTTGCGTTCAAAAGCAAGGCCTTCACCCGCGCCGTTCGCGCTGCCGATGAAGATTTGACGTACATAAGGCTGAACGGACTTCGCGGAATCTCCCAATAAGCTGTCATCCGTAGGCACCGTTCTCCAAGCAATGACGGTTTGTCCTTCTTCCCGTACAATTCTCTCCAACGTCTGTTCAAATGAGGTACGCTGTTCTTCATTAAACGGAAGAAATACCATCCCTACGCCATATGCGCCTTCGTTCGGCAGCGTCACGCCCTCTTTGCCCAGCTCTCTCGCAAAGAAAGTATGAGGGATTTGCAGCATAATACCCGCGCCGTCTCCTGTGTTCTTCTCACTGCCCTGACCGCCGCGGTGGTCCAGGTTCTTCAATACTTCAAGTGCTTCACTGACAATAGCATGCGATTTATTCCCTTTAATGTTGGCGACAAACCCCATCCCGCAGGCATCACGTTCAAATTGCGGATCATAGAGCCCCTGTTTCACCGGCAAACCGTTTAACTTCATTGTGTCAACCTTCCCATCTATGAATTGTTGGCATCATAAGCATTGTGTTAAAAAACGGAATTTTCGCAATATTCTCTATACGCGTAATAAGTTTATACTATTTTAACACCGCCAAAATGGCATGGCAATTTAATATTTTTTATGTGGTTGATTAATAAATGCTTACACGCCTCGTCAGAAAATAATAAATTTGCACTTTTCGCAGTCCCTTTTTTGTATAATGGAGGTATGTCATTTTTTGCTAATCTATCCTAAGGAAGTGGAATCTATGTTAACAAAGGTACTGAGTGCAGGCGCTGTGTCGTTGGTTCTAACCGCTTTGCTTACTTCAGCCGTGACCGCGGCTCCCGTTAAGAATCCAACCAGCCAGAACATTGAATATGTAGCCTTGGGCGATTCCCTCACGGTCGGCTATGAGCCAGGTTATACAGCGGATTCCGCGCCTTACGGCTTTGTGGAACGGCTCTATGAACAGGCTTTGTACCACGGTATGACCGAGGTGAAGAATTACGGGATTAATGGGCTGACCACGAGTGGATTGAAGAAATACATAGCCGCTATTGCAGAGGATCTCACAATTACAGCAGGCGAAATTCAGCCGGAACTCTCCGGTGACTTGGCCGACAAACGCGCGGGACAGACGGCTGAGGTAAAGAAGGAGCTGCAGTCCGCTACCTTAATTACGGTTACGATTGGGGGCAATGATTTCCTCAATTTACTAGAGACTATCGGCTATGATTTTAACCGAATTGATACCATTGCAGCTGAGGTTCCAGCTATATTGGATAACTACAAACGGGATATCGTAGAGATCTTGCGCATGTTACGCACCTTGAACCCGACGGCCGAAATCGTCCTTTCCGATCAATATCAACCGCTGCCTGAATTCGTAAACAAGGATGCTTACGCTGAATTGTCGGTGGTTACGGATCTGTTTGCCTTAACGATGGAGGAGGTTGCCGCTTCCCAAACCACGGGTCCGAAGCCGGTCATTGTTCCTGTGGGGAAAGCCTTCGAGGGACGTGAAGGGGAATTCACCCATATCGTGATGAACCGGGACATACATCCCAACCAGTCCGGCTATGAAGCGATGGCCAAAGCCTTTGCCGAAACCATATGGGGGAAATACAACACATTAACCGATCCTGCTAAACCCGCTGTCGTCGCGGCCGGCAAAGAGATCGTCAGCCCCTACAAACCGATCGTGGTGAACGGAACAACCTCGGTTTCTATTAAAGAAATTACCGATGCGCTCGGCGCCAAAACTCGCTGGGATGCGGCTTCCAAGAGCACCGTCGTCACGTACGGCGGGAAGGTTGTCAAGCTGAAGGGCGGCGCGAAGACAATGATCGTGAACGGCAAGACGGTCGCGGTAACGTCCCCGGTTCGGTTCGTACAAGGGAAAACCTATGTGCCGCTTCGCCTGCTTACGGAGGGATTGGGGTTCAAGCTTTATTTTTCAGGGAAGAGCCAAACGATCTATATTAATAAATAGTCAATTTGTTTAAACGATTAAGGGAGCCTTCGCTATTGCGGAGACTCCCTTTCGTTTCTGTAACGTATCGTGGTAACGCTATTCGGCTAATAAATCGCATTTTAAAATTCTAACGAATCGTGGTATCACTATTGGGATTAGAACATACCCTTTAGCGGCTGAGTACCCTAAATAGCGCTATCTTGATTCGTTAGATCTGAGATAGAAGTATATAGAGCTCATTTTCTTCAGATTCTAAGCATAAACCATCACGCGGAACGTAACATACTTGTTCTGATAAATTGCCTTGATCGTGGCGGAGCCTTTCTTCACGGCTGTGACGACGCCGTCCTTCACCGTAACCGAAGCGCTGTTGGAGCTAACCCATGTGACCAGCGGGCTGACATCCACTGTGCGGCCGGTATCGAACACGGCGTTCACTTTCAGTGTAACCGACGAACCCGAGCTCAGCTTGGCGGATTTCTCGGCGAGGGTCAGCTTTTGCAATCGGAGGTAAACGGTCACTGGAACTTCGAGAAGTTTCCCCTGATACGTTCCGCGCACAACGGTCGCGCCTTCAATCAAGCCCTTGACGCTTGCTCCCTTCACGATAGCTACATTGGTGTTGCCGATGGTCCATTTGATTTTGCTTCCGACGGACAGCTTTTTGCCGGTATTGGTGTAGCCTGTCACTTTAATGGACTGCGTTTTGCCCGGATAGATAACCAATGTCTCCGGTTCAATCTCATAAGTCAGAATCCGATCTTCGATCGTAACCGGGATGTTGACGCTCTTGTTCATATAGCATGCGGTAAGTGTAACTTTGGAACCGACAAGCCCCTTAACCTTTGTTCCCTTGATCAAAAGGTTGTCGGAGGATGTTTTCCAAGTAACCTTGGCGCTTACGTTCTCTTCAACCCCGTCCGCAAAAACCGCGTCCACCGAGGGTAAATCCACTTCCTGCCCAGCGAACAAGGATAAAACAGTGGTAGAAGGAATTAAAGCCAGCGCTTTCTCCTTCACGGTTACATTCACCGACTTGGATACATAAGGAGCCGCATCCGCTGCTGCCGTGTATTTCCGAATGCTTGCAGTCAGAACCGCGCTTCCGTTCGCTTTGGCCAACCACTTGCCGTCCTTAGTAATCTCGACTAGGTCCGGTTGATCGGAGGTCCACTTCACGATTTTGGATACATCCATGCTTTCGCCGGTGATCGTCTTCGCTTTCACTACAGGCAGTTTCTCCGAGTCACCGCGATACGTGTCAACAGCTTCCGGCTCTATAACTAATGGCGCGGTTAAGTTCTGCATGACGTTGACGGTAATTTGCTTGTTCAAGCCAAGATAGGATGCTTTGATGACTGCAACTCCCGGCGATTTAGGGGTTACCACACCGGTAGTCGAAATCGTGGCCACGATCGGATCGGAAGTACTCCACTCCGGCGCGGCGTTCGTCGCATCCGCTATATCATTCATCACTTGCGCGCTGAAGGTCACAGGAATATCGCTGACAAATAAAGAGATATCTTCCGCGGGAGTCATCGTCATCGCTTGGTATTTGAGGCGGACATTTAGATTGAACTCATCTTTAACACCCAGGTATTCTACCGTAATTTTGGCGGTGCCTTTGCCTACGGGCTTCAAAATTCCCTTGTCTACCATAACAACGGCCGCATTACTGGATGTCCATTTCGCTGTATCGGCAACATCTTTAAATGTACCTGCGATCGATTCTGCTACGGCTTTCAACGGATAATCCGACTCACCAACCGTATATTCAAGGATGGGCTCGGTGCCGGAAGCGTTCTGTATGGTCACCGATTTATAAGGTTTGCCAACCTCGACATCCACCTGAGTTTCCATACCTTTGTATGCTGCTGTCAGTGTGGCGGTGCCTTCACCGACTGTGGTTATCTTCCCTTTGGCAACCGTGAATACAGAAGTGTTGGAACTGCTCCATACCGCGGAGTCAGTAACGTTATTGGAAACATCGCTGTCATTAACCGCCTTGGCATTCAACTCGAGCCCTTGACCCAACTCGGCCGACACCTTACCGGTTAAAGCATTCTCCGGCGAGGCGGAGCCCGGGTTCGTCAGTTTGAATTGTTTGAACAAGTGTTTCGCATATATTGTAACGGTCTTTTGTTTATTGCTATAAGTTGCTGTGATCGTAACCGTTCCGGGCTTTAACGCTGTCAGAACGCCTTTCTCCACCTTGACTATAGAAGATTCGCTGGAGGTCCAGATCGCATCATTCGTTACGTTCTTACGTGCGGTCTGACCCTCAATCGTAGCTAACAGCTGGAGCGAATAGGTCTGATCCGCAACATATACATAAAGGGGCGAAGGATAGGTGCTGAATTCCACCCCTTGGACTATTTCCTCTGCCGCACGTGCCGGGGAGATGCCCGCCAACAACGAAGAAATCATACACAGGACGAGAACCATACCGGCCAGACGTTTCAACCTAAACTTATTCATCGATTCGTAACTCCCTATCTGTTCGTATTTTCTACTATATATAACGGACAGGGAGTCGCAAAAGTTGAGGGTTTTCCTAATTATTTACATATTAATTTGTTACCACTGATATCCCTTTATTGCGGGGGACATTCTAACGAATCGTAGCGATGCTTAACGTCAAAAAACACCATACTTTATTTTCTAACGAATCGTATGCATTCTTAGAGGCATTTTGGTCATCTGATTTGCTCCGAATAGCCCGCTAAGAGTCATTTAGATTCGTTAGAGATTATAACCATTGCCAAAAGTCTTCTAAGCGTCGTTACGATTCGTTAGAACATTCCCGATCCTGTAAACACAAAAAAAGACCGCAGCAAGTTCCCTCACCACAGTCCTATGCAACCTAAGTCGCCAATCCCTCTTTCAAATACAATCGGAACAAATCCGCGATCGTCTGCTTGCTCAACGGCTCATGGTTGGTTGTCCAATCGGAAGCCAGCGCCAGATACAGCTTGACCACCACATAAGCGGTCATATACGGATCGCACGGCTTGATCTCGCCCTGGTCCAATGCCCGCTGCACTTTCCGCTCGATATAGCGGACTACTTCATTCTCTAACGCGGCGATCGCTTCCTGCGCCATCAGCGTTCCCATATCCTTGACCTCGTGGGACAGCTTCAGCACAAGCTCGTGCGTGGAGCGGTAATCCAGCATTTTGTACAGAATAGTGTTCAAATTATCAAAAAAAGGCACGTTCTCGTCATACACCTCTTCAGCCGCGTGCTTCATGTCCTGAATGAGATTGCGCATGATTTCGTCGAACAGCTCTTCCTTATTCGTGAAAAACGTATATATGGTCCCCTTGCCGACATTGGCAATCTTGGCCACCTGATCCATCGTTGTCGCTTTGTATCCGAATCTGGCGAAGGAATGACTCGCAGCTTCCACGATCAACTTCCTGCGGTCAACAGACATGTCCTTACCCCCTGTGCTTGTCCCGTCAATCTATGTATTGCGCATGCCGGAAGCCTCTAGAATGTGTAATCTTTCTTCAGCTCTTCCAGCTGCTCAAGCGCCCGCCGCGCCCAATCTCCGGTTCGGCTCAGCATTTCCATCTCCAGCTGCACGGCCTTCTGCAACGATTCTTTATAACCGGGGATGCTGCCGCTGTAAGGATGAATCGCGCTCAAAGGCACCAGTGCTTTCTCCGTATAGGCGAGCGCCTTCCGTTGATGGAACATCGCCACATCCGCCTCATACAACTGATGCAAATCGCCCTGTGTCGGGTGCTTGATGACCGCAAGGATCTTCACGACGCCCCTAGGCGAGGATAGCTCTGTTAATTCCCCGATATATTCACCGGTCTTATAGGTGGCAGTTACAATATCTCCAATTGATAGGGAAACCTTGTCCTGATTCTGCATGTCGTGTTCACTCACCCTTCCGATTCTTGCGTTCCGCGGAACGCTTCAATCCATGTGACTCCGTAATCGACCAAATCCCGCATAGGCATGAGCATGGACGCGGCATCCGCTACCTGGCCAACCTGCACAACCTTCTTCTCCCGCCCAAAAGCTTCCCCGATCACCTCAAAATCATCACTATCCAGCTCCAGCTCGAAGTACTCAACCCATTGCCGCTCCCCGCCGGACATCACTGGCGCTCCTTGCATAATCTCCTTCTTCCCCGCGAAGGACGCGCGGTATTCGGATAGATGCAAAGACGTATTGCTGTCATGCTTGGCACCGAGCATCAACACGAATGCGCCCAGCTCGTACAGTCGTCCGAGCGGCGAAGCATCGCCCAGCCCGTCCTGCAGGCCGTGCGGGGAAACCACATGCTCCGCATGCTTTCCCCACGCCGCGAAGGACAGCTGCGGATGTTCGCCTCGCAGCACGCCGCTGCCTTTGCGGAACGTTTCCGGCAGGATGCCGACGCCTCGCGTCGTCGTCAACGCCGCATCATAGGCCGGCATTTCCCGGCGTATGGTCTCCCACCACTCCGTGGGCACCGGAGGCCTGCTCCAATAGGAAGGCTCGGATAAATCGCCGGATTGCGTCGGCATGACCAATGTGCCTTCCGTACCCACCACCTGTTGCAGAGATTCGATGACCGCCTGCGGACCTCCGCAAACCCAGCCGCCCAACGCTTTCATGGAGCTGTGCACGATTACGGTCATGCCTTGGCGTAAACCTAAAGCTTCCAGGTCTCGCGTCAGACCCGTTATCGTAACTATCTTCTTCGGTTCATGTTCAGCCATCCCGTTTCCCCCTATCCGGCTGAATTCTGCTTCTTACCTTTACCCTCCCAAAGGGGTTCTATATCTATGAGTTCTGATTTGTGAGAATCAGCGGACCGTCTTTGGTAATTGCAATCGTATGCTCGTACTGCGCCGACAAACTGCCGTCCTTCGTACGGGCCGTCCATCCGTCGGAGTCGATGACGGCCATATACCCGCCTGTGTTTAGCATGGGTTCAATGGTAAACACCATACCTTCTTTCAGCTGCGGCCCTCGGCCCGCCGGTCCGTAATGCGGCACTTGCGGCTCTTCGTGCATCTTGGAACCGATGCCGTGCCCGATGAACTGACGCACAACGCCGTATCCCTTGCTTTCCCCGAACCGCTGAACCGCGTTCGAGATATCCCCGATCCGGTTGCCGACGATCGCCTGTTCAATCCCGATGTACAGACTTTCCTTAGCGTCATCCAACAACTGCCGGGCCACTTCGGAAACCGTTCCGACGGCATAAGACCAAGCGGAGTCCGCCAGCCAGCCGTTTAAGTTAACCACCATATCAATGGTCACGATATCCCCGTTCTTCAGCGGCTCTTTCTTGGGAAATCCGTGGCAAATCACGTCATTCACAGAAGCGCACGTGGCGTAAGGGTATCCGTTATATCCTATTTGTTCGGCGATTGCGCCGTTCTTTTCAATAAACTTCTGAGCGAACTGGTCAATTTCCCAGGTGGTGACGCCCGGTTTAATCATATTGCGTATTTCATGGTGGCAATCGGCGAGAATCTTGCCCGCCTCTTTCATCTTGGAGATCTGTTCTTGTGTCTTGATTACGATCAAAGTGGTTCCCCTCCGTTACATGTATTTTCAATATATCATAATGTATGCCGCGTCACCAAACTTCACTCAACATCCGGATTTTTTTGGACGCAAAAAAAAAAGAAACCCGGGCTCTTTCCCCAAGTCTCTCCGCCATCCGTTACCTCGAAAGGTAATTCATATCTAGTCTGTTATATGTAATCGTTCGTTGAGCCGCGCGTTCAACTATCCTTGCGCTAATGAAGCCAGCTTCATCTTCTGCATTTCGGTTTCAACGATCAATGTCAATTCGTCTTCATAGCCACCCATAATTCTGTACTTCTTCACATACTCCTTTACAAATTTTCTGGGGTCCCGGGGTTGAAAAATACGTGCCATTTCCATAACACTTTCTTTCACTTCATCGTTCCTTTTGGCCACACTGAATCCCTCCCATTGTCATAAAAAAGCACATTCGGCAATTCTACGGTGCGTCGTTCCGCTGTACAGAAGGAGCGGTGTGACATGGTGTAGTGTATAGCAAAAATCCCAAGAATATGTATCTTTCAATACACGTTCATTATAACAAGGTCCGGCACATGTTGAAAGCATTTCATGTTAAATTGCTGTAAATACTTTATCGGAACTTGTTTACCGAATCATTACCCTAATGTGGGACAAGTTAAACATTAAATTGAAAAAGAAGCCGCTCATCCCTATGATCGGTAAACTCGATAATCCGCTTTGCGATATGCAAACACCCACAACAATAATAAACCTGACCACAACACTACAGGAATGAATTCTATCCATTTAATAAAGGAAAGGGGGCTGAAAACCGATTTATAATCCCTTTGCACTCCGGCATCCTTTAATAATGGAATCAACTCGTCTTTATGGACCGCGCCGAATACGCCTTGTGAATCCTCCAACGCTTTGAAGGTGTTCACGCCGATGACTTCACCCCGTCCATTCAACACCGGTCCCCCGGAACTGCCATTGTTGATTGGTGCGGTCATCTGAATAATGTGCCGACCCGCGGGGTCTACCGCCATCCTGCTGACAATGCCGTTCGTAATCGTGACTTCCTCGGTATTCGAGCTCATCTCACCCGAAACGGTGTCCGATACCGCCGGAAATCCCAATGCCCATAGCTGCTCCGTAGGCTCGGCCTCGCGATAATCGGATAAACGGAGTCCCGAACGTCCAGGTAAAGGCTCGGCAATGCCCAGAACAATTAAATCCCGCAACGGATCCGCTGCCACAGGAACGGCCTCTATTGTCTTCCCTTGTTGTTGAACATATAAGGCTTCGCCGTTAACCGTGACATGATAGCTTGTGACCACATACCGGGCGTCGCTGTGCTCACGCTCTCCCACAAGCCATCCCGAACCCGCGGTAACCTCGCCTGAACCCGTAACGGCCAGAATCCGAACAACATTATCCCTGGCGCTTAGAATCGGTGTGTGTCCCTCGGCAGTCCGAAAGATCATCTGTGTTACAATGACACCGCTAAGAAAGACAAGCATATAAATCGCAGCCCTTTTGATTGAAGCACCGAATACACCTTTTCTGTACCTGCTCGCTCTGAGCATGCTCGATCCGCCTCCGTTCGTCCCCTCTGTGAACAGTATGGCTGGCTCCGACCGTAAATATACTAGATTGCTAGATTGGCCGCTTATTGATTCGAATGTTTGTTTTGGAGGGAATAAGAGAAGATAGTAACAGAGAGATGGGAGGTTGTCCGTTATGGAAACGATAGATCAAAGAAAGGTCGAGGTCGGAGATACAGAGCACGAAGTGGATATCACGCATGGGCCAAACGGGGACACAGCGCTTGAGGAGCAGGGAACGTCTCAAGGAAGTTGGGCAAAATCTACACCCGAGCATGTCGGTTTAAACTCACGAAAGCTGGAGGAAGCGGATCAGCGGATCGCGAGGGAACATCCGAAGCTATACAGCTTTGTGCTTGTCCGGAACGGGAGTCTGGTTCATGAACGCTACTTTAATGAAACTTCGGCGGAGACGCCGATGGATCTGCGTTCCGCGACCAAGAGCGTGATGTCGCTTCTCATCGGGATCGCGATTGAGGAAGGGCTCCTGTCCCTGGACGCGAAAGTATATGACTACTTTCCGGATTGGGTGCCGGCGCAGATTCCGCCGGCTGCGGAGGAGACGACCGTCCGTCACCTGCTGACGATGACGTCCGGCCTTCACTGGCAGACCGGCGCCCGCCTCGGCGAACGCTGGATTCACCGCATGCATGCGAGCAAGCATTGGGTGAAGTTCATCCTGCGCCTGCCGGTCGATCCCGCGAGAAGGGACGCGTTTCTGTACCGCAGTCCCGACTCGCACCTGCTTTCCGCGATCCTGACGCGGGTCAGCGGAATGCCCGCGCATGAGTATGCGCAGGCGAAGCTGTTCGCCCCGCTCGGGATCGCGGGGACGGCGTGGCGCGCGGACCCGCAAGGCCATACGGCCGGCCACATCGGGCTGCGCCTGACGGCGCGGGATATGGCCAAGCTGGGCCAGCTGGTCCTGCGCGAAGGCGACTGGCACGGCCGCCGGGTGGTCCCCGCGGCGTGGATCCGCGACGCCGTCCGCCCGCACACGGAGGGGCTGCCGGGCGTTGGCCGGTACGGCTACCAGTGGTGGAGCGGCGCCGTCGGCGGGCAAGAGGCTGTATTCGCCTTGGGGCACGGCGGACAGCTCATCTACGTGTTCCCGGCGCTCGACCTTGTCGCCGTGTTCACGGGGGACCCTGACGTCAGACGGTGGAAGCATCCGCGCGCTTTGCTGGAGCGGTATGTGCTGCCCGGGCTGACGTCAGGGAATCTTGCGGCTTGCCGTTAATGAGCAGCGTTAGCGCGGCGCCTTCCTCGGACAAGTCTCTAAGGCCTTGCAGTAATTTGCTCAACTCTTCTCCGGTCGGCTCTTTGCTGCTTTCTATGCCTTCTTTGTCCGGAGTATACAAAGCCATCCGTATGCCGCGGATTTCCGGTGTCCCGTTACTTAACACATCCTCCAGGTCATGGGCATTGGGGTCAAACTCCTCATGCAGAGCTAGTTGGATATCTACTTTCGTACCCGCCCAGACTCCTTTCAGCAAAGGCTGGATGCTCTCTTTAAGTTGCGCCGTCCACAGCACCTGCAGATAGTTATCGGCAAAAGCGATTGATCCCGCATTGGCGTGTCTCACGCTGAACCGCAAATCCGGCCGGTCTTCGGGACTGACGATAGCCCGAAACTGGCGGACATAAAGGCCGCGAGTCATCGTAACGACAGTAAAGGAGCGATTATATTTATCTTCCAGAAACCCTATCATACGTTTGCCTACAGATTGCTCTAACGGACTGCTGAAGAAATGCGGCACAGCATGGAACATGTAGGCGCCTAGAATGGATGCTGCCAGAAACGCGATGCCCAGCAAGCCGTTTAGCATAGAATTGATCAGAGACGGTCGCGTGTGGCGGACCCGGGTTACACGCGAATATGTTTTGAGGAAATGATAGATGCTCCAACCATACAGGACCCCGAACACGGGAAAAATCCGCAGAAACAGGCCTCCATGCGAACGCAGAAATAAGTAAGCTAATACTCCCAGCGACACCATAATGATGGTCCCCGTTCGGAATCGGTTCATATAGAAGTGCCCGGCACCCGGCAGCATCGCAAACAAGATACCAATCCCCTTGTGCAACATCCTTCCCATAGCCTCTCCTCCTGAGCTCCATAGTCAACGAGTTGGGCGGGAATACACTATTGTACAGCAGCAACCAGACCCGTCGTTGAGAATACCTATGATGGCAGCCTTACTTTGAGAACGACAACCCTTGTTTAACAGAAACTTTCCAACGAATCGTCATTACATATGCCGGGTTATCCCTAAGACTCAGCCGAACGAACATATTAAGTTCCCCGTGCCAGATGCTGGGTTATCCCATTAACTCAGTCGACCAAAATTGAGAAAATATAGAGTACCTGAGCAATAGGGATAACCCAGCATTTACCCATACATTCATAATAAACCAGACACCTGAGCAGGTTAGTTTCACTCGGGCGTTTCGCTATACAAACAACAAAAAAACCCGGGAATTTCTCCCGGGCCAAGCAACTGATTATAATTTAGAACGCCGCGATAACCGCGCCCTTGTATTTCTCTTCGATGAAAGCTTTCACTTCCGGTGATGTCAAAGCTTTGGCAAGCTTCTGCATCGCCTCGGAATCTTTGTTATCCGGACGGGAAACCAAGATGTTCACGTACGGGGAATCATTGCCTTCAATGAACAAAGCGTCTTTCATCGGGTTCAATCCCGCTTCCAGCGCGTAGTTCGTGTTGATCAAGGCCAGGTCCATCTCGTCCACAACACGCGGCAACATGGCTGCTTCCAGCTCTTCAATCTTCAGGTTCTTGCTGTTCTCTTCGATATCTTTCACGGTGCCGGCAATACCAACGCCCGCTTTCATCTTGATCAAGCCGTTCTTCTCAAGCAGGGCCAACGCGCGTCCGGCATTGGAAGGATCATTCGGGATAGCTACACGAGCGCCGTCCTTCAATTCATCTACGCTCTTGACCTTCTTGGAGTAAGCACCGAAAGGCTCAATATGAACGCCGATAACTTCCACCAAATCCATCTTCTTGCCTGTATTCATCTCTTCCAGGTAAGGCATGTGTTGGAAGAAGTTCGCATCCAATTCCTTCTCAAATACTTGAACGTTCGGCTGTACGTAATCTGTAAATTCTTTGATTTCCAATTCTACGCCTTGCTCTTTCAATAACGGTTGAACTTCTTTCAAAATTTCAGCATGCGGTACCGCCGTTGCTCCGACTACCAGTTTAACCGGTTCTGCCGCTTCGCCGGTGTTGCCGCCGTTCGCAGCGCCGGTGTTCGCGCCTTCGTTGTTGCCCGCGTTATTATTTTGACCGCAAGCCGTAAGAACGATTAATGCCATGAACAGTAAAGCCAATAAACTTTTTTTCATCTTCTGACACTCCCTTTATTCCGTTTGTATGATTTCTCTGCCCTGCATGTATATAGAAGTGAATGGTTCACCTTATATCCTTCTTGTCATTACCTATTTCCGGCTGTACTTCAACACTAACCGGTCGCCCAAGGCCTGCAACAATACCACCAGCAAAATCAGAATTGTCACCGTCACCAACATCACGGCTGTATCAAACCGTTGGTAACCATAGCGAATCGCCATATCGCCCAAGCCGCCGCCGCCGATAATGCCGGCCATGGCGGTGTAGGAAACCAGGGTTACGGTCGTAATCGTCGCGCCCGCCAATAAACCCGCGCGGGATTCCGGCAACAGCACCCGCCGAACGATCTGCCAATGCGATGCGCCCATCGCTTGAGCCGCTTCGATCACACCGCGGTCGACTTCGCGCAAGCTGACTTCAACCAGCCGCGCGTAGAACGGAATCGCCGCAATAACTAGCGGAGGAATGGACCCTTCCACGCCGGTAGAAGTGGACACAATAAGCTTCGTTAACGGAATCAACAGAATCATTAATATCACGAACGGAATCGAACGCAGCACGTTGATCACGAACGAAAGCAATCCATATAACGGTCTGCTGGAAAGAATCTGATTTCTGGATACGAGAAAGAGCAGGATCCCCAGCGGCAAACCGATGAGCACCGTGAACAATGTGGAGAAACCCAGCATCGTCAACGTATCCAGCGTCGCATCGCCTACGCCTTCCCAATCCACTTCCGAAAAATCCATAGTTGGAAAGCCCATCTATATCACCTCCGCATCAAGACCGCGGATTCGTAACGTCTCCACAGCTTGTCTGACTTGAGCTTCATTGCCTTGCACTTTCACGATGAGCTGACCGTAAGGCGTGCTCTTCATCCGGGAGATTGTGCCTTGCAGTATGCTGAAGCTTGTCCCGAGTTCCCGCATCGTTTCAAACAGAATCGGTTCATACGTAATTTCCCCCAGGAACGTCACCCTCATAACCTGATGGGTGCCCGCCTTCTTCTCGCGGCCCAGAACATCTCCAAGCTCCGCCGAATCGGATACTTGTTCCACGAATTCACGGGTAACCGGTTGCGCGGGATTCAAGAACACATCCACCACCTGCCCCGATTCCACGATACGCCCGCCGTCGATGACGGCAACACGGTCACATATCGAGCGGATCACCTGCATCTCATGGGTAATCAGCACAATTGTAAGCCCCAGCTTCTGATTAATATCCAGAAGCAAGGCGAGAATCGCATTGGTGGTCTGCGGATCCAATGCGGAGGTCGCCTCATCGCATAACAGAACCGTTGGATTATTGGCCAGTGCGCGGGCAATACCTACCCGTTGTTTTTGACCACCGGACAATTGAGCCGGGAACTTATCCCTGTGATCTGCCAGTCCGACCAATTGCAGCAGTTCGCTGACTCTCTTCTCAATTTCAGAAGAGCTCTTGCGGGCAAGCTTAAGGGGAAATGCGATATTTTCAAATACGGTAGCGGAGGTTAATAAGTTAAAGTGCTGAAAAATCATCCCGATCTTACGCCGTTGTTCCTGCAATTCTGATACGGTGAGTTCGGTTAATTTCACCCCGTCCATCTCCACAGTGCCTTGCGTCGGTCGTTCAAGCAGATTAATGCAGCGGATCAATGTACTCTTGCCCGCGCCGGAATGTCCGATAATCCCGTATATTTCACCTTTGTTTATGGTTAAGTTAATATCATCCAGAGCACGAACCGACTTGCGCTTGGCGCCGTAATCCTTGCTTAACGATTTGAGAACAATCAATTGGTGTACCTCCTGTATATTCTTAGTTATTATAAACAACAAGTCCCGTTTTGCACAAGTAAAACTTAGAATCCCTACCGGTTTAGATGGAATAATATCTTTTCTACATTCTATTCGTATGTTTACCCAATAAACAGATATATACTATAGGACAATATTAACGTATTTTCAATTCACAGTTTATTCCCTATTAATAAATGAAGGTTATGATCGTAACAAAGGTTGACGGAGGTGCTCCATTTTGCGCACAAATATGAAGGTGTTAATTCTTTACGCTAGCTATGGCGACGGACATTTGCAGGCTTCAAGAGCGCTGAGAGACGCATTCCAACGCAGGGACGTGCAAGTGCATATGCTGGACCTGTTCGCGGAAGCTCATCCCTTGTTGAACAAATTTACGAAATTTTTATATATCAAAAGCTTTACCGTTCTCCCCTCCGTCTACGGGTGGATTTATAATGTGACGAAGCGGATGAAGCATGACACGGCCTTTGCCGAGATCTTGCACTCTTTCGGAACGAAGAAGCTGCAGCAAATGATTGAGCGGTACGATCCGGATCTTGTGATTAACACCTTCCCCATGCAAGGGATTTGTAAGCTGAACGAAACGGCGGGCATACGCATTCCTACCTATAATGTAATAACGGATTTTGACCTTCATCATCGGTGGGTTCATCCGGATATTCACAAGTATTACGTGGCGACCGAGGATTTGAAAGGGCAAGTGGAGCAACTGGGTGTACCCGCAAGTCGGATTGAAGTGACCGGGATCCCGTTAAAGGAAGCTTTCAATCGTACAGAGCATTCATCTTCATCATTAGGCAAAATGCAAGCGGCGGCCTCCCCGGAAGTTCAGCAAACATTCGGATTGGATACGGGCAAAAGAACGCTGCTCCTCATGGCCGGCGCTCACGGTGTGATGCAAGGTCTGCAGCATCTTTGCGCTCAGTTAGACCGCTTGGCGGATGACGTGCAGGTGGCTTTAGTCTGCGGCAACAATAAATTTCTCTGTCAACAGATGCGGCGGGCTTTTGCGAATTATCCGAACATTCATGTCTATGGTTACGTGGAAGAGATTCATAAACTGATGAGCATTTCCACCTGCATTGTGACGAAACCCGGAGGCATCACGTTATCCGAATCCCTTTCTTCCGCGCTGCCTATCCTGATCTATCGTCCTGTGCCCGGTCAAGAACAAGAAAACGCCTCTTATCTGGAAAGCAAAGGCGCGGCCCTGATCTCCCATAAACCGAAAGAATTGTGCCGGCAGATTAAGACCTTGTTGCAGGATCCTCAGATCTTATCGGAAATGCGTGAAGCCATACAGGCTTTACACAAGCCCAACTCCTCTGAAAGTATCGTTTCGGACATCATCCATACCACTTTAACGAACCAACAACCGGACTACGTCTTCCGGCTAGCCAAAGGGGATCATCGTATTGAGTCTTTTTCGTAATTTGAAGCTTGGCAAAGAAATGGCTCTGTTCTCCATCATTCTGTTTCTGGTTGAATTTGTGCGGGGTGCCGCTTTAATCAGTTTCATTCCTATTTATGGGGAAAAGGCGCTTGGTCTGTCCTTAGGGATCATCGGTATTGCAATCACAGCCCATTATGTAACAGATACCGCGCTCAAAATGTTCATCGGCTACTTACTGGACCGCTTCTCTGTTCGGTTTGTCGTACATACGGGTTTGTTCATTTCGTTCGTCGGGTTGTTTCTGATTCATTACGCGTCCTACGCCTGGGTATTCATCGTTGCCGCAGCGATTTATGGCATCGGCATTTCCCCGATCTGGATCGTCTGTCTCACCAAAGTATCCAATGAGAATCGAGCGACCCAGATGGGATTGCTCTATACGATTTGGCTTATCGGCCTCGGCGCGGGTCCGGTTGCGGCGAACTTCATCATGGACGTCAGTTACGCATTCACGTTCTGGCTGTTGGTTGGATTGTCTTTATTAGCTTGGTTCCTTTCCCTGCGAATTACGAATGTGAAGACGACAGATGTCAAACCGATGCCGATGCGGGAACAATTCTCCCTTCTCTTCGACCGGTTGAAGCAGATGAAGCTGCTGCTGCCGGGCATGGTGCTGCAAACGTTGGGGGCCAGCATGCTCGTGCCGATTTTGCCTGGCTTTGCGGAGGCGGAGTTGGGCTTGTCGAGCACGCAATATTCCTATTTATTGATGGCTGGCGGCGGATTTACGGTGTTGGGCTTGATTCCGATGGGAAGGCTGTCCGATGCGTTGGGCAAAAAGTGGTTCCTCGTCCTCGGATTCGGCATCTTCGGATTCGGATTATATTCCATTGCTACGGCGCAGCCGGGACTGTGGATCAGTATCATGTGGGCTGTGGTGCTGGGGATTTCTTACGCGGCGGTGTTGCCGGCTTGGAACGCGTTGCTCGCTTATTATGTGCCGCCCATGCAACAAGGCTTGGGTTGGGGTATCTTCTCTACGGTGGAGGGCATCGGCGTCATGATCGGCCCGGCCTTAGGCGGCGTGTTGGCGAGCTGGTACGGCACCTCGACTACGGTGCTTATTAGTGCTATACTATTCGCCGTAATCGGAGTTTTCTATATTTTCTTTCCGTTTGAGGCTTTCAAGGGAGAACGTAACGCTTAATTCATTGTAATATTTGCGAAACCGTTGAGGCGGTTTTGGAGTAATAGATAGGTACGACATTTTTTGCACTGGTCATCATGGGAGAATTGGTGTGGAATCATTGGGGTGAGCGAATGGATTGGCTTCGACATTTATCTGAGATCGACATGGAAGATATCCGGTCGTTTATGGACCACTATCGGTCATACGGGCCGTTGCCGGGTATCTTATTACCTTTTTTGGAAGCGTTTATTCCGGCGTTGCCATTATGGGTTTTTATTATCGCTAATGCATCCGCATACGGTTTGTTGCTGGGCTTCTTGTACTCGTACATAGGCGTCTGCGCGGGATGCTTTGTGGTATTCTGGATTTTCCGCAAGTTCGGCAACCGCCTGAGAGGGTTTGTCACGCGGAAGATGCCGCATACGCAGAAGTTTTTTGATTGGATGGAGAATAAGGGATTTACGCCGCTGTTTCTCTTATGCTGTTTCCCGTTTACGCCTTCTTTCTTTCTGGTTATCGTTTCGGGGTTGAGTACGGTGACGTTTCAAACGTTCGCTCTGGCCATACTGTGCGGGAAAGCCGTGATGATCTTTATCATCGCCTTTTTGGGCCATGATATTCCCTCCCTGCTGCAACAGCCTTGGCGGCTCGTGTTGGTCGGCGGCGCGGTAACCGCGTTGTGGTGGGGCGGCAAGAAGCTGGAGGCGCGGTATAAGTTGCAGTAGCGGAGGACAGGGGCAGGATTTACACCATTTGTAGCGATATCGCGCCTATTTGGATTAATCAGGTTACTTGTTCGGGAAATAGTAGCGAGAACGCTACTATTCTCAAGGTTCAAGCCCATCTTGGGATCGACATACACCATTTGTAGCGTTTTCGCGCCTATTTCGATTATCTAGGTTAGTTTCTTTTAAATAGTAGCGAGATCGCTACTATTTTGAAAAATAGGGTCGGGGGACAGGCTCATGCTAAATCTGATTGGCTACAGTGCGGTGATTGTTGTGGCTGCGGTAATTCTGGGTGGCATGTTTATGGTAGTGAGATTAGCAACCGAGGATTCGGACAAGCAGAGCTGGGTACGTGAAATCGTCGAATCCATGTTCGGTACCCCCGCTCATCTGCGCCCAGCCGCACCGGAGAATAAGAATGCAGAGGATGACATGGGCAAGAGCAATTCCAGTGCATTAGAGACGTTTGAAGAGCCTTGCCCCGCTTGCGGAGAGCGCGTTACCCAGGCACATGAAATTTGTCCTTCTTGCGATTTAAGGCTGCAGTAATACTTAACATCATTAAACATCACCGAGAGGAACTACGCATCTTGCATAAAAGTAATTTGAGTAAAATTGCAATCTATCTGCTCACCCTATATTTCATCTTCAATGTGTGGCCACTTTCGTACACTACAGAAGAAGAAGCTAAACAAATCGCCAACTCCGCTGTTAATAATCAAAGCACCAATACTTACACAATTTCTTCATTATCATCCGACTTTAAAACTTGGACAATCACGCTAAGAATGACGAAGCGCAAAGAAGCTGCTCAAGTAAAGATCCATCGTTTCACGGGCCGTATTCTAAAGGTGCAATTTTCCGAATAACCAATTAATCCCTTATAACCATTGTCCCCGCTATGAAATCATGAAGTGAACGTTTATCTTCCCGGACAGCCACCATAATCACACTTACGATGACGGCAATTCCGAAAGTAAAGACATATACCAAGTAGGCAACTACGTTCCGCAATAACATCGTTCCTAAGCCCGGCGAAGCTCCGTCATTAACCTTGACGATCCGAATCCCGCATATTCGTTTGCCCACGGTATAGCCGTTCCAAAAGACAGGTGTAAGCAAGTTATATAGAAACGACAATATTTCGGATATATTTTCTTCCGAGTGCCTCCCTCCCGTGATAATCAATATTATTAAAGACAGCGGCAGCGCTATGATCAGCGCGTCAAGCAACAATGCTCCTAGCCGAATCCAGAACCCAGCCGGTTCATTCACGGTCATACCATCTCCCACTTTCGGTTATGTATATAGTTCTATGGAACTCCCGTCATAATCATTCCTCCATCCGCTCCATCTCCCGGCGATAGGCCGAAGGGGAAAGGCTAAACCGCTTCTTGAACTGCTTCGAGAAATAGAGCGCATCGCCAAAACCGACGGAGGACGCGATCTGCTCCAGCGTCAGCTCCATCCGTTCCCGAATCAACAGGCGCGCCTTATCCAGCCTGATGTGAAGCAGGAACGTGACGGGGCTTTCTTGCATGCGTTGCTTGAAGATTTTGGACAAATAGGCCCGGTTATACCCCAAGCTCTCCGCCATCATCTCAATCGTCACGGCTTCCGAGTACTGGGTGCTCAAATATTGAACCGCCGCCTGCACGGTCTGTCCAATCTCGTCAAACACGTCCGGTCCCGCATCCCGCTTCGGACTCTGCGCTTCCTGATACTCCGCCAGCAGCAGATGCCAATAGCCGATTGTCTTCCTGTTCACATTGTCGCCCTTCTCCTTCAACGTCCGCTCCATCTGGTTAAACAACACCGGAAACCACCGATTCCCCGCCACTCGAATGACCGGTGTATGCGATGAGATACCGGCTTCATCGAACATCGCCTCTGCCGCCTCCCCCGCGCAAGCAATCCAACGGTATTCCCATGGATCCTGAGCATCGGCCTGATAAGTAACCAGCCTGCCCGGTTTAATGAAGAAGCTGTCGCCCGCCTGCAACTCATAATGTTTACCCAGACAGGTGAAAACCCCTTTCCCCGACTTTACGTAGTGCACAAGAAAGAAATCAAACACTTTCGGACCGTTCTTATGCCCCGGCTTGGTTTGGCTATGTCCCGCAAAAAGCACCCGTAACCCCTGATCTTTCACCGCAACCGAAGGGTTGGACACCACATAATAACTCTCAGTACGCATGAATTGCTCCCCCTTTCAATATATTTGCCGTTCCCTTGATATGGAAAATCTGTTATAATACGAGGTACACCACATCTGAGGAGTCTGACATCATGGACCCGAACAACTACTACACACCGAATCCTCTAAATGAAGAAACAGCCCGGGCGAGACAAGCCGAAGTGGAACGACAGATCGTAACCGGTACCCGCCCCAGCTTATTGCGCAAACTTGCAAACCTGCTTTTTTCGATTGGCGTGCTTGTCATCTTTATGTTCCTTCTGATTTACTTCACAAATTAAGGAGGCCGAACGATGAGTGAAGGCGGTTTTAATTACCCGAATCAACCTAATCTGATGGATGAAGACGTAGCTAGATCGCTCCAGGCGGATAAAGAACACCA
Organism: Paenibacillus swuensis; assembly: GCF_001644605.1. Lineage (NCBI taxonomy): Bacteria > Bacillati > Bacillota > Bacilli > Caryophanales > Paenibacillaceae > Paenibacillus > Paenibacillus swuensis. The sequence continues at coordinate 2,866,980 of NZ_CP011388.1, read as the reverse complement.
GATTCGTAACGGCGGCGGATCCTCCCTGGGATCCCAGATTATCACTTTATTCATTGCCGCAGGCATCCTTGCACTGATCGTACTTGCTCTTAATTATCTATAAACGACTTAAATCATTAAGGAGGCGCTTAAAGCGTCTTTTTTTTGCCCAAAATAGCCCCAGACAAGTCCCGCCTCCATTCCATGAAGGAAGAACCTTATACTACTATTCTCCTAGATGTCTGATATTTTACTCCCAAAAGTGACATTTATCCATGTGAAAATCACATGTTTCCATATGCACGAAGGGAAAGCAGAAGTATACTAAGGGTAGTTAGAACCTCAATTCCACAAATAATTTACGGGCGGTGCTATCGTGGCTGATATCCAATTACTAACCGACAAATTTACTGAAATTTTCAAAGGCGATGCCCAAGGCGTTCGTGTATTTAACGCGCCTGGCCGGGTAAATCTCATCGGAGAACATACAGATTACAACGGAGGCTACGTGTTTCCGGCAGCTTTAACTTTCGGCACGACCATGCTGATTCGTAAGAGGGATGACAAGGAAATTCATTTCGCTTCCACCAATTTCCCTGCTACAGTAACTGTAAACGCGGATGAGATTGTGTACGACGAAGCCCATGACTGGACCAACTACCCTAAAGGCGTTATCAAGCATCTCCAGAACCGCGGCTTCACATTCGGCGGATACGACGTGCTGTTCCACGGCGAGATTCCGAACGGCGCGGGTCTCTCCTCCTCAGCTTCGCTCGAGGTTGTAACAGGCTACGGCTTCATGGCGATGGAGAACCACGGCATCGATACGGTCGCCCTCGCTCTGGTCAGCCAGGAAGCGGAGAACCAGTTCGTCGGCGTCAACTGCGGCATCATGGATCAATTCGCTGTGGCCAACGGCCGTGAGAACCATGCGATCTTGCTGATGTGCGATACGCTGGAGTACAGCTTGGTTCCTTTTGACAGCAAAGCTTATAAGATCGTCATCGGCAACACGAACAAGCGCAGAGGCTTGGTGGATTCCGCTTATAACGAACGCCGAGCGCAGTGCGAGAAGGCAGTTGAATATCTGCAAGGCGCTTTCCCTGAGGTTACGCTACTCGGTCAGCTGACGCTGAATCAATTTAATGAGCATAAGCATCTCATCCCGGATGAAGTGGTGAAGAAGCGCGCGCAGCATGTCGTGGAAGAAATCGACCGTGTGCTGAAATCGGTAGAGGCGCTGAAGGGCGGCGACCTGGAACGTTTCGGTCAACTGATGAACGGTTCTCACGATTCGCTTCGGGATCTGTATGAAGTTACGGGTCATGAACTGGATTCTCTGGTTGCCGCGACGCGCACCGTACCGGGTGTGCTTGGTTCCCGCATGACGGGCGCGGGCTTCGGCGGATGCACGGTTTCCCTTGTCCATGAAGATCATGTCGAGGAATTCATCGAAACAGTAGGCGAGAAATATACCGAAGCTACCGGCTTGAAGGCAGATTTCTATGTGTGTACCATCGGCGACGGCGTCAAAGAAATGGAGCGTGAAGTGTAATGGCTATTCTGGTAACAGGCGGAGCGGGATATATCGGTTCTCATACGGTGGCTGAACTGCTCGAACGCGGCGAAGAAGTTGTGATTGTCGATAATTTGCAGCAAGGTCATGAACAAGCCATTCTGGGCGGCAAATTGTATGTCGGGGATCTGCGGGATGCGGATTTTATGGACGCGGTGTTCAAAGAGAATGCCATTGACGCGGTCATTCATTTCGCGGCCAATTCTCTTGTAGGCGAAAGCATGAAGCAACCGGCCAAATATTATCACAACAACGTGTACGGCACGCTGTGTCTCTTGGAGAAGATGAACGAATACAACGTCAAGCGCATCGTATTCTCATCCACGGCTGCCACTTACGGGGAACCTGAGAATGTGCCGATTCGCGAAACGGATCGCAACCTGCCGACGAACACTTACGGCGAAACCAAGCTGGCGATGGAGAAAATGATGAAATGGTTCGACACGGGCCATGACATCAAGTATGTTTCCCTGCGTTACTTCAACGCAGCCGGCGCCCATGCGGGCGGGCAAATCGGAGAAGATCACCAACCGGAGACGCATCTGATTCCGATTATTCTTCAAGTCGCGCTGGGACAACGCGAGCACATCTCGGTGTTCGGCGAAGATTACCCGACGGCCGACGGCACGTGCATCCGCGATTACATCCATGTGACGGACTTGGCGGATGCCCATATCCTTGCTGTGGAGAAACTTCGCAAAGGCGGCGACAGCGCGATTTATAACCTGGGCAGCGGTAACGGCTTCTCCGTGAAAGAGGTCATCGAAGTGGCCCGCGAAGTGACCGGCCACCCGATCCCGATGGTCGTGGAACCGCGCCGCGCGGGAGATCCCGCTTCGCTCATTGCCTCCTCGGAGCGGATCAAGAGCGAGCTCGGCTGGAATCCGAAGCGCGCCGAGATGAAAGACATTATCGCAAGCGCATGGGCTTGGCATCAAGCGAACCCGAACGGATACGGAGATCAATAAACAACCCTTGGGAGGGAAACAACATGACTGGAACGGAAACCGTTCTTCATTCAGCTGATGTGCAACAAGCCGCTCTTCAGATCGAACGCCTCTTGGCATTCGCACAGCGGCGCGGTCTCGTGGATGAATTAGACGTCATCCCGTCGCGCAACGCGCTGCTCGATCTGTTCGGCATTCCTGAACCTTATGCCGGTGCCCCGCTGCCGGAGGAATCGCTGGATTCCCCGGTCGAGGTGTTGGAAGCGTTACTGGATTACGCGGCGTCCGCCGGATTGCTGGAAGCCGACACCCTGACACACCGCGATTTAATGGATGCGCGTATTATGGGGCTGCTGATGCCGCGCCAATCGGAGGTAGTGCGGCGTTTCCGGGACACAACGGAAACTCGCGGCATTGAAGCGGCAACGGATGCATATTATCAATTCTCTACGGATTCCAACTACATTCGAATGGACCGTATTCGCAAAAATCAGTATTGGCTTACGGAAACGCCGTATGGCGAACTGGAAATCACGGTCAACCTGTCGAAGCCGGAGAAGGATCCGCGCGAAATCGCGCTGCTGAAGAATGTGCAGCAATCCAACTACCCTTCCTGCTTGCTCTGTGTAGAGAATGTCGGATACGCGGGCCGCTTGAACCATCCGGCTCGCCAGAACCACCGCGTCATTCCGCTTACGCTTACGGAAGAGGCCTGGAATTTCCAATTCTCGCCCTACGTGTACTATAACGAGCACAGCATCATCTTCCATAATGAGCACGTTCCGATGAAGATGTCTTCCAAAACGTTCGCGCGACTGCTCGATTTCCTGGACAGCTTCCCGCATTATTTCATAGGATCGAATGCGGATTTACCGATTGTGGGCGGTTCCATCCTGAACCATGATCATTTCCAGGGCGGCCGTCATACCTTCGCGATGGAGCGCGCCAAGACGGTTACGTCTTTCAGTCACCGGGATTACCCCGGCGTGAAAGGATTCATCGTGGAATGGCCGATGTCCGTCATCCGCTTGTCCGGTCAGGACAAGGAATCGTTGCTGAAGCTTGCTTCAAGCGTGTTCGCCCATTGGTGCGACTACAGCCATCCCATGCTGGATATCGCGGCTTACACGGAAACGGACGGAACCCGAACACCTCATAACACAATCACGCCGATCGCCCGGCGCAACGCGGCCGGGGAATATGAGTTGGACTTGGTTCTTCGCAACAACCGGACCTCGCAGGAGCATCCGGACGGCATTTTCCATCCGCATCAGGACTTGCATCATATTAAGAAGGAAAACATCGGTCTGATCGAAGTGATGGGTCTTGCCGTTCTGCCCGGACGGCTGAAAGAGGAATTAGAGCAGATTAGCGCGATTCTGACGGGTGCCAAGGAGCTAAGCGAAGGGTTGAAGCAAGACCCCGAGCATCCGCTTTACAAGCATACTGAGTGGATTCGGGCTATGGTGACATCTTACGGCACAAGCATGCAGGCTGATGAAGCAGAAGCGGCTGTTCGCAAAGAAGTCGGATTAAAGTTTCTCCAAGTGTTGGAGGATGCCGGCGTCTACAAGCAGGACCTGCCCGGACAGGCGGCATTCCGACGCTTCATGGTTCACGCGGGCTTTGAGGAAACAAAATCATAGGTATTTCCGCTATGTGTGTGCCAAAAAGAGAAGAAGCCGATCCCAAGGATCGGCTTCTTTATTCATTTCCATTAATGTCTTGTCTAATGAACGTACAGAAACATGTTATAGGCTAAGGAAAATACAAGTGCTTGCGAAAGGGATATGAGCACTTGGTTTCTGCGGCGTTTCCGGCAGAAAGGGCCGTTCTTGCCTGTCTGTACTCCGAACAAGCTTAGCAGTAAAAAGCCGACGATAAATAAGTTAACGAAAACAAAAATAAAATGCAAGGTTCTGTCTCCTTCTGTGGTGTAATGCATGCTTCCGACGGTCTGCGTGAGCCTTAAAGCTGTTCGAAATTCTCTACTCAATATACAATCTCTTACACACAAAGTAAAGGTTCTGCAACACCCCGTTTTCAGGAAAAAAACCCGAAAAAAGCTTAATGTTAACGCTTACTATAACTCGTGTCGCTTCATTGCTCGTTCTCCCTTGCTCATTCACAGCCGCATCGTTTTTTTAGGCGTCATTGTTGCGTTATACAGGGTAAACGTCCAATCCACGTATGGTCCCCCGGCATATGCTGTCTTAACTTCATCACGAAGGGGGTGCTTTCGAATGACAGCAAACTGTGGAGCAGGCGGCGGTTACGGAATTGGAACTTCCGTTGGCGCGATTCTTGTACTTTACATCCTTTTGGTTATCATCTTGAAAGGATTTTACTACTAATCCTTTGTGAGAACGAAACGGGAACTCCGCTTGCGGGGTTCCCTCTTTTCGCATTCAGTAAACTTTCAGCTTAGCCTAATCTTCATTTAAGCTTCCGCTAAGCTTACTTTAAGGTGCGGAATACATACTGCGGATGTAAGACAAAATATACCTATGGAGGAATGAGTTATGAGGAAATCACCTAAAACCAAAGGCATGCAATTACTTAGCTTAGCAGCCCTTCTAACCGCCGCGGCATTGCCGATCACGGCTTCGGCGGCGGAGGAGAAGAATGTCATCACCGGCACGAACGTCACTTCCGCAATACAAACGCAGGCTGGCCTAGAGCCGTTCGACCATTTCCATAAGCATGGTAAGGGACGTGGCGGATTCGGCGCCGGATACAGTGATACCTTGCTAAAGGCCCTCAAACTGGATGCGGCGGCACTTAAAGCCAAATTGGAAGCCGGTCAATCCCTGGCAGCCATAGCCGAAGCGCAGGGTGTTTCTCGTACACAGCTAAAGGAACTGATGACGAAGGACTTTAATGACCGGCTGGAGAAGAAGAAAGCCGCCTTCGCGGACCATCTGGATCAAATGATTGATGCCAAAGGTAACGTATTTGCAGGCGAGAAAAGGCTTATGTTCAAAATGGATCTGACCGCCGTACGCAACCTGCTGGGTATGGACGAAGCCGCTATGCATGAAGCTTTGCATTCCGGCAAAACACTGGCGGAGCTCGCCAAAGCCAAAGGTGTTGATCCGCAGAAGCTGATTGACGCCCAAGTCGCCGAAATGAAGAGCGCCATCAACCAGCGGGTGAAAGACGGAAGCTTGACCCAAGCTCAAGCAGACCAGCACTTGGCCAAAGCAGCTCAAATGGCCACCGATTTCGTGAACGGAACCGGACCGAAGGGCAAGCCTATGCGGATGAAGATGAAAGACCTGTAACCAAACAACAAGCTCATCCCAGTGGACGAGCTTGTTTCTTTTTGGGCCAAAAACTACTGTACTTTTCTTAATTCCACAACGCCATAACGGGTACAGACAAAGCCGCCATCACAATCGCCGGAAGTAAGTTGGCAACATTGACTTTTTTGATCTCGAGCACATTCAAGCCGATTCCTATAATCAGAATACCGCCTACCGCGGTAATTTGCGTAATCATTTCGTTCAGCATGACATCGCCGAAAGCCAGCGCAATCCAAGTGGCGGCCAATGCGATGATGCCTTGATAGATGAACACCGGTATCGCGGAAAACAGGACGCCTACCCCTAATGTAGAAGCAAAAATGACCGCCGAGAACCCGTCCAGCATCGATTTAGTATAAAGAATACTATGTTCCTGCTCCATGCCGCTTTGCAGCGACCCCAGAACAGCCATAGCTCCGATGCAATAAATTAAAGTTGTCGTAACAAACCCCGTGGCGACTTTACCTGAACCCCCATTTCCGACAAGGCGTTCCAGTTGCGTCCCCAACCATTGTAACCCCTTATCAATCCGCAGTAACTCACCCGCAATTCCTCCTGCCACCAGACACGCGATGACGACCAGAAAGTTGTCCGACTTCAAAGCCATGGAAAAGCCTAATACAACAACAGATAAGCCAAGCCCTTGCATAACGGTTTCCTTGATTCCGTCCTTTAATTTCGGCAGTAACAAACCCAGCAGTCCTCCTGCTATAATCGCCGCCGCATTCACCGCTGTTCCCCAAAGCACCATGATTCCGTAAACCCCTTCTCGTTAAAATAAACATTCTTATAGTATATACCTTCGCCGGGATGGAAAACTATCTTTGAGCTACAGCTTTTATCGATGAAAAGGGACAGGAGGATTGTAATATGGCAAATTCAAAAAATATGGACCCCGTATCCGGTGAAAAAGTAGAAGTCAGCGGCGTGTACGAGACGGAATGGGGCCGTGAAGAATATCTGGAGCGCGGAGAAACGTTTCCGGCGGATGTTATGCTCGGAAATACCGAATGGAACATGATTCAATATCCAATGGATGAACAGCACACCGGGGAGACGCTGAATCCGCGTTTCGGAAATGAGGTCAACGAAAACCAGGCATCCAAGCACAGAACAAGGCATCAGAAAGACCCGGATTGATTGGAATGAACCCAACTTGCGGATTGAAAGCCGCCCCGCGGGGCGGTTTTACATCGTTGATGATTCAGGAGGCGAACCATGCCGAGCGGAAAACCCTCTTTAACCGAAGGACCTATAGCCAAGTCACTGTTTATCTTCTCCCTGCCCATTCTATTCGGTAATGTGCTGCAGTCTTTAAACGGTTCCATTAATTCGATCTGGGTTGGACAATTTCTGGGCAGCCAGGCGCTGGCCGCGACCTCCAATGCGAACATTATCATGTTTTTTTTGATCAGCGCCATATTTGGCTTTGCTATGGCTTCTGTCATTCTGATCGGGCAACACCTGGGCGCCCAGCAACCTTATGAGGCGAAGAAAGTGGTTGGCACCAGCACCGTGTTCTTTCTGATTCTGTCCCTGATCGTAGCGGCGGTTGGGTTAGTGTTCACGCATGATATTCTCATTTGGTTAAATACGCCCGAAGATGTTCAGTCCATGGCTGTGGCATACACACGCGTGATCTTTGCGGGGGTTCCGTTCATGTTCGGGTATAACTTGATTATGGCGGTGTTACGGGGCTCAGGTGACGCCAAAACACCTTTCTACTTTCTCCTGCTGTCGGCGGTCATTGATATCGCGCTTAATCCCTTGCTCATACTTGGACTGGGTCCACTGCCCGAGTTGGGCATTGCGGGGTCGGCTTATGCTACCTTTATTGCGCAAAGTGTGAGTTTAGTTTCGTTAATCCTGTACCTTTATCACAAAAAGTATTTCCTGCGCATCACCGGTTCTGATCTCCACCTTCTGCGAATCAACTGGAGTATTATCAAGACGCTGATCAGCAAGGGTGTGCCCATGGGGCTGCAGATGATTGTTGTATCCCTGAGTAACCTGCTGTTAATTCATTTAATTAACACGTATGGTTCAGACGCGGCGGCGGCCTATGGAGCGGCTATGCAAATCTCCAACTACGTTCAGATGCCGGCCATGGCGATCGGCGGGGCGGTAACTTCCTTTGCCGCGCAGAATATCGGTGCGGGCAAGTGGGACCGGGTATCCCGGTTAACCTGGACCGGCGTAGGCTTTAACATTGCGCTAACGGGGATCCTAGTCCTTCTGCTCACATGGCTTGACCGGGAAGCCCTCTCGTTATTTCTTCCCGCAGGCAGCCGCGCGCTGGAGCTTGGTGTTCACATCAATGCGGTGACTCTATGGTCATTTATCCTCTTCGGCATTTTCAATGTTATTGCAGGGGTTGTCCGTTCCGCCGGTGCGGTCATTATTCCTCTGGTCATTACCTTTACGGCCCTGTTGTTTATTCGCATCCCTTTGGCTAACTACTTAGGTCGCGAATACGGATTTGATGCCATATGGTGGAGTTTTCCCGCGAGCTTTATTTTGGGCGCCGTATTGAATGTACTGTATTATCGTTATGGCGGATGGAAACGAGCTCGTATGGCTCAGAGCAAGAATTCGTCTTGATTAGCGGAATGACGAAGAAGACCGGAATAAGCCCGGCCTTCTGGGTCAACCTATGATAGAGCATTAAAGGTTCAAGTCACCGTCATTGTCCACATATCCGCCGTTTTCACGGATCATCTGGACGATCTCGCTGTAATCCGCCTCGCCGACTTCAGCGGTAAGGGTATGCGTTAATCTGTCGTCATCGGAAGGACCTACCGTATCCGTTGTATCCAGAAACCCGAGCAAGCCCGCTCCGCCTGCTGCTGTGGGCACTCCGGCGGGAGCTACATAATTACCCGCACCCGTCCCTGTTGTAGGGGCATTTACAGCCGCGATCGGAAACAGAAACCGTTCACGATCCGTGTTGAGGTGGTCTACAAGCTCCGAACTCTCTACTTTGGTCGCGCTGTACTTATTAAGTTTCGTCGTAACGTCCAATGCGTCGTTCTCATTTCGGAAATAAGCTTGAATATGTTTTCCCATGGAAATCAAATCTCCTCTCGAATACGTTGATGTGAGTTGCACTTAGTATGATTTACCCTTCTAAACTCTATTCCAACCGCTCAACATCTGTTTAATTCTAAGTAAATTACAGTTACCTAATTGCACAAACTTACTTTTAGTAATATAATATACATTAGTTAAATGTACCTATAGAAAAGAGGAGAGATATCATGACTCAACAAACCCAATTAACAGCGGAAGAAGTTATTCTATCCCGTCATTCCGTTCGTCAGTTCAAGAGAGATGTAGTTATTCCTGAAGAAGTACTTACCGAATTGCTAACCTTGGCGCACAGCGCTCCATCCGCTTGGAACCTGCAACACTGGCGTTTTGTTGTTGTAACCGAGCAAGCTAATAAAGATCGCTTGTTGCCGCTGGCTTACGGGCAGCAACAAGTTTCCGATGCTTCCGTAGTCGTGTTGGTACTAGGTGACGTTCAAGCTAATCTGGTTGCTGAGACGGTTTTCGCCGATGCGCCGGAAGCGGTTCGCACGAACATGGTCTCCCAAATCAACAGCGCTTACCAGAACCCGCAAGTGGGCATCTCGTCCGCGCTAAGCAACGCTTCTCTGGCGGCTATGCAATTGATGCTGGCAGCTAAAGCGAAGGGATACGATACGTGTTCCATGGGCGGTTTCGATCATGCGGCGGTAGTTAAAGAATTGAACGTTCCTGAGCGTTACGTGCCGGTGATGATGATTACGATCGGTGAAGCGGCGCAACCGGGTCGTGCGACAGGACGCCTTCCGTTGTCCGATATTGTCATTCGTGAATCGTTCTAAAAGTTCTAAAACATAACTAAATAGAGGTAAAGCGGGAATCTGCTTTACCTCTTTTTTTTGTTGTGGTATGATGCATAAATAAGAACATATGTTCACGTTCTAATTTAATAAATTCACAATTTCATCCTTCAGGAAAGCAGGTGAACCATATGGCCAAGCTCACCAGATATGAATCCATTCAGTCCAAGACGATGCTCAATAGTGTCAAAGCTACATCCATGCCCTTTAATTACTCCTTGAACCCTTATCGCGGATGTCAACACGGTTGCAGCTTCTGCTATGCCCGGTCCACACATGCTTTCCTGGGAGAACGCACGGACGATACGTTTCAACATCATATTTTTCTGAAGAATAATGCAGCCGATGCGCTTCGGGAACAGCTTGTGAAGGCATCCAGATCCAAGCAAGGTTTGGACCGCTTTGGTCCAGTCGCCATAGGCACGGCGACAGATCCCTACCAACAGATTGAGAGCAGGGCTATGCTTACCCGCCAATGCCTGGAAGTGTTGGCGGAGTATGAGGTGCCGGTGTCCGTTACCACACGGTCTCCATTGATTCTCCGCGATCTGGAACTACTTAAACGCATGAAAGTGGCGTCCATCAATTTAAGTGTCCATACCGTCAACACCAATGTTTGGCGCCGCTTCGAACCTTCGACTCCTTCACCGGCGAAGCGCTTGGATACCGTAAAGACACTGGTGGAAGAAGGCTTGCCCGCAGGCATTTTCATGGCCCCCATCCTTCCGCTGATTACAGATACAGACAACGAATTGGACTTATTTGTTCGGGTCGCCGCGGCGAGCAAGGCTTCCTTCGTGATGCCATCCTTTCTGAGGCTTAATACCTCCGAAGTGAAATATTGGTTTTTCGAAACGCTGAGGACGCACTACCCGGAATTCGTAACCACTTATGCATCGTATTATCATGCTTCACACCACCTGCCAGATGGTTACCGTCTTCCCATGAAGAAGAAAGTTCATACTCTGCTCGCTCGTTATGGTTTGGCTGACAAGGAACCGTTTATTCGCCCCCCTGAGAATGCAACCCCGGATCTGCCTGAAGGACCGATTCAGCTCAGCTTTACGTTCTGAAGAGTACACAGAAAATCCCCGTTCAAGTGAGAATCAGCTCTGGGCTTTAAATCGTCACTTTGGGCGGGGACTTTAGTTTATTAGCAAGATCATTCATTTATTGAACGGGATGAGTTGTCCTATAAAAGCTAGTTTACCGGCATGGCTCTTCACAGGGACTGCAGAATCCTTCTGAGGTTCAATTGGCGTTACGGAATCCTCCTGAAGCATGCGGTAATAACGCAGATGATAGGTGCTCGTCGTATCGCCTTCAATGGTAATGACCCGATCGTTCCGATATTCAATGACTTTGCCATGAACAATATTGGTTCCGTACATCTTTCATTCCCCCTCCGAACTTATTGGTAGTATTTACCCTGGTCTTTCGGGGGTGAATCGGTATTTCAACGCAATATTTTCAACCTACAACAGGACTGTTTTTTCGACATAAGCCGCAGGTTTCTGTTTTTCAACAATCTCAATCGTTTCTTCGGCTACAGCGGCTTCCGTGTCCATCTTGCTCATGCCTTGAAACAGTCCGCCCTCTTCGATGATGAAAGCCGCCGCGTTCGTATTCCCGTACAGTTTACCCGTAGACATAATCGTCAGCTTGCCTTTCGTATTTACATTTCCGTGCACCGCTCCGGCAATAACTACATCCCTGGCGGCTATGTTGGATTTCACGATGCCTTCTTCACCTACAATGACATCACCCTGACAAGAGATATCCCCCGTAATTTGTCCTTCGATTCGCACGCTTGCCTCCGAGGTAATCTTCCCTTCGAATATGGAACCCTCGCCGACCAAAGTGTCTGTCGTGTTGGGATTAAGAGCCGCTTTCTTCTTGCTAAACATTAATGTTCATCCTTTCCGTTTTGTTCCAAGTACGACCGCGGGTCCACCCGCTCGCCGTTCAGCCATACTTCATAATGCAGGTGGGGGCCAGTGCTTCTTCCGGTGTTACCCAGTTCTCCAATCATCTGTCCCTTCGTTACGGCATCCCCTTGGCTTACATTCATCTTGTTGAGATGCATATACCAGGTACGCATGCTTTTCTTATGCTCCAGCAGAATATTCAATCCGCGGGCGCGGTCTTCTTCCGCTGCAATGACGGTACCGTCAGCCGTGGCGTATACAGGTGATCCCGTCTTATCTCCGATATCAATACCGCCGTGCAACGTAGGCGTCGACGTGAAAGGATCTTCCCTGTAGCCGAACAGAGACGTCAGACGGCGCGAATCCGTCGGCCAGATGTTCGGTGTATATCGCAGCGCTTTAGCCTTGCGCAATGCTTCTTGCTTAACCGCTGTCAGTCGATGCTCGAGGGAATCCATCTCTTTCGACAACTGTTCGTATTCACTGCCGACCTTCGCGGATAGCGTTACAATATCCTTACCGCTCACGGGAATCAGCGTTCCGCCTTTCCCTTCCAAAGGATCGGCCATGAGCCGCCCGGCGACACTCGTGTGCTGCTCCGCTTCGGCTTTATCGGCAATCTTCTGTTCATACGTTACAGGCTGGGAGAGGGACTGACCCGCCTTGGAAATCGACTTCAGATCACTCTCCAATTTCTTCATCTCTTGAACCTGCTGCTTCACTTCTCCCGCTTGTTGCGAAAGCCCGATGACTTGATTCTGAAGTTCGCGAATCAGCTTGCTCTTATCCGACAATTGTTCTCCATAAATAGCCGTAGCATGCTCCTTCTCCTGCTTCAGAAGCTGATAAGCAACCAAAGATTGCGCATGCGTAGCGTAAATGTACACAAACGAAGCTACACCTGCCGTCAATAAGGCAAGTGAAAGATACAGTACCATATAGGGAAGATGAAGCCTTCGTACCGTGCCTCTTGCCCCAGGTATCATGACTAACGTTAATTTTCGCTTAAACCACTTGATCTTCATGCCAGCTCCTCGTGAGTATGGTTTCATGTTGCTTCCGGAATCCCAACCTTATATTCTACAAAAACCACGAAAAACCTTCATAATCAGACGGCATTCGCCAAAAATAGGTATAAAGTAGGAAGGATTTTATGCCCTAGAAGAGAAATTAACTTAAGTGTACATGGATAGGAATGTTGGGGAGGAAAGAAATGGCTAAGCTAGCAGGAATCGATGTCGGCAATGACAGCATTAAGGTAGTGCTTGACGGCACTTACAAGCCGCTGATTGTTCCGAACATCATCACGCCCGGTTATGACAGACACATTCTGCAGGAAGAGGATTCGCCTCTGAAAGCGTTAGATGTGATTGTCTACAGCCCGGCATTAAAGCAGAACAACCGTCGATGGTTCGTCGGTCAACTGGCAACGGAACTGGAAGATAATTATGAATTGGAAGAGACCGATAACAAGGCATTGTCAGACCAATCCTTGATTGTTGCTCTTACGTCCTTGGCTTACGCCGGCGTTGCAGGAACGGGCAACGGCAACGAAGGGTATGCACAAACGGACGAGGTGGAGTTTATTATCGGTACGGGTCTGCCCGTTCGAACCTACACGAAATTCCACGAGTCGTTCGAGGCTCGTCTCATAGGCGAGCACGAAGTTACTTTCGTTACTTCGCCTCAGCTTCGTAACCGCAGAATCAAGGTACGGATTCGCAGAGCGATCGTATCCATTGAGGGCGCGGCGGCATTGTTCAATCTGGCGACACATGATAACCTGCAAGTGCGGGATGAAGAAATCTACAACGGTTGTATCGGTGTGTGCGAGATCGGCTCGCTTACTACCGATCTACCGGTAGTCAATCGCATGAGCATTGACAACAACTTCAGCTACGGCGAGCAAATGGGTATGGCCAATTATCTGGATGCCATTATGCGGGATGTGGAAGATACATATAACTATTCCTTCCCCAGCCGGGCTAAACTTGTCACGCGCGTCAAGAACCGGGACTGGACTATTCAGCGAATCGGTGAGGGACAAGCGAGTATCCAACCGATTGTGAATCAGTACTTTGAACGTGCTGCGCAGCGGATCGTGGATCTGATTAAGAAGCGTTGGAAGAAATATCCCGATATTCAGTGTTATTACGTCATTGGCGGCGGTGCTACCGCTCTGAAATCGCATATTCTGGAAGCGGCCGGTCCGATCAAGCTGCGTTTTGTACCCGAGAGTGAGTTACAGAACGTCTATGGTTATCTGAAAGTAGCCAGGAGCCGCATCAACCAAGCAGGATATGTCGAGTAGAAGCAAAGTTATAACAACGTTTACCTGAGCAACAGCCTTGTCCCCGGACGAGGCTGTTGCTTGTTATTTGCGCATAGTAGGCAACCGCCCATACCAATTCTGGGTATTCGCATAGACTGTTCCTGTAAAGCACAAAGGAGGAATGAATTTCATGGGTTACCCGCAATACTTATATAGAAACACCGCAACATCGATGCAGATGCAAATGCCACAACCGGTTTTCCATATTGATCCCTACGTTTATCAAACTCTGCAAACGGTTGTCGGAAAGAAACTCGTTGTCGACACTCCTCGCGGAACGGTTCGCGGATTGTTAGCAGACGTCAAACCCGACCATATTGTAATTAAGGCAGTCGACAGTGATTCCACATTCTTTATTCGTATCCAACAAATCATCTGGATTATGCCGGAATAGATCGTATACGGGATACAGTCAAAATCACCCCGTAAGAACACTCCTGTTGAAGGGGTGTTCTTTTTTTGTCGAAAACGTCATATACCTTACCGACCAACATCATGCAGGGGGGAATCCCATTGATTAAACGTTTCGATAAGATTGCTATTGAACTTCCGAAAACCAAATATGCCGACCCAAACGCGGCCGCAGCCATGCAAGAGTTGCTCGGCGGTAAGTTTGGCGAAATGTCCACATTGAACAATTACATGTTTCAATCCTTTAATTTCCGCGGCCGCCGCAAGCTCAAGCCCTTCTTCGACCTCGTTTCAAGCATTACGGCCGAAGAATTCGGCCATGTGGAGATTGTCTCCACCGGAATCGATTTATTGCTGCAAGGGTCTACTTTCCCCGCAGATCCGGACGCCGCTCCGCTGCAGAATGCCAAAGACCTTCGGAATACACAGCATTTTATCACGAATGCCCAGACGGCACTGGTGGCGGACTCCATGGGAAATCCTTGGCGCGGCGACAATGTGTTTAACAGCGGTAATCTGGTACTGGATTTATTGCACAACTTCTTCCTGGAATGCGGCGCCCGCGCGCACAAAATGCGTGTTTACGAAATGAGCGACCACCCTGTACTTCGTGAAGTTGTAGGTTACTTGCTGGTGCGCGGCGGGGTTCATATTGTCGCCTATGGCAAAGCGTTGGAGATTGCAACCGGTGTAGACGTTACCAAGATGCTGCCTATTCCGAATCTGTCCAACCGCGTGTTTGAAACCGCAAGGAAATTCGAGGATCAAGGGTTAGGCAATAAATTGTATACCTGGAGCGACGAGGATTATAAGGACATAAAGTATATATGGAAAGGTCCGCATCCGGAAACGGGCGTTCCGCTGGAAGTCATTGAGGGCATGCCGGAAGGCGCTCCGAATGTGGATCTGGAGGAAATTCCTGAAGAATTCGCGCCGGGAATTTCCGCGGAGGATTTCATGAAAATTGCCGAGCGGTTAAAGCGATCCGCGGGCATTTAATAATAATGATAAACCCCGGTGAACGCATACGCTGCGTCCCGGGGTTTTCCTATGCCTCATGTTAAACGCGTTTCTTTACATTAAAGTTGTCTTGAATCAAGAGCCAATTTTGCGGAAAAGGTAAACCAAGCTTCCAATAGCTGACTCCCCTCAGATCGAGCTCCTTCAACAGGTTGAACTTGGCCTGGATGGAGCGCGCATCTTCAAACCACACTTTATGCGCCTTGCCATTGCTGTCGGTATAGTCGAAGTAAGGCGCTTGCGCGTTATAGTCATAGCGAATCGCGGCATTGTTTCGGCGCGCCAGGGCTATAGCCGCTTGCGGGGAAACCGCCTTCGCATACTCCCCGCCCGGTTTAAAGGGCAGCGTCCAGTCATAGCCGTATAGATTTTGGCCCATCATAATCTTGGCCGGCGGTATTTCCGTGACCGCGTAGGTCAACACTTTACGGACAGGTCCAATCGGTGAAACCGCCTGGGGCGGGCCGCCGCTGTAACCCCATTCGTAGGTCATAATGACTACGAAGTCAACAATCTCCCCATGCGCCTTGTAGTCATGGGCTTCGTACCATTGCCCTTTCTGATCCGCCTTCGTCTTTGGCGCCAGCGCCGTGGAGATCAGAAAGCCTTGTTCGTGGATGCGGTTCTCCGCTTTGCGCAGAAACCGGTTATAGGCTTCCCGGTCCGCGGGAGGAAGATATTCGATATCGAAGTGGATATCGCGGAAGCCTAAACGCTTGGCTGTCGACAGAATATTGTCCAACAGCTTGTTCTGCAACGCCTCATTATTCAGGATAAGGCTGCCCAGCTCGCCGCTGAATTGCCCGTTCTCCAAGTTGGTTACGACCATCATCAGCGTAACCCCGTTATTCCTTGCGATGTCGGGCAATTCACCAAGCGGCGGGGCATCCAGGGAAGCGTCCCGGTTGATCTGAAAACTGAACGGCGCAAGATAAGTCAGGTTTGGCGCCGCCTCCCGGGATGCCTCCAGCAACGGAGCCGATACCGAATCTCCGCGAGGCTCGACATAGGCGTTGATTTCCGCGCTCCGTTTGGGCTGCGGCGGGATATACAACCGCTGACCTACTTGCAGCGGAGCGGTAGGTACGATACGATTAACCCGCGCCAGCTCCGCGGGAGTTGTATCGTACTTCTTCGCGATGGTCGCCAAGCTATCCCCGGGGCGCACCCAGTAAAAGCTGCCGGTGATGGGAATGACCAGGGTCTGCCCGACGACCAGCGGATCTTGAGCGGAGATCCGGTTGGCTGAAGCGATCACATCTACCGTAGAACCATAGGCGCCGGCAATGCCGTATAAAGACTGACCTGACTGCACGACATGAATTTGCATCAGTTTCTTGCCCCCTTTTTGTCCATAGAAATACGCCGAATCCATCCAGCCCGTACCACACGGTATCATTGTATTCTGGACCAGGGCATTCCATGTCCGAATAAAAAGAAAACTGCCGATTGTTCCGGCAGCTTGCATCCCATATTCATTATCTTGGTTCCATGATGAAATTTCCCGAATCTGTATTCACTGTCATCGTCCGCTTGGCATCGCCAAACTTCCCGCTAAATTCTTGCTCTTTATGGCTAACGTACTCGAACCCCTCAAATTCAATCTCTTGTCGTCCCGAGTCCGTTGTATATTCAACCGCTAACCCATCCGGCTTTTGCGCCAGCTTTACCTTGACATGTCCGCTATCCGTACTCAGTCTGGCATCTTGATCCCAAGTGACCGCCTCAATATCGATGTTTCCGGAATCCGTCTCCCCCGATAATTTAGCTTGTGTATCTTGAATTAAAGCGTTACCGCTGTCCGTTTGAAACTGAATCTCCTTCGTCTTACCTTTCTGAATATGCAAATTCCCTGAATCACTGCTCAAATGCATTAAATCCGCGCTCTGGCTGTTCACCAGGATATTGCCGCTGTCCGAAACAATCTTGAGCTGCTCATACGCTCTGGCTGGCACCTTCACCGTTAACGTAACATCAACGATATTAATCCCGACAAGAAAAGAATCTTTCAACTCGGTTCGAATGGACATCTCTCCGTTCCGATTCTCCATTTCAAACTTTATATCGTTTACGATATGCTTGCTCAGCTTGCCCTCCAAATCCGCCCGAATATCGGTACCTTCCCCCGGTATAACTTCAATATTGGTTCTTGCAGATTGAATGTGGATGGATTTTACTCCGGTTGCACTCACCGTTCTAGTCTCAGAAAACACTTCCATCTTCGTGGACAGCAGCTCTCCCTTATTAAAGGTTAATACCGTTCCGACCAAGCCTACAGCCAATCCTAACAGCGCCCATCGTATCCCCTTCTTCATCGTGATCTCACTCCTTTACCATCTTCGTATTGAATCGAATGTATTGTAACGTTAAATTTAAGAATGTCCGAGTCACTTTAACCATGCCATAACACACAAGAACACCTGCAGAGGACAGTAAGAGGCCGACAAATAATCCTTGCAAAATACTTCCGCCTCCCAGATAGATCCCGCTGCCGAAGAATCCGATACCCGCTACGATCAGGGCGCCACCCGATACCCACAACGCGCAAACAACCGCGCATAATCCCAGAAACGGTCCCAACACGAACAATAGGTTCAAAAAGCCGAGACTAACCGCCGCTAACACCGCTCGGAATACATTCGGCACCGTTCCATGCTCCTCTGCTACGGTCACCCGATAATTCAACAGCAGATCCTTCGCGATGGATTGAGGTTCACCCAGCTCCCTGACCACTTCCTCTTCGGAACGACCCTCTTCTTCCGCTATACGAAAGTGCTCCTCGTAGTCGTACATCCACTCTTGCCGTTGTGTTTCCGGAACTTCGCTTAGCGATGATTCCAATTGATGAAAGAATGCTTGTTTATTCATGTCCTTCCCCTTCCCCTTCCGCTATAAATGCGTTCACAGCTGTGGTGAACGTCTGCCATTCCTGAACCAGTTCTTTCATGTGCCCCCGCCCTTTATCGGTCAGCTTGTAATACTTCCGTGGCGGGCCTTCCGAAGATTCCTGCAAATAGGTGGAAAACAGTCCGTCCAGTGTCAATCGGTTTAAAAGCGGATATACGCTGCCTACAGCGACTTCGAACCGTTCCGAGATTTTCACAGCCAGTTCATAGCCGTATCGGTCACCCTTGGAAACAAGAGCCAGAACACATATTTCGAGCACGCCTTTCTTAAATTGAACATTCATCCAAATCTC
Organism: Paenibacillus swuensis; assembly: GCF_001644605.1. Taxonomy (NCBI): domain Bacteria; kingdom Bacillati; phylum Bacillota; class Bacilli; order Caryophanales; family Paenibacillaceae; genus Paenibacillus; species Paenibacillus swuensis. Next base: position 2,848,396 of record NZ_CP011388.1, on the reverse strand, counting down.
ACCTATCTTTCATTACAAGCTATTCAACAATACAGCATACGTGGGCAAAAAAAATGGGATGGAATCCCCTCGCTCTTACTATACTATATAACACACTATTCTATAATGCAATATAGTGTTCTCTTTGTATGAAATGAAACCTTATCGCACCCATCCCGTATGTAAAGTATGATTCCTTGAGGAGGTTGTTAGCATGTTGAAACATCTGTTAAGCAAACTGTTACATTCGCTTCTGGGCTCCAAATCCGGGCACAACAAACATTACCGTCCTTACAAACACAGCAGCAGCGATTACAAACGCCGGCCGACGCACTTTAAACACTCCAGCTCGGACTTTAAGCATTCGCACCGCCAAGGGCATAAATACTACAAGAATCGTTACGGCAGCTCCAGCTAATCGGTGAGCGTATTCAGAATCAGGATCAGATGCTTCTGCAATTCGTCCGCGTCCCGGTAAGGGGAATCCAGCTGCAATAGGCGCCGCAGGGCGCCTTTTACATGAGCGGAAAGGGTGAGTTGCTCTTCCCAACCCCGCTCCGGTTCGTCTGGCGAAGGTTCGTACTCCGCATACAGCATGAAGAGCATGAAATGACCCATCGCATAGAAGTCACTTTCTACCGCCGGCGTACGCCGTAATCGAAACTCGGCAAGTTCTTCTTCAGGCTCGGTTAGCGGCAAATCCTCTATCGCATCACCAATCATACGCGCCAAGCCGAAGTCAATGACATGTAACCGATCTTCCTCGGATACGATGACGTTGGGAATCCGAAGATCCAGATGAACGATGCCCTGAGCGTGAATATACTTCACAATATCCGACAACCGCAGCATGAAATGAACGATCTCCGCTTCCGTGAACGTCCTGCCTTCCAAGAATATGAGTTCCTCCACCGTAGATCCATGTACCAGTTCAGACACCATGTACCCGGACTTTTTCAGGTCCAAAAAATCATGATATGCCGGTATCCTCTCATCCTTAAGCCGCTTCAACATGCCCGATTCCCTGCGTAAAAGCTCCAAAGCGCGCCGTCCCTTACTGGGCTTCGCCTGTTTCAGCAACAGCGCTTCTCCGGTGCGTACATTGGTGCAAATATAAGTTATGCCATAACTGCCTATTCCCAGATACCGCTCGATACGATACGGACCTATCCGTTTGCCCGAACGCTGCGGATAGTCCTTCCAGGCTTCGATTCTTTGTCTCAAGTAGTTGAACATGCGGTTGCCTCGTTTCGTAGGATGAGGAGGGTTATGCTATGTTCAGTTTAACAGATTTATAACGCGGCCACATCGGTTGATCCCGCCAGCACATAAACCTTAACGTCCTTCTTCACGCCGAATTTGCGGGCTTGTTTCAGGTCTTGGATAAACACATCGATACGCGCGCCCTTAATCGCTGAGCCGGTATCTTCAGCCTGACGCAGTCCGATGCCTTCGATGTATACGGTCGTACCGATTGGAATGACGCGGGGATCTACCGCGATCGTACGGCCTTCTTTCACTTTAGCGCCGGATGAGGTGATGCCATAGGCGGGGTGGGATGGTTTTTTGCCGGTGGATTCGTAGCCAGCTGTGTACGCAGTTAGTTTGGCCATGAACACCTTGCGAACGACCTTGGTCCCGCTTAGCAGCGTCTCCGGCGTTGTTCCTCTGGCGGGAATAGCTAATGGTTTGCCGATTGTCAGCGCATTCGGATTAACCAGGCGATTGGCCGTTTGAATGGCTTCTACCGTTACCCCAAACTTGCGGGCAATACGGTATAAGGTGTCGCCGGAGCTGACTTTGTATTGAAGCGGCTTTGGTGTGCGATGGATGGCGGTCCGGGCCGTGGCTTTGGTCGCCTGCGTGCCTGAGGTAATGTGAGTGGAAGAGTAGGCAGGTTTCAACGATGATTGTATGTTTGTGGAGGCCGGGGGGCGGATATCCCCTTCACTCAGCTTCGTGCCGCTAAACTCATGGGCGCCCGCCGATGGCACATGTATCATACATAAGGTAACAATAACAGGAATCCAACCCCATACTTTGAAACGCATATTCATCTTCATTCCTCCAAGTCTATGAAAGTTTCATAGACCTAGAGTCGACCGAAATGCTAGATTGTAAACGTCGGGATTGGAAAAAATGCTGTTTAAATGAGAAAGACACCCGCAATTTACGGATGCCTGGTGAAGTTTAGGGGGTATTCTTCTCGCGTTTTTTGGCTTGGTCGAGCAGGAACTGACCCTCGCTTTGGATCGCCTGGAGCGCTTGATCTACGGTAAGTTTACCTGTTATTATTAAGTCCGTTTTTTCCTCACGCAGCTTGTCAAAAGCTATGTAAAACTCGCGGGTTATTTCATCATGGGTATCCACCACATATAATTCATGTTTATCATGAATCTGATTCCGTTGATAGAACGTATCCAATGCGATTCCTGTCTTGCTGATTTTATCTCCCGCTCGAGTAGACAAGTTGCTTGTACCAAGCTTGGAGCGCACTTTAGCATATTCCTCGCCATGGAAGTATTTTAACACTTCCCATGCAAGCTCCTTGTTCTCGGCATTGGCTCCGATGGCCATCACCGGATGAGGGTAATAATTAGTATCCATATCAGGGTTGGACATGCCTGCCGGCGCCGTTACAATGCCCCAATCAAAGGAAGGAGATTTCTGCTCCAGCCGCTCTAACAGGTGCATACCTTCTGATGTCATGGCGGCCTTTCCTTTTAAGAACAGGTCGTTGTTCTCCTGATCCTCTTTGGTGATGTAGGTTTCGCCGTCGATCTGGGTGGAAGTCTGCTTCAGGTTACTGAAGAAACCGTTACGCACGGCCTCCGTCGCCAACGTAAAGGCTTTGTTCCATGCCGGTGTATTTATCGTAACCTTTCCGAGATTATAATTGTAAGCCAACAACCGATCGGACCATGATATGACATTGACCAACCCTGCCGAATTTCGAATGCCCATCTCATGGTAGCCATAGATGTTGTCCCCGTCTCCTTGGCTCTCAACTATACGTTGTGCCGTAAGGATTAGATCTTCCCAGTTCATACCGTCGGTCGGATAGGGCACATCATAACGGTCAAACAAGGTTTTGTTATAAAAAAGAACTCTTGTCGTGAATTCCGGATGCAGCCCATAGATGTCGCCGCCGCCGAACTTTCGGGCCCAATCCATTGCTGCCGGCGTAAATTGATCGGGATGCATGACTTTATCCTGTGCCATCCATGATTCCAAGTTATATAACAGATCCATGGAGGATGACTTGGCATAGTTTCTCTCATCGATAATTAACAAGTCCGGCCGATGCCGTTCTACCTTGGACTTCAATTGCTCATTAGATACGGGCGCATAGGGATCTTCAAGGTTGTCACTGATTGGGATGACCTCAACCTCCACATCGGGAAATTTGATGGAGAAGTAATTCTCGTACATTTGATCAAATGAGTCTTGACTATACGTTAGAATTTTAAGTGTTCCTTTTCCGGTCTCCTCGGGCGCTTCGGTACAACCTGCCAAAAGTAAGAAGATAATAGAAATGCATATTTGTATCCCTAACCGAACGGATCCTCTTCGCTTATTCATCTTCGGAATCTGCTCCTTTCCCGGTGTTGGCATCCTCGTTCTTTGCTTTTAATTCGGCTATCGTGTGTTGAGCCTCCTGTTGCACATCAGTAAGCGCGTCATCCAAAGATTTCTTGCCTTGTGCCGCCAGATCCGCCTGTATGGAAGCCTGTTTTATTAAACTATATAGAGGAAAATGACTTTGTATTAGATCCATTTTCCCTATGGAAGGTCTGAGTGTATAGAACGATTCCCGTCTTACATTCTCTTGCTTCCACTTTACATCCGAACGGGTTGGAAGTTTGAATTCATATGTATAAGAATGAGACTGTGCAACCTCCTTACTGTTAAGATGCTTGATCAACTCCCAGGCTGCTCTTGGATTTTGAGAATTCGCATTTATGGCATAAATGGCGTTGAATGAATAAAAGGTAGACTCCTCCGGGTTTGCAGCATAGACCGGTGCACTGACCGCGTTCCATTTCAGGGATTTATTCTCTTTTTGCGTGTACTCCAGCAGACCGCTCACATAAGAGCTTCGTTCCATTTTCATTGCGGCATAACCGCTGGCGAACGCATCCTTTTTCAACAATTTGGTATATGTGTACGATTTCGAGGTATCAAAAAATTCCGGTGTATGCACAGTTCCTCGCTCATATGCCGCAAGCACCCGCTCCCAAATGACACGCCATTCCGCTGTATTCATGTAGGCTTTGCCCTTCTCCAAGTCGCCCATACGCAAGTTGTTCGTCATTCCGATCTGTTGAATCAGGTCAAACATGCCGTTCCGGCTACCCTCCAGACCATAGATGGTTTGAGCACCATCTTTTAATCCGGCAAAGCGGTCTGCAAGCGCAAGCAGTTCATCCCAAGTCATGTTGTCCGTCGGCAGATCCACGCCAAACTTCTTAAACAGTTCTTCGTTGTAATAGACAGCATAGGTTTCAAATTGCGGGGCCAGCCCGTAAAGAGTTCCGTTTCCGTATTCTCTCAGCAGCTGCATTGGTCCAGCCTCATAAGCTTCTTCCCCCAGCGCGAATCCGTCTCGTTTAGCGTAGGTATCCAACGGGAGTAGTCGGTTGTCTTCAATCAGCTTTGTGAATTCCTCTGTAGAGTATATGGTTATAACATCAGGAGCTGTCTTATCCAGCCATGTGCTTATGTCCTCTTGCTTACTAAAGTCACGCGGTTGAGTTACCTGAAGATTCATGTTCGGATGACGGATGATAAAGCTCTGGCCTTCTTGCATCATCAGAAAGTTATCTCCGTTAAAGTGACTGAATTTCAAAGTGTATTCTTTCTCCGGATCTAGCTGCGGCAAAGGCTTGTCCGGTGTTTTCTCTTTTTGAAATAAACTGGTAAAAGCCGTCCTCGTGTCCTCCCATAACCCCGGTGCAGCCCATAAAGTCACACTCCCGACAAAAAGAATAACGGCCGCAACCGAAGATACAACAGCTGTTTTCCAGCTGCGTTTCCGTGATGTGTGTTCATTCATTTCCACACGCTCCCTCACTTTACGCATAAGCTCCTTATTGAAGCCGGCGTTATTCAGAGGTGAACCGGTCAGCTTCGCTTCCCAATCGAACGAATCAGGTTTCTTCATGCTGGGCCATCCTTTCGTCCGCGCCTTCGTGAACGCGCATGTGTTGATTGACCTTCGCTCTCGCTCTGGACAGCCGAGACTTTACAGTCCCTTGGGAGATGCCGAGCAGGTCCCCGATCTGTTGCATCGGTAACTGATGATGCGCATACAGAAGCAGGACTTCGCGAAGTTTAATCGGCAGCTCTAACACGACTTCCCAAGTTTCTTCTCTCAGCGCGTGCTTCATGTAATCCTGCTCCGCCGATGGCGCTGTTTCCTGCTGCGCCGTCATGAACCCGGAAGAAAGCATGACTCTGCGGAACCAGGCGGATCGCCGGTAATCATGAACCGTATTCCGTGTGATCGACAGGATCCATGTCTTCACACTGGAATGACCGCGAAACGTGTACATTTTTTCGTATACCTTAATGAACACCTCTTGGGCCAGGTCATCGGCGGTTTCCTTGTATCGGGTCAGGAAATAAATATAATTCCACACATCGCTCCCGAACTCAGTCATGAGATCATGCAGCGCCGCATTCCGGTCCAAGCCAGCCGTTATCGATTGTAAGTAATCAAAGCTCAATCCATTCACCTCGTTACAATTGGACGTGCCTCTTTGGAAAAGGTTCCCTTTCTATTAAATCTTTTTTCGGGGGAATGGGAAAGCACAAAAAAAGAGCCTCCACCATCAAACGGCGAAGACTCCCTCATTTAATTCAGCTTAATGCTCCGTGCTCAAATCAACTTCCTTCAGACTCCATACTTTCGTACGATGTTTAAACTTGTACCCCAACCAGAACACCAGGAACAACGGAATTCCGATATACGAAGCCATCAGATATTTCCAATCGATGCTGCCGTCCGAGAACGCGCCGATCGCCTGACCCGCAATGACCAATATACACATGGAAGCCGCCAAAATGGTGCCAAACGGGAACCACAAGGAGCGGTAAGGCAACTCCGAAACCGAACGACCCTGAGCTACAAAAGCCCGCCGGAATCGATAGTGGCTGATTGCAATGCCCAACCAAGCAATGAAGCCGCTCATACCGGATGCGTTCAAAAGCCAAAGATAAACCTGTCCGTCGCCATAGAAGGAAGCGAAGAATGAAAGCAAGCCTACCGCGGCGGTAACCAATACCGCAGCTACCGGAATGCCGCGGCTGTCGAGCTTCGCGAGAAACTTCGGCGCTTTGCCTTCTTTGGCAAGTACCCAGATCATCCGAGCAGAAGCGTACATCCCGGAATTCCCCGCCGACAACACCGATGTCAGAATAACGGCGTTCATGACGGAGGCGGCGATACTTAAGCCCGCTTTTTCAAAAATAACCGTGAACGGACTCTGTGAAATATCGCTGTTCGCAATATTCGGATCATTGAAAGGAATCAGCAAACCGATCACCGCAATCGCCAGCACATAGAATAATAGGATACGCCAGAACACGGAACGAATCGCCCGCGGCACGTTACGGCGAGGATCCTCGCTCTCTCCTGCTGCAATACCAAGGAGTTCGGTACCCTGGAACGAAAACCCCGCCGCCATGAACACACCCAGAATGGTCAGGAACCCGCCCGGAAACGGCGCATCACCTGCGGTAAATTGGCTGAAACCTCTGGCCTCGCCATTCCAAATCCCAACAATCATCAGAATGCCGATGACGATAAAGATGATGACTGTAGCTATTTTGATCATCGCAAACCAATATTCGCTCTCCCCGAAGCCCCGAACGGAAAGCAGGTTAAACGCCAGCATAATCGCCAGGAAAAGTCCGCTCCATAACAATGAGGAACTGTCCGGGAACCAATATTTCATAATCAAAGTGGCCGCCGAAAGCTCTGCCGCAATCGTGATCGCCCAGTTATACCAATAATTCCACCCTATCGCAAAACCGAAGGAAGGATCTACGAATCTAGTCGCATAGGTGGAAAAAGAACCCGGAACCGGCAAGTACGTAGCCATTTCGCCCAAGCTGGTCATGAGAAAATAAACCATAATACCAATCAACAAGTATGCCAACAGCGCTCCGCCCGGCCCTGCTGTCGAAATCGCGCCGCCGCTGGCCAGAAACAGTCCAGTCCCGATTGATCCGCCAAGGGAAATCATCATCATATGCCTTGCTTTCAAGCCTCTTCTAAGTTGCTGTTGCTGCTCCATTGTGTAAACACTCCCTAATCTGGTTGAGAAAAATAAAAAGAAGCCGCCCGAAATGCTTCGGGCGGCTCCAGTCGTTGCCTAAAAAACGTCCCCTAATCATCCCTGTGCAAGATAGCTCAACACATCTGTACTAGGTAGTACACATGTGACAGTTCCGTCCCTTTCGGGAACGGCCCCAGCCCGCATGCTCGAGAGAGACATACAGACTTCGGCAGTATTTCCTTTCATTCGGTTTCACGGGCTGTCTCGAAAGCCTCCGCCAAACTACTCCTAAATACCGCGACCTCTACCTCACCAGTATGATGAGGTGTTCTAAATCTATTCAAACTATTCAGTTAAACACTATTTCACTATATTAATTAAACATTGGTTAAATATCAAGTGGCAAACAATTCAAACGCGCAAACTTGTTGTGGGGACGCTCTATTTTTCGGTTAAACGGTTAATGATTTTGTCGCAAAATGACGAATACATAGGTACAACTTTTTTTTGGCATAGATCACTATTACTTCAGAGGAGATGTTCGGCATGGACGCAACGCAGCTTCAACTACGGAATCAACTGATGATCAAATTACTATGGGGCGCGCTGGCTTTGGGCATATTGGCCAATCTGACTGCTAAGGTTACCTTGATTGCTTTACTGGGTTTTACGGTACCTTTCACAGCCTTGTTCACCGTCTTTGTTTGGAAGCGAATTATGTCGAAATGGATCATGTATTTCATCGCTGCAGAGCTTTTGGTCATCACCGCCATCCTCAACTTCTCATCTTCCGGCGGGTACACCTCGTACTTCATGATGTACTTCAGTTTGGCTCTGATTGCGCTGTATCATAACTTCAGACCTATTTTGCTTACCGCCGCCGGCGCTGTGGTCATGACGAATTTATTGCCTCTGTTCATAGCGGATTTTCAAAATATAGATATCGTGTCCACCAATTTACTGCTCGTCCTAACAGCGGTTGCCTTGATTACCCAGAGCCGCATCGGCGAAACGATGATGAAAGATGTGCAAACCAACCATATTGAAACATTGGCCAACAAAGAAAAAGTCGACACCATTCTGGCTCAGTTGAAGGAAAATGTAAACACGTTGGTCATCTATAGTAATGGTCTTCAGCAGAACGCGAAAGCGGCGGGCCAGATCACCGGTGAATTTACGATGGCATTCAATGAAATAGCCCGGGGAATCGAGTCCCAGACGTCGAGCGTGTCCGATGTCAGCGATGCTTTGTCAACCATTGATCACTCCATCGTCATCGTAACGGACAATTCCCAGTCCATGAAACAGCTCTCCGTAGAAACGGCAGACTTGACCCGAGGCGGTACGGAGCAATCCAACAATATGGCAACGGAAATTCAAAAAATCGAATCCATCATCAATATGAACGTGGATGTCATGGAACAATTGTATAACCAAAGTAACAGCATAGGCTCGATTCTCTCCTCGATCCGTGAAATTACGAACCAAACCAATTTGCTTTCACTGAATGCCGCCATTGAAGCCGCACGGGCGGGTGAGCACGGACGCGGATTCGCCGTCGTTTCCGGAGAAATTCAGAAGCTGGCCAACAATGCGCAACAAGCTACGAACGAGATTGGGACGATTCTGGGTGACATTCAGAAATTAACGGCTCATGCCACAGAACAAATCCGAATCGGTCAAACCGCCGCTCAATCCGGAACGCGTGAAGTTTCGAAGACCGTGGAACTCTTCAGCGCGATCTCTGAGAACACGGAAAATTTGTCCGAGAAGTCGACCATTGTGGATGAGATGAATATGAAGTTGAAGGTTTCGTCCGAAAATATTGTGAATGTGATCACCACTGTATCCAGCGTGACCCAGGAAACAGCCGCTTCGGTGGAACAGCTTCTCGCCAGCGCCGAGGAACAGAACATGCGCGTGACCGCCATCATCGACGATATCGAGGGACTCGGCCGGTTAACGAAGGAGCTGGAGGCTTTGGCTTCGCGGGCTTAGTACGAGTGAGAAACTACGTGGCTGGTGTAAGTAGCGGACCGGCAGGACAAAGTGCGAGTTGGTTCGAAGGCAGCGTGCGGGACTGGACATTGTGCTGAGTGGTGGGGATAGCTTGTGTACCGCGGACTAAGACAGCGTGCGAGTTGCTCGCGGGCAACGTGTGGGGGCAGATCTGTGAGCTGAGTCGTGGGGATATGGCCGATTTGAGTTAAATTAAGACAACATGCTGGCTCAGGGACGCAACGCAACTCGGCATCATAGGCTGAGTCGTGGGGATATCGTGTGGGCCGATGACCGGGACTGCGTGTGATTTGCTCGCGGGCAGCGCGGGGCTGAGTCTTTGGGATATGGCCATATTGTCATCTAAGCAGGAATAAATAATAACCTAAGCCTCTGTCATGGCTTAGGTTATTTAAATTTTCGCGGGAAATATGTATAACGTAAATAAATTACGTTATTAAAATTTGTGTAGAAAATAACGTAATTAATCTACGTTATTGGGACCATTTACCCATGAATGAGTGCGAAATCCTTGAGATAGTGTAGAAAATTTACGTTATTTTTATCAAATTCAAAAATAACGTAAAATTTCTTCGTTATTCTTCCACGTGCAGGGTACAATACATTATTTTACGGAAGCTGCCGTAAACGATTCTACCGCGTTCACAAACGCCCGTGCCGTTTTTTCGATTTCATCAAAACGGCCTTCGCTTACCACTTGCTTGCTCGCCAACGAACCGCCAAGGCCGATTGCGCAGACACCTGCCGCCAGGAAATCACCAATGTTCTGCAAGTTCACACCGCCGGTCGCAATCATCGGAATCCGATCCAAAGGCGCGCGAATTTCTTTAATATAGTTAAGTCCGAGGGAACCGGATGGGAATACTTTAACCGCTTTAACGCCGGATTTCCATGCCGCCACAATCTCAGTCGGCGTCATCACGCCGGGATACACATCGATTCCGCGTTTCGTCGCGTAAGCAACAACTTCCGGATCAAAGTTTGGAGAGATCAGAAACTGCGAGCCGGCATCAATGGCTTCCCGAGCCATTTCCACATCCAACACGGTTCCTGCGCCGATCAGCAAGCGGCCTTCATAGCGTTCACGCCAGCGGGAAATCATGCCGGTTGCGCCCTCGGTATTCATCGTGGCTTCGATAATGGTGATACCGCCTCGCTCCAAAGCATCCACCACTTGATCGGCTTTGCTATCCTCCACGCCTCGCAGGATCGCAATTAATTTGGACTTCTGTACAAGTTCGAAACAATCTGTAGTCTTCATACTGTTCATTTCTCCTCCGTTTCATTATTCCCAATTATGTCCTTCTCATTATCCCCCTCTCTGTCCGACGGGTCAACCACTCGGACAAAGAAAAATAAGCTCCCGCGAACGCAGGAGCTTATTTGGCGCTGCGCACCATCAGCGCCAGCAGATACGGCGTGCCGACGAGGGCCACCACCAGCCCCGCCGGCACCTCCTTCGGCGCAATGACGACGCGGCCGATCAGATCGGCCGACACGAGCAACACCGCGCCCAGCAACGCCGACAACACCGTCAGCCGCCGCTGATGGTGGCCCGCCAGCATGCGGGCCATATGCGGAGCAAGCAGGCCGATGAAGCCCACCGTGCCGACGGTGGCTACTACAGCGGCCGCCAGCGCGACGCCTGTGAGCGCAGCGATTAGGCGCGTGCGCGTCAAGCGCAGGCCGAGGCCGAGCGCCGTGTGGTCGCCGAAGGCGAGCAAATCGGCGCTGCGGCCGAGCCGCCACGCGTAGGGGATGAGCACGGCGAACGGCATCGCCAGCAGCGCAAGATCGCTCCAGCCGCGTGCGTAGATGCTGCCGGCAAGCCAAGCCAGCGCAGGTGCCGCGCCCATGCCGGAGCGAATCACCAGGAACTGGATGATGGCGGAACCGACGGCCGTGACGGCAATACCAACCAATGTCAGCACGGTCGGACTCATTCCGCGGCGCCAAGCCAGGCCGTACACAATGGCTCCGGCTGCGACAGCTCCCACAAAGGCCGTTGCCGGCAACAACCACGGAGGCGCCGCTGGCCATAGCAACATCAACAGCAACGCGCCAACCCCGGCGCCCGAGGTAACCCCGACCACGGACGGGTCCGCGAGCGGGTTTCGCACTGTCGCTTGCAGGAGCACGCCGGAAACGGCGAGCCCCGCGCCGGCCACAGCGGCGACGAGCAGACGCGGCAGACGCATGTCGAACAGGATGTTCCGCGTCAGCTCTTCCCCGCCGCCGGCCAGTGCGGCCAGCACCTCGCCCGGCGCAATACGCAGGCTGCCGATGCTCAGCGCAGCCAAACACACCGCCGCCAGCAAGGCGGTGAGCCCGCTCGCGAGCAGCGCGAACGGCAGCTTGCGCGCGGCGACGCCCACGCTCATGGACGACGTCGCTTCCGTCGTCCGCACCGCTTGGGTGCCGCGCACCGCCAGCCACACGAGCCACGGCCCGCCGATGAGCGCCGTCACGGCGCCCGCGGGCAGCTCGCCGATCACGCTCGCGAACAGCCGCGCCACCGTGTCCGCGCCCACAAGAATAATCGCGCCCCACAGCGCGCTTGATAACAACAAACTCAGATGCCGTCTGTACCCGGTCAGACGCATCAGATGCGGCGCCATCAGTCCGATAAAGCCGATCGGACCGACTACGCTGACCGTCACCGATGCGAGCAGAATCGCAATGGCGAGCGCCGCAAACCGTGTAAACCCGACCTGCTGTCCCAAAGCCCGGGCGGTTTCATCGCCCAAGCCGAGCACATCCAGCCGTCTGGCAAACAACAGGATCACAAGCAGTCCGCCCGCGATCCAGGGCAGGCTGTAAAGAACGCCGTGCCAGTCGTTCTGCACCACCGAGCCGGAGCCCCACAGAAACAGTCCGTTCGTGGATTCCTCGAACAGGAGCTGAATCGCGCTGGTGAAAGAAGACAGCACCAGCGCGACAATCATGCCGGCCAAGGCCATGCGCACCGGTGTGGCTTTAACTCCGCCTGCCATGAAGTAGGCCATGATCGCCGCGCCGGCGCCGCCAATCAATGCCATCAGCAGCGGCATCCGCGAAATCGCCGCAGGCATAAACACCGTCGCCGCCACCACCGCAAAGTACGCGCCGGCGTTGATGCCGAACGTCCCCGCCGAAGCCAGCGGATTGCGGGTGACGGTCTGAAGCAGCACGCCCGCGGCAGCCAAAGCCGCGCCGGCCAGCATCGCCATCACGGCGCGGGGCAGCCGAATCCCGCGAATCAGCACCTGATCCGGGTCGTCCGTCGGAGCCACAATCGCGTCCGTCACGGTCTGAAGCGTAATATCCGCTTCCCCTTGCGTCAGACTGGCGAACAGCAGCGCCGCCAAGAGCAGCAAGCCTCCGCCGAAGACGAGCAACCCTCGCGCAACCCTGCCTGACAGCCCCCGTCGCCCGGTTAAACCCTGCTGCTCAGCCGGCTGATTCAACGGGATAACCGGCTTTTCCGCCAAACGAAGTACCTTTCCTCGCTTAAGCTCCCCCATTATTTCGTCAACAGATTTACAGCGCGTTCAGCCAACAACTGAGCCGTCAGCGGCCCCCCGAACAGCCATGTGTCTCCTCCGAGCGCATACGCCCGGTTCTCCTTGACGAAGTCGAGCCCCTTCCACACCGCGTTATCCTTCAGCTTCGTCTCAAACACATTATCGTCATCCTGCACAACGTACAGGAAGTTGGCTTGCTTAACCTTGGTCAAAGATTCCACGGTGGCGTCTGAAAACCCGTAAGATTCCAGCTTATCGGACTTCCAGCCGTTCTTCAGACCAATCTTTTCCATGATTTTCACCGCGTAAGAGTTATCTGTGAATAAACGCATGGCCGCAGCATTTTGATTCGACCACGCCTGTGACAGCACGATCTCCTGACCCGCTTTGCCCGCGGCTTCCAGCTTGGTTTTGGCCTCGTCATATGTCTTTTGCACATCGTCTAACACTTGTTCCGCTTCCGCTGTTTTCCCTACGATATCCGCCAAAGTCCGGAACGCGTTCTCCATGTCCGCATATTGATCTTTCGCCGCTTCCTCGGAATATGGCGCAAACACCAGGGTAGGCGCGATTTCGCTTAATTTATCATAAGATTGAGCCACACGGAAATCATCTGTAATGATCAGATCCGGCTTCAAGCTCATAATCGTTTCCAGATTGGGCTCCTGACGCGTTCCGACATCCGTGGCTTCCGCCAGCTCACCGCTCTTCACATTCACCCACACTTTATAATTCTCAATATCGGCAACACCCACCGGTTTCACGCCCAACGCCAGCAAATCTTCCACATAGGACCATTCGAGCACGACGATTCGTTGCGGAATTCCCTTAATTTCGGTTGTACCCAGCGGATGCTTGATGCGTTTCACTTCTTCACTGACCTGTGCATTGCCTGTATTTGCATTACCCGCATTACTTTCATTGGTTGTACCCGAGGTATTCGCTGTATTCGCTGTATTTCCGCCGCAAGCCGTCAGTCCCAACATCACCGACAGCATCACCATCAACATTACATTTTTTCCTGCAAAATAGCGCAACATACCCATATTCCTCCTGTTTGTGCCCATGACAAAAAGCCTCCGACCGAAGACGCCTCCTATCTTGAAAAAGGCTTCCCGCTTCATGGCCGGAAATGGCTTTGGCATGAACTTTTAGATTTTGAGATTAGACACTGACCGCCGCGGCCGCCTTACGTTCAACATTGATTTGTTGCGGTTTCGCCTTCATTCTGGTTGCACCGCCCGCTAAACCGTAGGGAATGCAAAGCGGCATGCCCGTACGCGGATCTTGCACAATATCGGCTTCCACACCGAATACATTACGAAGCATCTCTTGATTCACGATTTCTTGAGGATGACCTTCACACACAATTTCCCCAGATTTAATCGCTACCAGATGGTCCGCGAATTGGGAAGCATGGTTAAGATCATGAACGACCATTACGATGGTGCGCCCTTCTTCCTGATTCAACTTCTCAAGCAGCTGCAGCACTTCGAGTTGATGAGCCATATCCAGGAACGTGGTCGGTTCGTCCAGAAACAGCATATCGGTTCCTTGCGCCAGTGACATCGCGATCCAGGCGCGCTGGCGTTGTCCGCCGGACATTTGTTCAATCGGACGCTCCGCGAACTCGGTCAAACCCGTTACTTGGATGGCCCATTGCACAATTTCCAGGTCCTGCTTCGTTAAGGAACCGAAACCGCTTTGATGCGGAAACCGGCCGTAGGAGATCAATTCCTTGACCGTCAACCCTTCAGGCGCCACCGGATGCTGCGGCAATATCGCGATCTGCTTCGCCACTTCCTTCGTGGGCATGGTAAAAATGGACTTTCCGTCCAGGTACACACCGCCCTGCTGCGGTTTCAACAAGCGCGCCATCGCTTTAAGGAGCGTGGATTTACCGGAACCGTTCGCGCCGACCAATGCGGTAATCTTTCCTTCCGGAATAGACAGATCCAGATCGCGCACGATGGTTTTGTCGCCGTATCCTATATGTAATTGTTTCGCGAATAATCGGTTCACGAGTAATCCACTCCTTCTATACTTAGGTTTACCTGTTGGGGTTATCTTGCATACATTTGAGAATCATTATCAACGTTGATCAATATGCTAAATGATAATCGTTATCATCACAAGTGTCAACCCTATATTCTTGGATCGCTACTTTCACGAGACGGATCATGACACTCTTCATAATGGGAACAAAAGGTTCATTGACAACGAAGAACAATTTCTTTATCATTGATAATGATTATCACTATTATTGAACGGAAATGAGGTTCTCCCTTTGATCGCGACTGAGATGGATTTTAGCCTGACCGAAAAATATTTCAATCTAACTTCCAACGATGTCGGGGGAGCACTGATCGCTTGTCCGGCCGAGGAATTGCTGCATGGCGTGCGTATGGATGAATTGCTGCGGATCGGGAAGGAACAGTTGAGCGCGTTCGGACTCGATTTGCCTGCCTCCTTTCTCGGCCTCGCCGTGTATGGACTCTGCGGCTCGACGCAAATTCACATGGCTCAGAGTCAGGTGATACCGGACCTGTCGCTTGGAAATTTGACGTTTCATATCAAAGTGGATAACGGCTATCCTACGGTGTTATTTCGCATGAACTCCGTTCGGGGTGAGGCTTTGCCTGAAGAACCCGAAGCGAGGGAGCGTGCGGTGATTCGGGCGTTCGAGAAGCTGACGGAGCAAACGCTTCGTCCCTTGGCGGAGGCCATCGCGTGGCGCGCTGGCGTGAAACCGAGCTTGATCTGGAATCAGTTCGGTTCGCGTGCCGCTTTTTTAAAGGATTATATGCCTGGACATGATTCCCGCTGCTTTGTGATGGAGGCGTTCAATCGGGATGATGCCGCGCTTAAGACGATATCTGCCGAGTGGTTCGGTTTGCGTCGAAACCCGTTTGATTTTGAACCCGAGTATTTCGATCATCCGTCGCATCCTGACAAACCGGTCATGGTGCGCTCCGGTTGTTGCTTTTATTACCGCAAGGAAGGCGGCGTGAAATGCTACTCTTGTCCAGCCTTAACCGAGGCGGATCGGGCAAAGCTGCTGTCTTCTTGATATGAATATGATAAAAAGGAGCCCGCGGGCTCCTTTTTATCGTTCCAATCGGCGTGACGCCGCTATAAACCACATCCAACAACCCAAGCACAGAAACGCTACAAATCCATATCCGCCAAACACATCATACTTCGTGGCATAATAGCCGAAACCAAGCCCCGCCACGATGCTCATCACATTTTCCCCTAACGATTGAAACGAGTCCATGGTCGCGCGCTTGGAGGAATCGATCCGGTGATGGAGGTATCCGGAGGCCAGAGGTTCCATGACGCCTGAACAGGCACAAATGATCAACATAGCTGTTAAGCCTGCAACATCCCTGCATGTGGCCACATAGGCAAAACCGATGGTAAACACGGCCAGAAGAATAAACAGCAACTTGCGATAACCGAGCTTTTGGATCAACCAATGCGCAAGGATATTGCCCGGCAATTGCAGAAGCATGACGGAACCCGAGATCATTCCGAAATAAAACACCTGGAACCCCAATCTGTCCACGTACAGCTGCCAAAACTCCTCAATATAACCCATTGCCGCTCCTGTGATCATCCCTGTGAACATCACCAACAAGACATTGGGGTTCTTGCGGAAGAAGCGCAAGGACACTCTAACATACTCACGGAATGGAATGGCTTCTTCCGATTCAGCCTCACTCTGTATCGGAGCCAGCTCCTTTAACGTCATTGAAAGCACCCATGCCACCGCCGCGCTTCCCAACGAAATCCAGTAGTTCAGTTCTAATCCGAACCGACCGGCAAGTAAACTTCCGCATAGCGCGGCAAGGATCGCTGCGGTTAGGTCTAAAGCGTTAAGGAAGCCAAGCTGCCGCTCAAACGAAGCCGCCTTGCCTTGCACCTTCAACGTGTCGTACAGCAATGCATTCTCCGAACCGCTGCTCGCCGAACGGCTAATTCCCGCCAAGAACACAACTGCGGCAAAGTGCCAGAACGCGGTGGCATAGATCAGGATCGCGAACTCGGCGCATCCCAACAAGGCGCTCAGGACGAGCATTCGAGTTCTGCCGAATCGATCTGCTAGTATTCCGGTAGGAACCTCCAGAAGAACGATGGTCAGCGCATAAATCAACTCCGCGTAGATGACCATCTGAATGGTCATCCCCCGTTCTTCCCAGTAAAGCCTCTCGATTACATAAGCGGGAATCAAACTGGAAAAGAACCGCATCGCGTACAGTTTCCAAACATTTGCCGAGTAATCCATAATTAGCTCCTTTCCGTCTCTGTTGCTTCAGCTTTTGCGCAGCTTTAGGACAGAAACGGAGGGGCTCGGGCCGGACGGTCGGTTAAGTCTTAACAGGGCGGTCTGGCGAATGTGTTCATGGGCGGGCTCCTTTTATTTGTTATCTCTTCTATTTTCATTCTGGCTGTGGTTTCTTTATTCCTCTTTTGTCTCAGATGTCGCTTCTTATTCTTCCGATGTCGGTTCAATTACGATCCGGATTCGCGAAACGTTGAATCGCTCCCCATCCGTAACTCGGATAACGAATTCATCCTTGCCCACATATCGCGAATCCGGGGTGTACATCCAGCTTCCGTCCGGGCTTACGTCCGCTCGGCCATGGTCCGGGCGAATCCCCAAGAAGTATCTTAACCGTCTGCCTGTTGTGGATCTGGCAATTGCTATGCCGGATACAGGCTGGTTTTCCGCCGTAAACACGTCATAATCTCTTGTCAGAATCATTTCATTATCCGCATCGAATACCAGGTTAGATTCCCTTCTTGTTAAACCTTGGTTTTCGCTTTGACGATCTTCCGGGTTTTCGCCTTGGTTCTCCCGCGCTGTGTTCCCTGGCCTTGCTTCATCTGGAACCCTATCGAGCGGCGGGCGTTTGCCGGGTTCCGCCCCTGCGTAAACTTCAATCGTGATGACAATATCCGAGGAAAGCCCTGTTACACTGCTCGTCGCCCTTACGATGAAGGAATCTCTTCCGATAAAGTTCGAATCCGGCGTATACGTGTAAATTCCGTCTCCTATGATGGCTGTTCCGTTAGCGGGACGTCTTAGCAGCGTGAATCGGATTTGCCCGCCTTCGGGATCGTATCCCGGTAATCGTCCAGTAATGGTGCCGCCTTGCGAAAGGCCCGCATTCACCGGACTTACTTCCGGCGGGCTCTGCATTCCGCCCACGATTACCGTTACGATCGCCGTATCCTCTCCTCCGAACGCGTCCCTTACGCTAACGATAAAAGTATCAGTGCCGTTAAATCCTTGGTTTGCCTGATATATGAATGTCCCGTCGTCTCGAAGCGTGACAATGCCATTCGCCGGCCCTCCGAAAATTTGATATATCAGCACATCTCCGTCCTCGTCATAAGCGGATAACATCCCTGATGCCGAGCCATTCTCTGAAGCTGAGACGAACAGATCAGGTACGTTCGGTGCCACATTGCTGAACTCAACCGTTACATACAATGTCTTGTAGGTCACGGCGCCCTCAGCGTCCGCAGCCGCAACCGTCAAGAAGTCCGTACCTGTGAAATCACGGTTTGGCGTATAAATGAGGATCCCGTCGATTCCTACTTGTGCCGTACCATGGGACGGCGGTGTTGTCAAAGCGTACGTGACCGGGCTGCCTTCCAAATCAAACGCGACAATTTGTTCCTGCACGGAACGGTTTCTGCTTGTAATAATGGCAATATCATTAAATATCGGTGGCTGATTATTCGGGATCACATTCACTTGGATGAAAGCCGGTATACCGTTAACAGATATGGTAAAAAAGTCATTTCCTATAAAATCCGGATTAGGCACATAGGTGAACGTACCGTCCGCAAATACCGTAGCAGTGCCGTTTGCGGGCTGAACCGACAACACGGAGGCCACAATAACCTCAAGGTTTACGGGAAAAGAAGAACTAACAGGCGTATTCACTAACGTATAGAGCATGGCCTCGAGCGCGGTAACCAAGGGTACGATATTGATCTCAACGGTGCTTACCGAGCTGCCTCCGTCTTCATCGGACACGGTAACCTGAAAGGAATCCAACCCGCTGAAGTTTAAATCAGGCGTGTACGTATATGTCCCGTCTCCTCTCAAATCCACGGTTCCGTTGACAGGTGTTGCGCTTAACAAATAAGTGAGGGCGGAGCTGTCTGGGTCTTCTGCTTTAATCCGGTCGTCGAATGGCAAATTCGTTAAGGTCGACAAGGATTCACTCACTACATTAGGCGGGTCATTTACAGGCGTCACGGTCAAAATAATATTCGCCACATCGCTGCCGCCGTTCCCATCCGTTACAAATACAGTGAATCCGTCCGGCCCGTTATAATCGGGGTTTGGCGTGTACGTAAACGTACCGTCCGCTCGGATGGCTACCGTACCGTTAGCAGGCTCCGTATTCAAGCTGAACACAAGCGCATCCCCGTCGACATCCGATGCAGTTACGCTCGCGGTAACCGGTGTATCTTCGTCAGTTGTCAGAACGAGATCCTCCGCGATCGGCGAGTCATTCACCGGTCTAACCTCTATGGTCACAGTGACCTTATCTTCGCCTCCTTGACCGTCACTTACGGTAACTGTAAAGACATCCGTGCCGTGATAATCCGGGTTTGGCACATATCTGTAGCTTCCGTCCGGCGCAACGGTGACAGTTCCGTTCACAGGTCCGGCATCCAAGGCGAACGTTAGGGGATCCCCGTCGACATCCGTTGCTGTGATGAGTCCGTCCGAGGGCACATCTTCGTCTGTTGTATCGAATACGTCGATGCCCACCGGAGCGTCATTGACGGGTGTCACTGTAATATAGACACCCGAAATGGCGGTCCCGCCGTTGCCGTCATCCACTTGAACGGTGAAGCTATCCATACCGTTAAAATCTGTAAACGGGAAGTACGTAAGCTCACCGTTCGCATTAAGGTTTACTGTACCGTTGCTTGGCGGCGTCCATAATGTAAATGTTAATGAATCTCCGTCAACATCAGAGGCGGAAACCTGGCCGGTTACAGGTGTATCCTCAGCAGTGGTTATGAACATATCCGCTGTTAGAGGAGGATCGTTCACGGGCAGGATCGTGATGGTAACCACCGCAGTGTCGAATGCCCCGTTACCGTCGTCCACTCTAACTTCAAACGTATCCGTTCCGTTATAATTCACATTCGGTGTATACACGTATGAGCCGTCTGTTTCCACGATAGCGTTACCGTTTAATGGCGGTGCGGACAGACTGTACGTTAGCGAATCCCCATCCACATCCATACCCTGCAAACGCGATGTAAATACGGTATCCTCTGAGATTTGTTCGAAGGCGTCCGCCAATACCGGCGGATCGTTTACCGGCGTTATCGTGAGAAACACGCTGCCCGCTGCGGTCCCTCCGTTCCCGTCAGATACAAGAATCGTAAACGTATCGGGTCCGTTAAAGTCTTGATTTGGCGTATACGTAAAGGTTCCGTCAGAGTTCACAACAGCAACCCCGTTGGACGGACTCGTGAACAGAGCGTACGTTAGCGAATCACCATCCACATCTGTGGCTGCCGCTTGCCCTGTTACCGCTGTATCCTCCGCCAAAGTCAAGGTGATATCCGTGATGACCGGCGGATCGTTCACCGGGGTTACGTTCACTTGAACCGTTACCGTGACAATCGTGGATCCCCCGTTGCCGTCATCCACAAGAACGGGGAATACATCCAGTCCGTTAAAATTCGGATTCGGCGTATAGATATAGGAGCCGTCCGGATTTACAACGGCGGTGCCGTTTGTAGGAGGAGCTGACAAGCTAAAGGTTAACGGATCGCCATCCACATCAAAGGCGATAACCTGACCGTAGGAAGGCCGATCCTCAGAAGTCTGGTCACTCACACTAAACGCGGTTGGCGGGTCATTAACAGGTGTGATTACGATGGAAACATTGGCTTCGTCCGTTCCTCCATTGCCGTCGTCCACGGTTACAGCAAAGCTGTCGGTCCCGTTAAAGTCTTGGTTGGGCGTATACGTAAAGCTTCCGTCGACCGCGTTCAGAGTGACCGCACCGTTCGTAGGCAGGCTGGTCAACACATAAATCAGAACATCCCCGTCCACGTCCGTTGCCGCAACCTGGCCTCCGACAGGGGTATCCTCCAGAGTCGTAATGTTCAGATCCGGCGCAACAGGCGCGTCGTTCACCGGTGTAATCACCATGGTAATGACCGCCTCATCACTTCCTCCGTTTCCATCCTCCACGCGAATCGTGAACGCATCGGTGCCGTTGTAATCCGGATTAGGCGTATACGTGTAATTGCCGTCCGGTTCCACAACCACGGTCCCGTTGACCGGCGGTGTCACCAAACTGAAGGTAAGCGGATCGCCATCCACATCCGTGGCGGCCAAACGGCCGCTGGAGGGTACATCTTCGGAAGTTGTATTGACTAAATCAAAGGCTACCGGCGCATCATTTACAGGGGTAACCGTTATAATCACACTTGCTTCATCGGTTCCGCCGTTCCCGTCGCTCGCTTGAACCGTAAACGTATCTGGACCGTTATAATTTGGGTTAGGCGTATAAGTAAACGTCCCGTCCAAATTCAGGATCACTGTCCCTTGAGAAGGCGGTGTAAAGAGCTGAAACGTAATGGTATCCCCATCCACGTCCGTTGCCGTGACCTGCCCGCTGACCGGTGTATCTTCCGCCGTCGTTACATTTACATCTTCGGCCACCGGAGGATCATTGACAGGCGTAATTTCAATGGTGACTGTAGCCGTGTCGGTTCCGCCGTTGCCGTCATCCGCCTGCACAACGAAGCTGTCAGTCCCGTTGTAATCGGGATTAGGTGTATAGGTGTAACTTCCATCCGGACTCACGGCAGCCGTTCCGTTAGCCGGCGGTGTAATCAAGGTGAACGTGATCACGTCCCGGTCCGGATCCAACGCGGAGACACTTCCGCTTGTAGACACGTCTTCCGAAGTTGTATCCGATACGTCGTATGCTGCCGGCGGATCGTTGACAGGTGTAATGGTTACTGACACACTTGCCTCATTGGTTCCCCCGTTTCCATCCGACACTTGAACGGTGAACGTATCGACACCGTTAAAATTTAGATTTGGCGTATACGTAAACGATCCGTCCGGGTTCATAAGAACGGTGCCGTTGGACGCAGGGGTGAAGATGTCGTATACGAGAACATCGCCATCCACATCCGTCGCCGTCACTTGGCCATTGACGGGAGTATCTTCCAAAGTGATCAAACTTACATCACTCGCAACAGGAGGATCATTCACAGGAGTGACTGCAATGGTGACCGTACCGGTATCGTTTCCGCCGTTTCCATCGGAAACGAGAAACGTAAAGCTGTCGGTGCCGTTAAAGTTCGCATCCGGGGTATACGTGTAAGCACCGTCCGGATTCACAACCGCCGTTCCGCGGGTAGGCGGTGTGTTCAAGCTGTAGACAAGCGCGTCTCCATCCACATCCGATGCTGATAATTGTCCGATTGAAGGAATGTCTTCCGCTGTTGTATCCTCGAGGTCGAGAGCGACCGGGGCATCGTTGACCGGCGTTACGGTGATGAACACACTGGCTTCATCGGTGCCGCCGTTCCCGTCCGTCACCTGCACCGTAAACGTGTCCGGACCGTTAAAGTCCAAATCGGGTGTGTACGTAAAAGTGCCGTCCGGATTCATACTTACAACACCGCGCGAAGGCTCGGTTAGAAGTTGGAACACAAGCGTGTCTCCATCCACATCGGTTGCGGTAACCTGACCACCCACAGCGGTGTCCTCCGTTGTGGCCAAGCTTAAATCGGAAGCGACAGGCGGATCGTTCACGGGGGTAATCTGCACCGTGACAACAGCGATATCCGTGCCCCCGTTTCCATCGTCCACCAGCACCGTAAAGCTGTCGGTGCCGTTAAAGTCCGGTGCGGGCGTATACGTGTAACTGCCATCCGGATTTACGACGGCCGAACCGTTAGCCGGCGGCGTGTTTAAGCTGAACGTCAGCGCATCTCCGTCCACATCCGTTGCCGTAACCTGCCCGTTGGACGGCACATCTTCGGAAGTAAAGTCGCTGACGTCAAGCGCAACTGGCGGATCATTCACCGGTGTAACCGTGACCGTGACGTTGGAAAGGGCTGTTCCTCCCCTTCCGTCGCTAACCAGTACGGTGAAACTATCTGTTCCGTGAAAAAAGGCGTTAGGCGAATACGTGAATGTACCATCCAAATTCACAGCGGCCGAACCGTAGGAAGGCGATGTGTTCAAACTGAATGTTAACGGATCTCCATCCACATCATCTGCCTCTATTTGCCCTGTTGCAAGGGTCCCTTCCGGTGAAGTCAGGCTTACATTCGTCGTAACAGGGGCATCATTGACCGGCAGGATGGTCACATTGATGGTTGCTGTATCCGACAAGCCTCCGGGATCTTCAACCAGGATCGTAAACACATCGGTACCATTGAAATTTGGATTAGGCGTATAAGTGTAATTGCCGTCAGCATCCACACTGGCTGTGCCATTCACCGGCTCCGTCGCCAAACTATATTTGAGGACATCCCCGTCGACGTCCAAAGCGTTCAACTTCTGAGTTATTAATTTATCTTCAGCAATGGTTAAGCTTGCGTCTTCCGCTACAGGGGCATCATTCACTGCGGCAACGGTAATGGAAATTACAGATATATCGCTCTGTCCGTCCGGATCGGAAGAAACCAATACCGCAAAACTGTCTACCCCGTGATAATTGTCATTCGGCGTATACGTAAAGGTCCCGTCCGGGTTAACGGCCGCGTTGCCGTGGACAGGCGGACTGAATAATCCGAAAACCAGCGTATTGCCGACCGGGGGCGTGGCTGGCACCGTTCCACTTACCGGCGTATCCTCATCTGTTGTCAAGCTGACATCCTGAGCCAAATCATCATTAATGGTCGGGTATACGAAGACCGAGACGGTAGCCGTGTCGGTTCCTCCGTTTCCGTCACTAGCGATAACCGTAAACGAATCTGAACCCGTAAATCCGGGCGCCGGTGTATACACGAGAGATCCGTCCGCGGCCACAACCGCAGTTCCGTTGACAGGCGCAATCAACAAAGCGTAAGTCAGCGTGTCTCCATCCACATCCGTAGCTGTTACCTGCGAGATTGTCGATGAATCCTGCCGCACGGCAAAGCTGATATCCTCAGCAACCGGCGCATCATTCACCGGCGTGACCGTAATCACAATATCCGATTCCGCCGTCCCTCCGTTGCCGTCGGATACTTGAATCATGACGGTATCAATTCCGTTAAAATCCGGATTCGGCACGTACTGGAACGTTCCGTCCGCGTTTAAGGTAAACGTTCCATGTTCGGCCGGAGATACAATGACATAGGTCAGCGCATCTCCATCCACGTCCGTTGCGCCAATAGATCCGCTAAGGGGTGTATCCTCTGGTGTTGTTAAGGCCTGATCCGGAGCCGTTGGCGGATCATTCACCGGAACCACCGTCACGGTGACTACGGCGAGATCGGTACCCCCATTGCCGTCGCTGACCTCCACGGTGAATGAATCCACTCCGTTAAAGTTCAAAGCAGGCGTATACGTGTAACTTCCATCCGCTTGAACAATGACCGTGCCGTTAGCTGGCCCGGTTGCCAAAACATACGTCAACGGATCTCCGTCAACATCCGTGGCGGTCACCTGACCGTTGGACACGGTGTCTTCCGACGTGGTGTCCGCCACGTCCATTGCCACGGGAGGATCATTCACCAGCGTAATCAGCAGCGTCACATTCGCCTCTGCGGTTCCTCCGTTCCCGTCGCTGACCCTAACTGTAAAGCTGTCTTGCCCGTGAAAATCAGCATTCGGCGTATACGTAAAGGTTCCGTCAACGGCAACGTTCACTACGCCATAGGACGGCGGCGTATTTAACGCGAACGTGAGAGAATCTCCGTCTACGTCCGTCGCTGTCACCTGCCCGGCAGCAACCGTGTCCTCGGGCAATGTTACGGTAATATCCGCCGTTACCGGAGGATCATTCACCGGTGTGACCTGGATCGTCACCGTTGCGGTATCCGTTCCGCCGTTTCCGTCATCCGCAAGCACGGTAAAACTGTCGGTGCCGTTAAAATCCGGAGCCGGCGTATACGTATAGGTTCCGTCAGGATTAACCACCGCCGTGCCGTTAGCTGGAGGGGTATTCAGACTGAAAATTACAATATCCCCGTCCGCATCCGTTGCCGAGACCTTGCCGGTGGAAGGTATATCTTCGGCCGTCGTATCGCTAATATCCGCTGCCACCGGCGGATCATTCACCGGTGTAACTATAATCGTCACCCCCGCTTCCGCCGTACCGCCTTGACCATCGGAAATTTCAACGGTAAACGTATCGGTGCCGTTTAGATCCGCGAAAGGTGTATATAAGAACGTTCCGTCCGTTTCCAAAGCAACCGCTCCCCGGGAAGGTGGGGTTAATACGCGGTATGCAAGGGAATCCCCATCCACGTCCGTAGCTGTAATTTGACCGCCAACCGCCGTATCTTCCGGTGTAGTCAGCGTAACATCCGCCGCCGCAGGAGGATCATTCACCGGGGAAACTACGATCGTCACGGTAGCTGTATCCGTCCCTCCGTTGCCGTCGTCAACAAGAACCGTGAACACGTCCGTTCCGTTGTAGTCCGGATTCGGCGTATACGTATAGGTTCCGTCCGGGTTGACGGTTACCGTACCGTTAGTCGGAGCCGTACTGATCGTGTACGTGAGAACATCCCCGTCCACATCCGTTGCCTGAATACGATTGGTCGAAGGCAAATCCTCCGAGGTTGTATCAAATACATCAATTGCAACCGGCGCGTCATTCACAGGAGTTACCGTAATGAAGATGCTGGCTTCCGCCGTACCGCCTTGGCCGTCGCTGATCTGCACTGTAAACGTATCCGTCCCGTTGTAGTCCTGATTGGGGGTATAGGTAAAGGCGCCGTCCAGACTCACGACCGCTGTTCCGTGTCCCGGAACAGTCAATAACAAGGCCGTCAACGGGTCCCCATCCACATCCGTTGCAATCACCTGACCGTCTACCGCCGTGTCTTCAGGTGTCGTAAGATTTACGTCTGAAACTACTGGCGGATCATTCACCGGCGTCACATTGATGGTTACAACCGCGGTATCTGTCCCCCCGTTCCCGTCATCTACCGTTACGGTGAACGTGTCTACACCGTTAAAATTCGGGTCAGGCGTATAAATGTAGCTGCCATCAGGGTTCAAAGTCACCGTTCCGTTCTCTGCAGGAACCGTTAAGGTAAAGGTCAATGCATCTCCGTCTACATCTGTAGCAGTCACCCGGTTCTCACTTGGCACATCCTCAGCCGTTGTATCCGTGAGATCCATCGCAACAGGCGGATCATTCACCGGCGTCACCGTGATGAATACATTCGCTTGCGCCGTTCCTCCGTTCCCGTCGCTGAACTGAACGGTAAAGGAATCGATGCCGTTATAGTCCGCAAACGGGGTATACGTAAACGTTCCGTCACCGTTCAGAAGCACCGTACCGTGGGTCGGTCCTGTAAATACAACAACGATCAGCGCGTCTCCGTCCACATCCGCCGCAGTAACCAGACCGGTAACCGGGACATCTTCCGGTGTTGTTAACGTTACGTCCGAGGTGACCGGAGGATCGTTGACCGGTGTGACCGTGATCGAGACCGTTGCCGTATCCGTGCCGCCGTTCCCGTCATCCACCAGCACGCTGAAGCTGTCCGGTCCGTTATAGTCCGCATTCGGCGTATACGTATACGTGCCGTCCGGATTCACCACGGCCAATCCGTTCGCGGCGCCGCTCAGCAAACTAAATGTGAGGGTGTCTCCGTCCACATCCAAGGCGTTAATTTTGCCGCTTGTAGTTGTATCTTCAGGTAAGGTCTCCGTTACGTCTTGGGCTACAGGAGCGTCATTGACCGGAGTTACAGTGATGGCGACATTGGATTCGGCCGTCCCTCCTTGCCCATCGTTGACACGAACTGTGAAACTGTCGAATCCGTTGAAATCCTGCTGAGGCGTATACGTAAACGCACCGTCAGCATTAACGGTCACAACACCGTTTGTAGGCGAAGTCTCCAAACTGTACGTGAGCACATCCCCGTCGACATCCGTCCCCGGAACCTGACCCGATACCTGCGTATCTTCGGGTGTCGTGAGAAATACATCTGCGGTAACCGGATAATCGTTAACGGGTGTAACTGCGATGGTGACCGTCGCCGTGTCTGTGCCCCCGTTCCCGTCACTAACCACCACTGTAAATTGATCTGTTCCGTTATAGTCCGGATTCGGCGTGTAAGTGTACGTACCATCGCTGTTCACAACGACCGTCCCGTTTGAAGGCGGATCTCCCAACAGGAAGGTTAACGTGTCCCCGTCCACGTCGGTGGCTATAACCCGATTAACCGAGGGGATATCTTCCGCCGTTGTATCCGACACATCCAAGGCTGCAGGCGGGTCGTTTACCGGGGTTACCGTAATCGTAACCGTTGCCGAATCGGTCCCCCCCTGTCCGTCACTGACCAGCACCGTAAACTGATCCTGTCCGTTGTAATCCGCAAAAGGAGTATACAGAAATGTTCCGTCCGCATTCACTACCACCGTACCGTGAACCGGAGAATTCTGCAGGCTCATCGTAAGGACGTCCCCATCCACATCCGTCCCTGTAATCGTCCCGGACAAAGTGGTATCTTCGGCTATCGTGTATTCGGCGTCCGCCGCCACCGGCGGATCGTTTACCGGGGTTACCGTTACCGTTACCGTCGCCACGGCGCTTCCACCGTTACCGTCGCTCACCAATACGGTAAAGCTGTCCACTCCGTTAAAATTTAAATCAGGGATATACGTATAGCCGCCGCCGGGAGTCACTACAGCCGTTCCGTTCGAAGGCGGGGTATTCAAACTGTAAGTTAAGGGATCCCCGTCGACATCCGTGGCAACAATTTGATTCATCGTAGGCGTATCTTCCGAAGTGGAGTCATTCACGTCCGATACCACAGGCGGATCATTCACCGGCGTAACCGTAATAATGACCCGGCTTACCGCACTCCCCCCGCGTCCGTCGCTAACGGTAACCGAGAAAGAATCCGTACCGTGGTAGTTGAGTCTAGGCGTGTATATGAAGCTTCCGTTCCCGTTCAGAGTGACGGTGCCGTTTGAAGGCGGGGCACCCAACGTATAAATCAAGGGAGCACCCTCAGGGTCCGTTGCCGTAATCTGGGAGCTGAACAGCGTATCCTCGGCTATCGTACCGGTTACATCAGAAGTAACCGGCGGATTATTCCCCGCAGCCACACTCGCTGTGTTGGAGCTAACCGTTCCGTTAAATAGGGTCCCTCCCGTCACGCTCTGAAACTGATACGTAATGATCACTTGATTGTCGTAACGAGGCGGGTTAAAAGCTTGGTTGGTCACCTGGCTCTGGTAAGTTACAGTAATTCTCTGACCGTTGGCAATCGACCCTAGCGACATTCCAATGTACGGATCGACACCGGGTTGCGTTGTCCCGTTCACCGTGACACTATTGGCAATAAACGTCGTACCGGGAGTGTCATTATCTTTCAGGTTGAGATTGGTTGCCGTTGCGTTGCCCGTGTTCGTTATCTGCACGGTAAACGTGATAATCTCGTTCAAGAAAGCCGTAGTTCGATTGACACTCTTGGTTACCGCCAGCACAGGCGCGTTGATGTTCACCTGAAGGGCCAGACCGTTGATAATATATACATCCCCCGTAGTGGTTCCTCTAAGAAAAGCGCTGGTCTGCGAATTCACTAGTTTGGAAGAAACGTCGATGTTCGTAATATCCCATCCTTGTCTTGCCCCGGATGCCGCGCCGCCTAAAGGATGATTTAAAGTGCCGAACGTACCTGATGTATCCAAAAGTCCTGTATCCCCGTTAATTTGCGAACTGAAAAAGTTATCTATCACATTATTCGGACCGAAGACCGCGCTTAACGAAGCCACGGTAGGACCGAATTGCATCTGATCCCCGGTGATCGCCGAATCTCCCTCCACCGCGCTGACTAAGAGACGTCCGCTCAGCGGCCCGCTCGTCGGTGTGGAAAATCCCGAAACTGAAGCCGCCGCCGTGCTCGTAGGATTATCTACAAGCTCACTGCCAACAAAAACAGTCATATTTCTGGAAGGCAGTGAAGCATTCTGGTACACAACCGCCAACGTCCATCCGCATGCATTTCCGGCATTCTCGGCATTGCCTTGCGTTCCCGGCACCCCTCCAACAATGTAGGTGCCGCCGCCTCCCTGCTGGACGAAGGAGGTTACGTTGGCCGACCGTATATAATAAGCCCGGGACGTGAACGTTGTGGCCGTCGCGGCTTCAGGTGTGATGTTAAACGTACCTGCATTGTTGGTCAGCTTCACGGCATTGTTTAAAGCCGCGGCCACATTCTCGCCGCCGAAGGAATAACTCCCTCCCCAGATCAGCTCCGCATACAAAACCACACTCTGAACAGGTAATCGCAATTGAGCGGCTGAAGAGTTCAGCAGGTAGCTGGCGGTCGTGCCCAGCGGATACGTGTTATCCCTGAGCGACGTGTCCACCGTAATAAAGGTGCCGATGGAATGTGCCGTGCCTGGCGCGTTGGCGTTGTTGAGCTTACTTAGTCCGAGGGAGTTGCCCGTGAACGTAATTGCTCCATTCGTCGTGGTGTTATACCTGGTTATGAACGGCATGCCATATAGCCTCATTTCCTTTTTTATCACAGGATATGAAACTTTGCCTACCTGTGACAGCCCAACATCCGCCCTCATCCTATTCGAATTGCAAAATACGTACTACACGGTTCCGTTCGTGGCGGCAGGCTTTGTTTGTTTTTTTGCGGCTGTGATGGCGATTAAGATCACTTCAGTAACACGGGATTCTGGATTGTCGGTTGCAAAATAGTTTAACCCCCGCGAGAAATCGGGCTATTTCCTTAAGGAATATCGATTTTCTTGTTTTTTTGGCGTATAATACCAAGTAAGTTTATAGGATTATTTAATTCATTGAAAGGAGCATCAATTATGTCCGAATTTGAAAAAAAATCATCTTGTTGCTCAGGTTCCAGAACCGGCGTTATACATACCCGTACCAGTGCGAACCCCGATGTACGGGGTCGGACTCCGCTACAAGTAAATACACTTCTTGATCCCCTTGCCCAAACGGTCCAACCGACATACGCTGAGCAGATGATTCGGCTGCCAGGCGGAACGTTCCTCATGGGCACGAATGATGCGGAAGGGTTTCCCGCAGACGGCGAAGGACCGATACGCGAAGTAACGGTGGCCGCTTTCGAGATCGACCCCTATGCGGTGACCAATGCGGCCTTTAGTGAATTTATTCGGGCTACAGGTTATGTAACCGAAGCCGAACGGTATGGGTGGTCCTTTGTGTTTCACGCCCTCGTCTCGCCCGAGCAATCGCGCAAAGTTAATAATTGCGTGCAAGAAGCGCCGTGGTGGTGGGTGGTGGAAGGAGCCTCGTGGCAGCATCCGGAAGGACCGGATTCCGGAATTGCCGACCGTTGGAATCATCCGGTCGTTCATGTGACCTGGCATGATGCGGAGGCTTATAGCGCATGGGCGGGTAAGCGGCTTCCCACCGAGGCCGAATGGGAATATGCGGCACGCGGCGGATTAAGCCAGAAGCGATATCCTTGGGGCGATGAGCTGCATCCTGAAGGAGCGCATCGCTGCAACATTTGGCAGGGGCAGTTTCCCGTGAACAATGAAGGAAGCGACGGATATATCGGCACGGCCCCCGTGGACACGTATGCTCCGAACGGATACGGGCTTTACAATATGGTAGGCAACGTATGGGAAATGTGCTCCGATTTCTTCTCCCTGGAGCACAATCGCAAAGCGATGCGCGGCGGCTCCTATCTATGCCACCACTCCTATTGCAACCGATACCGCGTTGCGGCGCGTTCGTCCAATACGCCCGATAGCTCAAGCGGAAATATCGGCTTTCGATGCGTCCGTTCCTGAATGGAGGATTGAAGGATTTATTTTCCTGTATTTCGGTTATATTAATCACATCTTAGAACCGGACCAGATATAGGAGGATCCCATGATCGTAAGACTCGGTTTCGTCTCCATCGCGTTGGGGATCTTCAACAATACCGCAAGCTCCACGTTCACGTACAAATTGTTCTCCCAACGCTCGCGAGAGGACGCACTGAAGCGGGCCATCGAAGTAGGACATAACAATTTGCGGGCGACGCAACGCATTCTGTATTTCAACGCGGCCCACGGCGTGAAGACGTTCCGCCTCTCTTCCCAGCTCGTGCCGCTGGCGACGCACCCCGATGTCATGCTGGATGTCGGCCGCATTTATAAGAAAGAACTGAAACAATTGGGAGCCTACGCGCGCAAAGAGGGAATTCGTCTGACGATGCACCCGAATCAGTTTACGTTGCTGAACGGTAGTGACGCGGTTGTGGCTGCGGCGATTCATGATCTGGAATATCATGCGGCCATTCTGGACGGCATGGGTATGGATGAATCCGGTGTTATCAACATTCACATCGGCGGTGTGTACGGGGATAAATCATCTGCGGTGGAGCGGTTATACGCCAATTGGGAGCTCGTGCCCGAGCATGTGAAGCGCAGGCTGACGTTTGAGAATGACGACAAAACCTACACACTTGAGGAAACCCTCGCGGTTTGCGAGCGAATCCGCCGTCCCTTGGTGCTTGATCTCCATCATGATTGGTGCAATCCATCGGAAATTACAGCGATTAGCATCATTAACCGTATTCAGTCGACCTGGGGTGATATTCCCATGAAAATTCACGTTTCCTCGCCCAAGAGTGAGAAGGAGTTTCGCGCGCATGCCGACTATGTGGATCCAGAGCCCCTGTCCCAGTTCCTTAAAGCCTGCAAAGAGGCCGGACTAGAGCAGATCGATGTTGTGGTCGAGGCCAAAATGAAGGATTTCGCCGTCTTCAAGCTCGCCGAAGATCTGGGCAAAATCCGCGGGGTTAAGCGGTTGGACGGCGCCGTCCTGGAATGGTAGTCCGTGTCCGCAAAAAAATAAGCTTCTCCCTCAGGAACCGCCTGAATGGAAGAAGCTTATTTACTGCGTAATGTGCTAATAAGGACGGTCGCCCGCGATGGAAATGCGCTCCGCTACGCGGCGCTGCGGAAAGTAATCCGACACGGCGTAATGCTGGGTAGCCCGGTTATCCCAGAAAGCGACACTGTTCGCTTCCCAACGGAATCGCACCTGATATTCCGGGAGACTCGCCTGCCGAAACAGGTACAGGAGCAAGCTGCGGCTCTCGTCCGGTTCCAGACCTACGATGCGGGTGGTAAACGCTGCATTCACGAACAGCGTTTTCCGTCCGGTTTCCGGATGCGTCCGCACAACCGGGTGCTCCGCCGGCGGAAATTCCTCCTGTTTGGCGGCCAGCAGGTCCGGCGGCAGATTCCGCCCGAATACATGGGTGAAATCATGGATGGCGGTCAGACCATCGATCTTCTCCTTGATGACATCGGGCAAATTGTCGTAGGCCGCGGCCATGTCCGCCCACAACGTATCCCCGCCGTATTCAGGCACTTCCGTCAAGCGAAGCACACTGCCAAGCGCGGGTTCCAGTCGCCAGGTAACATCCGTATGCCAGTTATTCTCGTATCCGGCCGTATTCGCGTCTTTCGCAAACCGGGTTACCTCCTCGGAATCGCCCCGCGGCAGGAACGGATGGCTTTCCAGCGGTCCCCACAGCTTCGCGAAGGCCGCGTGCTCCTGAGAGGTAATCACCTGATTCCGGAAGAAGAGAACTTTCCATTCGAGGAGCGCGCGGTGGAGTTCAGCCTGCAACGAAGGGGTAATCTCGCCATCCAGAAGGACGCCTTCAATTTCCGCTCCGATAATAGGACCCAGCGGTTTCAATTTAAAGAGCGTGTACGGAGCTTCCGATGCGCCTTCCGACAATCTTCTCAATGGAATGGGTCCTTGGTGCAACCCCCACCGAGGCAATTCAATGTTCTCCACCACGGGAACGTTAGGGGCTTCCTTCGTTCTAGCCTTACTGTTGGATGAAGATGCTAATGCTTCCGACATGTTCATTCTCCTCTCTTAATTACGCGGTATGGAACGCTTAACCTTTGTAACTATCCCGCCAACGCAGCAACCGATTCTCCAGCAAACGCACGAAGGAATCGGCCAGTTTACCTACAACCGCGAAGAGCATAATCCCGACGAACACGACCGCCGTGCGGCTGAATTGACGGGCATCCGTAATCATGTACCCGATGCCTTCGCTCGAACCCATCAGTTCCGCTACGACCAAGCCCAGCCAGGCAATCCCGATGGACAGCCTCAAACCCAATAACACATTGGGCAAGGCGGCCGGCAGCACAAGCTTCGTTAACTGCTTCCACCGGTTGAATTCCAGTACCTTCGCGACGTCAAACAGTTTGGAATCCACACTGCGAACGCCTAGAAACGTATTTACATATAAGGGGAAAAAGGCCCCAAGCGAAATGAGAAGCACCTTCGATAACTCGCCGAATCCGAACCAAAGAATAAATAAGGGCGTGATGGCCAAATGCGGTATGGTACGCAACATCTGGATTGAGGGATCAAACACATGCTCCGCTCTGCGGAACAAACCCACAGCCAGGCCGAAAGCCAGGCCCAGCGATCCGCCCAGAAGAAAGCCCAATGCCGCGCGGACCACGCTGACTCTCAGGTGAAGCCACAACTCCCCGGTGATGATCAATTGCCAGAACTCCTTGGCGATCAAAATAGGGGAAGGCAGCATGGTTGGCGATAGCCAACCCCTGGAGGACGCCGTCTGCCACAGAAGCAGCAACGTGAGCGGCAGCAGCAGACCTTTCAGCGCTACGGCCCACTTGCGATTGGAACGATGGGAGCTTCCCTGGTTCGTACGGCCGGACGGTTGGCGCGCGGGAACCGGCTTGGCTGCCGGGCTGATGACCGGCGGGGTCAACTTATCGCTGGGTATCGCCATTAGGGATTACCTCCATTCACTTTTTGCACATAGTCGTTATTGATGAATTTCGCAATTTCAATTTTCTTTTTCAGAAACTTAAGGTCATAAAGTAAATCCGCGGTATTCTGTTCGAACTGAACCACTTCCGGCGAAATTGGTGTGTTTACGGATGGAGAAGTCTTCAGCACCGAGGCAATGACTTGCTTGTCAACCTTCTTCAACTTGGCATACAGTTCAAGCGCCTCATCCTTGTGGTTACGCTCATATTCCAGCGTTTCATTAAACACCTTCAGGAAAATTTCAACGGCTTCGGGATGCTTCTCGGCAAATTCGTTACGGACAAAACTAAAGATAGGCGCGGGCAGATCCAGACTTTCTCCGTCGGCAATGATTTGAGCCCCGTTCTTCTGCACTTGCAGACCGACATAGGGATTGGAGATGATCCACGCGTCCACCGCTTTGGACTCAAAGGCGGGTTGGCCCTCATCCGGCTGCAAATGAATGATCTCCACATCCGTTTCCTTCAGTCCAACCTGATTCAGCGCTTTCACCAGAAAGACGTGGAACACTGTGCCTTTCGTCAGGGCGATCTTCTTGCCCTTCAGATCCTCAACCTTCTGAATCGGGCTGTCCTTGTGAACCAGCAGATGGTTCAAACCTTGCTTGCCGTCGGACACTTGCGAAAGCAGCGTAATCGGAATATTACCGGTCAAAGCGCCAATGGCCGCCGCGTCCCCCAAGTACCCTAAGTCAATACGCTCCGCGGCAACGGCTTCCACGAGCGGCGGACCTGTCGGGAAATCCGCAAACGTGACATCCGCGTTAATTTCGGCATAAGCCTCCTTGAAGAATCCCTTCTCCTTGGCCAACGCCAACACCCCGATACCGGAATTAATACCGATGTTAACGGTGAATTTCTCTTTGGCGCCTGATGCCGCATTGGAATCCGTTGACGCCGTAGCGGCAGCCTTCTCCTCTCCGTTTCCGCAGCCCGTCGCGATGGAAGCGAATAATAAGATCAGGATCGCTGTCAGCTTTCCTTGGACCAACCGTTTCTTTACGTTCGTTGCGTGGCTCATTTCACGTTCCCCCTATATTACAAACTCATCTTTCAGCTCATCGTTATGCTCGAACGTCTCCAATACCTCTTGCCGCAGTTGTTGAAACGACGTCCCTGTCCGTTTCCGCGGATATGGTAAATCCACCGGAAGAATTCGCTTAATCGTGCCGGGCCTGGCTCCCATGACCACCACACGGTTCGAGAGAAATACCGCTTCATCGATATCATGCGTCACAAACAGCATCGTCGTTCGGTTCGTCTCCCAGATGTCCAGCAGCACTTCCTGCATATGCTGCCGGGTGAACGCGTCCAAGGCGCCGAACGGTTCATCCAGGAGCAGCACCTTCGGCTTGCGAATCAACGCTCTAGCGATGGCGACGCGTTGCGACATGCCGCCCGAAAGTTGTTTCGGGAAAGCCTTCTCGAAGCCTTCCAGTTTCACCAACCGGATCGCATCCTGCACTTTGTCCTTAATATTCGGATCGCTGAGTGATAAATCC
This sequence comes from Paenibacillus swuensis, assembly GCF_001644605.1. Lineage (NCBI taxonomy): Bacteria > Bacillati > Bacillota > Bacilli > Caryophanales > Paenibacillaceae > Paenibacillus > Paenibacillus swuensis. The sequence goes on along the minus strand of NZ_CP011388.1, from coordinate 2,813,091 downwards.
GCCGCAATGTTCTTCTCCACGGTTAACCACGGAAACAACCGGTGCTCTTGAAATATAAATCCTTGATTCTTGCTAGGCTTCTCCACCTTGGCCCCATCCAGCAGCAGCGTGCCTTCAAATTCCGTATCTAAGCCCGCCGCGATTTTCAGTAACGTACTTTTGCCGCAGCCGCTCGGACCAATGATGCTTACGAACTCCTTCTCCTTCACGGAGAGATCAATGTTCCGTAATGCGGGTGTGCTGCTGCCTTGACCGTGAAACGTTTTGTGCAAATGACGAATCTCCAATAATGGCGACATATTGTACACCTCCAACAAGTTATGGGATTTGGCTCCGGAAACGGCAAAAGGCGCCGTTACAGACTTAACTGTAAGGCGCCTCCGGTTGTTCGGTCGGCTTCCGCTAATATTAAACTATTCCTACTGGTTTAGTGTGTTTTAATTACTATAGCTCGGTTGGATGTAGTCGTCAACCCTTTTTTCACTAAAATTTCACTCTGAGGCTAACTCCAGCTCCAACAGCTCGGCAGCATCGGTATGCTGTACCCGATACTGAATTCTAACTTCTTTCAATACGCCGCTATAAGGGAATTCGCCTGAATAAGCAGGACTGACGGGTGACAACACATTGGTACCAACCGCAAACACACCGGGCCCTTTCAGCTGCGCCGTGCGAATTTCACCTTGCCCCGCCGCTGCGCCTTGAACGTAAAGCGTGATTGTCCCTTCATGTGCGCCGGTCGGCGTGAATTCGGCTTCTACCGTAACCGATCCGAGCGGCAATATGGCTTCCGAAGTAATCGTGTAATGCGCTTCACCCAGCCAATTGTAATGGTACACCAACCGGTTATCCTGAACGAAGAGCGCATAGCCGCCGAACCGGTTTCCGTCCGCAACCAATACCCCCCGCTCGTCGGGATCTGCCCGCTCCACTTCGGCTGTAATGCGATGCGCCCGATTGCTGACGAACGGCGCCTGCATCGCATGAAGCTGAAGATTCGACGGCTTGAAACGGAACGTAATGTTCCCTTTCCCATCTTCTTGCGCCTGAGGACTTAGCGGCCGGTTCAGGTTGGAGTCGAATGCCCGCTCCATCATGGTGCGCCCGTCAATCGGCAGCACTTCATACTTGCCCGCTTCAGCCCACCAACGCTCGATCAACTCCCGAAGCTTATCGGGATACAAGGCGGATAGGTCCCTGCTCTCGGAATAATCCTCGGCTTCGTGGTATAACTCCCAGCGATCTGACTCGAACGAGCTGCCCGGCACATGGTTCGTCACCGCTTTCCAGCCGTCATGCCAGATGGCGCGATGACCCAGCATTTCGTAATACTGCGTCTGCTTACGGGACTTGGCCGTCGGATTGTCGAACGAGTAGGCCAGACTCACGCCTTGAATCGGTTTCTGGGTAACGCCGCCCAGACTGGCGGGCGCTTCCAGATTGAGCAATTCCAATACGGTAGGAACGATATCCGTCACATGATGATACTGATTTCGCACCCCGCCGCCGTCACGAATGCCGTTAGGGTAAGAAATTATAAGCGGATCCTTGACGCCGCCCGCGTGCACCCAGGTTTTGTACCATTTGAGCGGGGTGTTCCCCGCATGGGCCCAACCCAACGGATAATGGTTATAGACCGTTTCTGTCCCGAGCTCATCGATGCGTTTGATGTCCTCCCGGGGATCGGAAGGCAGTCCGTTAAAGTGCTTATATTCGTTCAAAGTGCCGTTCTGTCCGCCTTCAGGGCTTGCTCCGTTATCTGAGATCAACACGATAATCGTATTATCGAATTGGTCAATCTCTTTAAGATACGCGGTGAGCCGCCCGATCTGGTCGTCGGTATGCTCCAGATACCCCGCAAACACCTCCTGCGCGCGGGCAAAAAGCGTCTTTTCCTCTTCGCCTAACTCGCTCCAAGGTTTAACGAGAGGATTGCGGGCGGGCAGCTCCGTATTCTGCGGGATGACGCCCTGCGACTTTTGCCGGGAAAACCATTCTTCACGAATCGCGTCCCAGCCCTGATTGAATTTACCTTTGTATTTATCTATGTATGCTTTAGGCGCCTGATGGGGTGCATGAGTCGCTCCGTAAGCGAGATATAAGAAGAAGGGGTTGTGCGGCGCGGCCGCTTTTTGATTGCGTACAAAGTCAATGGCCCTGTCGGTTAAATCCTCAGTCAGATGGTACCCTTCCGCGGCGGATTTGCCCGGTTTGACGGTCGTATGATAGGAAACCAATTCGGGGTTGTATTGGTCCGTCTCCCCTTTCAGGAAGCCGTAATAATGCTCAAAGCCTTTCCCTGTCGGCCATCCGTCAAAAGGACCCGCGAACGTCTGCTCCTCGCCCGGCACCAGATGCCACTTGCCCACCGCGATGGTGTTATACCCTTGTTCCTTCAGAATCTCGGCCAGCGTGCCGGTTTGCTTGCTGATTTTGCCCCGGGCGTTGGGGAAACCGTTCTGGAATTCCGTAATCATGGACACACCGGCCGTGTGGGAATTGCGCCCGGTCAAGAGGGACGCGCGTGTCGGAGAGCACATCGAGTTCGTGTGAAAGTTGGTGTAACGCAGTCCCTTAGCGGCCAGATCATCGAGATTGGAGGTCGTAATCGTCGAGCCATAGCAGCCCAGATGCGCGAAACCCGTGTCATCCAATACGATAAATACAACGTTGGGCGAATCCTTTTCAGCTCGGCTGATGCCGGACCAATCCGCAACGGAATCCTCCACGGTACGGCCGATAACACCTTGAAATTGTTGCGTGTTCGCCGGGTTGGACTTGCCTCTGCGTGGTTGTTGCTTGGACATGATATGACCTCCTATAGGGGAATTAGAAAAAAGGATATGACGGGCGTCTAGGATAGTAAATGTGCAGTCAAGCCGGCAGATAAGCCGCCAGACAACACAAAAAAGAGACCCAACACAATTGTCGGATCTCCGGCAGTCCGGTGGATCTATTTAATACCCTTAATAACCTACCTGTTTACTTGGTTATATAAAGTAATTATAGCTGAGAGGTTTCTCCCTTGTCAATAAGGTGAGTCGGTTCTCGCAGGCTGTTCGGTCTAGTCTGTAAAAGTAGAGAGATGACGTGATTTATTATATTAAGGTAACTCTTTTCGCTGAGCGATCGCGGATTTTCTTTGTTTTTGTAAGGTTCACCGCGGAATCTTGGAATAAGGAAACGGATTTCCCTCGTATGCGTCCGGGAGCGCACACGAAGGAAATCCGTATCGTTAATATATATGATGTGTCTAAACTAACTTATGATTAACGTACTTCGGGTACCGAGGAGAGTAACTCGTTTCCTTCATGACGGGTTACGGGTAAAAACGATTCCGGTTGCCCATACAGGTTACGGCACTGCAGGTTGCGAGCTGCAACCATTGCGAATTAGAGCGTTGCGGGTTGTGAATTGCACCATTGCGGGTTACAGCCATTGCGGATTACGAGTTGCAACCATTGCGAGTTACAGCCATTACGGGTTGCCGGTTGAAGTTACGTCGTTGCCGCTTGAGCCGTCGGCCATCCGAACGGGTAAGCTTCCGACAACGTAACGGGCAGCCGCCCCTGTGCCGGAATGCGCCCAACCAGCACCTTGGCGAGCGACTGCATCGCCATCGGGCGGTTCTCGTAGGCGCATAAGTACGTTTTGACCTGAGGGAACTCCATCAGGTCATACGGGTTACGCGTGGAAGCGACAACCAGCTTCACGCCTTCCCTTGCGGCCAGCGCCTCCACGAGGCGGACCTGGCCGGCCCCCAGCCGCGCAACCGGGTTGTGCGTGGCTACGACCACCTGCGCGCACCCCTCCGCGGCAGCCAACACGGCATCAATCTCGGATGATGCCGGATCCAGGCCGATGCGCATCTCGCGCACATCGGCAACATAAGCGGACAACGCTGTGCCCAGCGTCACGTCCTGCTCAATGATCTCGATCACCTCGGTCGACTCCCGAGGTTCCGCCCACACCACGAGCGTCCGCTCCCCCGCCGACAGCGGGAGCTGACCCTCGTCCTTGACGAGCGTGATGCTGCGTTCGCTGACGCGGCGCACCACGTCCCAGTCCGCCGGCGCGCCAATCGCGCCCCGCGCGGCGGAGCCCGCGGCTGCGCCGGAAGCCATGCCGCGCTTCGCCTTCAGCGCGAGCACGCGCCCTACCGAAGCGTCAATGCGCGCTTCGGAGATACGCCCGGCGCGGACCGCTGCCGTGACCGCCTCAACCGCCGCCGCTTGCTCGGCGAAGGTGTGGCTCACGAGCACCAGGTCGGCGCCCGCTTCTACGGCCATGACGGCGCCTTGCGGAATCCCGTACTCCTTGGAGATGGCATGCATCTCCAAGCAGTCGGTCACGATGACGCCGTCATAGCCGAGCTTGTTCCGCAGCAGCTCCGTAATCACGCTGTGGGACAATGTCGCCGGCACGCCGTTCGGTTCATACGCGGGGAACACGACGTGCGCGGTCATGACCGCGTCCACGCCGGCTTCCATGCAGCGCACGAACGGCAGCAGCTCCACCGCTTCCAGCCGATCCGCGTCATGCGGAACGAGCCCGAGACCCAAGTGCGAATCCACGTCCGTGTCGCCGTGACCCGGGAAGTGCTTCAGGGTCGCGGCCACACCCGCTTCCTGATACCCCGCGGACGCCGCCGCGCCCAGCTCGCCGACCAGCTCCGGCTCCTCGCCGTAGGAGCGGATGCCGATGACCGGGTTGAGCGGATTATTGTTCACATCCACACTCGGCGCAAAATTCATATTAATGCCGAGCTCGCGCAACTCGCGTCCGCTGATTCGCGCCGTCTCGTAGACCGCATCCGCATCCCGGGCGGCACCCAGCGCCATCGCCCCTGGAATAAGCGTCACCTCGCGGTCGATCCGCGACACCATGCCGCCTTCCTGATCGATCGCGATTAGAAGAGGCAGCTCCTTCCCTCCGATGCGTTGCAAGTCGGAGGACAAAGCCGCGATCTCTTCGAGCTCCCCCACGTTGCGGCGGAAATAGATGATGCCGCCGACATGGTACTTCTCGAGCATCGTGCGGACTTCATCCGTCACCTTCGTCCCTTGAAAACCAACCATAAACAGCTGACCAACCTTCTCCTCGAGCGTTAATGCGCTTACCTTCATCCCGTTCGCCCCTTTCAGTATGCGATAGAACCCATTCTCTGGTTCTAACGAATCCTCATAACCTTAAACATATCATTCATCCCATTTCCAAAATGTAACGAATCCTCATATTACTATTCCATTAAGTAAACGCTTTCCAAAGCTTCATAAGCACGATTAGCGTTATCACGATTCGTTAAAGTTACCTAAGCAACAGACCAGCACCGCTAAGGATATCAGCATTCGTTAGCGGACGCGTGCATCATATTAGCTGAACACCATTAATGCCAATATTGCTTTTACCACTACTGCCACTAATCTACTCTTGCTACTTACACCACACTGCAACTAATCTACTCTTGCTACTTACGCCACACTGCCACTAATCTACTCTTGTTACTTACGCCACTATTGCACTCCCTACCCACGAAACTCCCCGTACTCATACATCGGAATCTTGCATTGAATGATCGTACCCTCGCCCGCCGAAGAGCAGATGAGCAAACCATACGCGTCGCCATACTGAATGCGGATGCGGTCCGCCACGCTTCGTACACCGAGGCCGCGGCGTTCCATGTGATTCACGGTGAGGCTTGATTCGGCCGCTTCCTCATCGGCCTGCATGTATTGGAACCGGGACAGCATCTCGCCCGAGATACCGATCCCGTTATCTTCCACCGTCAGTATCAACTTCCCCTCCGAAGACGCCGCGCGAATCATGATGCTGCCTCTACGCGTCAACCCGTCAAATCCGTGTTGAATACAATTCTCCACAAGCGGTTGTAAAGTCAGCTTCTGAATCGTGCAGCTCATCAATTCCTCGGGTATGTCGATGATATAATCGAATACTTCCGCAAACCGGTACTGCTGAATTTCCAGGTAGCTCTTAAGATGATCCACTTCCTGTTTCAGCGTAATCTCCTCATTGCCCAAGATGCTGATCCGCAAAATATTAGCCAGACGCAACACCATTTGGCTGACTTTCTTGCCGTCATTTTGCACAGCCAGCGCATTAATCGACTCCAGCGTATTGAACAGAAAATGCGGTTTAATCTGCGCCTGCAGCACCCTCATCTCCGCCTTGTTCTTCTGCTCCTGCTCCTTCTTCACTCGTCCAAGCAGTTCCTGTACCCGCTCGATCAGGCTGTTCAAGCCTTTGGAAAGCAAACCGAGCTCATCCTTGCCGCTCTGCGGTACACGAATGTTCATCTCGCCGCTCTCCACGCGCCCCATGAAGCGAACGATCCGGATAATATGTTTGGCGATTCGGTTAACGAAGAACAGGATAAACACGAAGGCTGATAATAAACAGAACGAGATGATGACGGCGACCCACTTGGAATATTGATTGATTTCAGAGGCCAGCGAGCTCCAGGACGCCACGGACACGAGATGCCAGCGCTCATCCCCGAAGTTTATCGAAGACAGAATACTGTCATTCCCGGCAAAAGTAACCCGTCCGCTCTGATAACCCTCGCCCATATCCATAGAATCCTCGGTGAATTCGTTCATTTGGCGTCCATGCGCTTTATCCGAACTGTCGAACAGGATCAGTCCTCGTTCATTAACAATAAAGAAACGGGTCTGATACACATGCTGTTTGAAGCTGAAATAGCGGAACAAGCTTTGCAAACCTGAATTCTTAATCTGTGTGAGCAAAATTCCTTTGTTATCTAAAGTATTAATGTCTTTAACGACCCGAATTTGCGTAAATACCGGTTCAAGCCCCGTCAACTGCGGCGATTCGAAGGGTCCTACCCACTTGGGCAGACCGTTGCGCTCAAGCACTTCCCTGTACAAAGGCTGCTCCTTAAATACATCAAACGGCATCGCGTTAAAGCGGTCTTTGGAATAAATTTTGTTAATTCGCATGCCGTCCAGAGAATACATGAACGCGTAGCTCACGGAAGGATGATTCACCAGCAGCTCGCGGAAATTCCGCTGAATATCATTGAGCGCCAGGTAGTCAATTTCGGTGAGATCCGTTTCGGACGGGTAGCCGCGGCTGTCCAGCACTTGCTGAACGGCGGTGCTCGCGATGGTACTGTCCGTCACCTTGTTCATCTCATGAAAAATAAACTCGACACTCTGGCTGAGCGCCCGAAGCGTCAGTTCGGCTTGACGGGAATACTTCTGCTCAATCAAATCCGACAGGAAAAAGTAAGCCGTTACGCCTAACAGGAAGATAGGCAGAATAATGAGCCCGAAGAAAGCAGTAAACAATTTCGTGCGAAGCCTCATAGGTTAAGTTCACTGCTCCTTTAAGTCCGTTATCCTTTGACGCTGCCGGCCGTAATGCCCTCGATAATCTTCTCTTGCAGGAAAGCGTACACGATCAGAACCGGCGTCACACTGTACACAATGCCTGTGCAGATGAGCTTGTAGTTCGTCTGATACGAGTCGCGGAAGCCGACCATCCCGGTAGGAAGCGTCTTCAGGCTGTCTTTGCTGATGAAGAAGTTCGCGAGCAGATATTCATTCCAGTTGCCGAGGAAGTTGATGATAAACACCGTGACCAACGCAGGCACCGTTAAAGGTAAAATAATCTTAACAAAAAGACCCACCGCGCTCAATCCGTCCATGATGGATGCTTCCTCAAGTTCATTGGGAATCGCGCGCATAAAAGCGGCTACCAGCAATACGCTGAGCGGTAAAGCTCCGGCCGTGTAAGGCAGGAACAAAGACCAGTGGGTGTTGAGGATGTTCAAATCCCGCACCAGCATATATTGCGCAATAAATAACACATTGCCGGGAATCAGCATGCCGATCAGCACGAACTGGTAAATCCACTTGCTTGCGGTAATGAATTTCATACGGGTTAAAGCGAATGCCGTACCTGCCGCCAATAACACCCCGACGATGGAGGAGGAAACTGACAGATATAAGCTGTTGAAGAAATAAACATTAATCTTCGCCTTCGTCCAGGCTTCCACATAGTTGTCGACAGATAATTTTCCCGTCAGGCCAAAAGGATTCGTAACAATTTCCAAGTTACTTTCTTTAAACGATGAAATCAGAACAAATAAGAAAGGAATAAGAATGAGCGCCACATACGTTAGCAGTACGACGTGAGGCAGTGTTTTTTTCAACGCAGTCGGCATTAGTATTCAATCCTTTCCTGATTTCTTCCGATGGTTAGCTGGTACAGGGCTGTCAGAACTAAAGCAAACGCGAAGATGATAATGGACAGAGCCGTTCCATAGCCGTATTTACCATTTGAAATGGATTCATGCACCATGTAGGAGGCCATCACCTCTGTGGAGTTGATCGGACCGCCGTCCGTCATAACCAGAACGATATCCACGACTTTCATGGCCCCTGCAATAGAAAGCATCACAACGACCGAGATAATCGGTTTAATGAGCGGAACGGTTAAATACCAGGCGCGTTGGAACGCGGTTGCTCCGTCGATGCCGGCCGCTTCGTTAATTTCCCTGGGCACCGCCAGAATGGCCGCCAAAATCAACACGATAAAGAAACCCATCCACTGCCAAGCATTTGTAATCAGAATCGCGAGCATAGCCCATTTTTCCTCAGCCAACCAATAAATATCCGGAACGCCGAACAGGCCCAGGAAGCCGTTAATGATGCCTTCTTCCGGCTCGTACAAGAATCCCCACAGGATCCCGATGACCGAGGTGGACAAGATGGAGGGCATGAACACGGTTGTTTTGTACAAGCCTTGCAGCTTGGTGACGTTACTGATTAAGATCGCAAAGAAAATGATGAGCGGCACTTGAATGAATACGGAGAACAGAATGAAGATGACGTTGTTCCAGATGGATTGCCGGAACACTTCATCCGAAAAAGCGGTAACAAAGTTTTCAAATCCTACAAAGTTTTTCTCGTCCAACCCATTCCAATCGGTGAAGCCGTAGTATACGGATTGCAGCATCGGGTAGATAAAGAACAGAAAGTACAGAACCAATGTCGGCACGATGAACATGAGATAAACATAGGGATTTCTTAGTGTATTTTTCATATTGTATACTCCCTTCAGGATAGAGAAAGCGCCACCCCCGCTCGGGAGGGCGGCGCTTCTTTATCAAGTTTGCTGCTTGCTTTGCCGAGATTATTTCTTCGCGTTTGCCGCGTCTTGCGCTTTTTGGATTGCGTCGCCGACTTTTTGCGCCGTTGTTTTGCCTGCGATCAACTTTTGAAGCTCAGCTTCAGTCTCTTTGTATACATCGGATTGGATCGTCGAGTCAAAGTGAGAGAATGCGCCCTTGGCATTTTTGTAAGTATCCAGCACTTGCTTCACGATTGGATCTGTTGCTTGACCCATAGCAGCATCAGACAATTGGATGGAAGGAAGCAATCCGTCTTCCAGCAAACCGCGTAATTGCATTTCTTCGTTGAACAAGTTTTTGATGAACGCTTTAACCGCTGTAAGTTCGTTCTCTTTCAGATCTGCGGAGAAGCCGTAACCGTTGGAGTAGTTACCGTTGATAAAGGTTTGGTCGCCTTTGCCGCCGTCAACAGCCGGCATTGCGAAGTAGCCTGTTTTATTAGTCAGAGCAAATGCTTGCGCCTCGTCTTTAAATACGGAGGATCTCCAGGATCCGTCGAACAGCATACCCGCTTTACCTTGAACGAATTCGTTCATTTGATCCGCGTACTCTTTGCCAAGCTCACCTTTAGTGAAATAGCCTTTCTTCACCCACTCTTCGTATTTCGCATAAGCGGCTACGACTTCAGGGGAATTCCACTTCGCTGTGCCTTGCGCGAAACCGTCGATGGATTCAGGTCCCGCATAGCGGCCAATCAGTGTGTTTACAAGCATATTCGGTACCCACGCCGCTTTGGAACCGCTCGCGAATGGAGTAATGTTGTTCTTCTTCAGTGTTTCTGCTGCGGTTTCAAGCTCAGCCCAAGTTGTTGGAACCTTCAAGCCGTACTTTTCGAACATCGCTTGATTGTAGTAGAAACCTTCAGAGGAACCGCCGATTGGAAGACCGTATACTTTGCCGTCCAAGGTGAATTGGTTCAGGTTCAGGAATTTATCTTTAATGCCCAGTTCTTCAATAATTGGTGTCAGATCCAGAAGGCGTCCCGCTTTCGCGAATTTCAGAGCGTCTCCCGCGCCGCCGAACAAGTCGAAAATCTTAGGAGGGTTTCCGGCAGCCATCTCGGCAGGAAGCTTTGTGAAGCGGTTAACGCTGTCTTCCACACCGTCAAGCTCGAATTTCAGACCTGGCACTTCTTCTTCGGTTTTCTTTACAACATCGTCCAGGATGGCTTTACGATTCTTCTGTGCATCCCCGATCTGGATGTGGCGAAGGGAAACGGTGAACGGCTCCACGGCCGCAGGCTCTTCCGCTTTCGGTTCTTCCGTTTTCGGCTCTTCGGCTTTCGGCTCGTTCGCGGTATTCGTGTTCTTGGCGTTCTCGCCGTTGTTGCCGTTACCGCAGCCCGCCAGCACGACGGAACATGCCAGAAACAGAACTAGAAGCATAAGTAGGTTCTTTTTCATTCTTTCTGTACCCTCCCAGGTTAACCATAGTATTTGTTTGCTACATCTTCATTATAGAAGTTGGCTGTATAGTTCGGCAGGTCCATATTTCGATAAAAGAGGGATAAAATCGTCTACTTTAGATTGCGGGGCAGACAAGCCTCCACATAAGGATATTAACATACACGAATACTTCTCTGTGACAAAATGTGGATGCCTGTTGCCGGTTGCTGATTATAATTACCCTAATTTTCTAACGAACTCCAGCGGTCTTATTGTTCCAATTTAGCCCATTTTTTCATGCTAACGAACCCCAGACACGCTATTCCACCGAATTCACCCATTCAACATCCCTTCAAACACTTTAGCGCTACTGGAGTTCCTTAGAATCTAGAATGTGTTGATTTTCCGCCATTAGCGTTACTGGAGTTCCTTAGAAGATTCAAGTGTTAGAGACCTGCCTCTGATGACATTGACTGCTACTCCGCACGCAAAAAAAAAGAACCATCGCCCAAAGACAATGGTTCTTGAAGACTACAGCGCCGCCTGCAACGCCTCGGCGTTGACCGCCTTCGCATCCGTCAGCGCTTTGACCGCGCGCGCCTCCTGATTGTCCGCCGCCTCGGCGATGACGAGAATGCGGCCAGCCCGTAAATCCGCGTCATAATGCTTGGCCTCATCCTCCCGAATGCCAAGCTCCGTCAGGTTGCCTGCGGAACCGCCCGCCGCGGAACCAATGAACGCGCCGGCTACCGTGGCGGCAAGCGCGCCTCCCACCAGCAACGGCCCGATGCCGGGAATCGCCAAGGTGCTTACGCTCGCGAACAGCCCCGCACCACCGCCAATCACACCGCCCAGTACGGCGCCCGATTTCGGATGTTCCACGTGCTCGGCTCCCGTCTGACCCTCAACAGATGCTGAAACGTCGCCATCTTTGGCAATGACCGAGATATGATCGGTATGGATACCGTTACGCTTTAAACTTTCGATGCCTTCCACTGCTTGAGCTTCACTCTCAAATACGCCGACAATATGATTCTTCATATTATAGATCTCCTCTCAGATGTAAAACCACACCTTCTTATGAAGAGATATTACCCGCACCATGAAGCAGCCAATCATGACGTTAGGGTCTCGCACCTTTTTCCACTTGAAGTATAGGTTCATAATCCGCTACCACCAACAAGTCCATATGCCTCGCATGCCGCAATAGGCCCTGGACGACCGAACCGCGGGTCCATCGTTCCCACAACGTCCGCTTCGATTGGCCGACAATGATCTGGGTCGCTGCATTTTCGTCAGCCAAAGCGATGAGTCTCATGGCGCGCTTACGGCGGTGGGGCGTATGACAAAGCTTGAATTTACCGCCTAGTTTCGCCGTCATATCCTCCATCTTGCGAATCCGCAAGCTTAACTCCTCGCTCAATTCCGGCAGGTCATGAATATAGGTGACATACCAGTCCGCCTTCAACCGATGGGCAATCCGAAACCCGCGCCGGATGAGACGTTCGGCATTCAAGCTGGTGGTCACACTGACGACAATCACTTCGCGCCGCCGCCATGGCCCCCGCAGGGAGTTCTCCCGCTCATAAGACTCTAAACGTTCATCCACATCATCCGCGATCTCCCTTAAGGCCAGTTCCCGCAGAGCAATCAGATTCCCTCTCTTGAAAAAGTTGCCCAATGCCTGCTCGACCTTGTTCATGGCATAAATCTTGCCTTCCCGCATTCGTTGCTGCAAGGAGTCCGGCGCCACGTCAATGAGTTGAATCTCATCCGCTGACTGGAGGATGCTGTCCGGTACCGTTTCACGAACGCGAACTCCGGTGATTTGCTCCACCGCGTCGTTTAAGCTCTCCAGATGCTGCACGTTCACGGTGGAAATGACCGATATGCCCGCTTCCAGGATGCGCATAATATCTTCATACCGCTTGCGATACCTGCTGCCCGGCACATTGTTATGGGCAAGTTCATCGACCAGCACGACCTCCGGGTTTCGCTTCAGGATGGCATCGGTGTCCATTTCCTCCAGCACCGTGCCTTTGTACTCGTTTCGGGAACGGGGTATCACAGGGAGTGCGCCCTCTTGGTCCGCGGTTTCCTGCCGATTGTGCGTTTCCAGCAATCCGATGACTGCATCAATGCCCTTCGCCAGCAGATCGTTGCCTTCCCGCAGCATCGTGTAGGTTTTGCCGACACCCGGGGCCGCACCGATATAAACCTTGAACTTACCGCGCCGCATCCGGCCGATCTTCTCCCTGACCTCTTCTGAATTCAGCCGGCGATAAGGCTCCATATCCGCAATACCGCCCGGATCACTCTTGGTCGGCAGGATTCGTTCACCGTCCTGTTCCGCGCGATCCGCAATGATGAAGATGTCGACGTTCTGCGTATACTGCAGAATACGGCTCACGACAGAACCTCTCCAAAACTCCTGCCAAGGGGTCAGCTTCGAATGACCCAGCAATAACCTGCTCACATTGTGCTCGACCGCATAAGAAACCAGCTTGCGCGGCAACCCGCGCACCGCGTGCAGGGGCAACTCCTCGAACGGCGCGCCGACTTTCTCGGACAACTTCATCATCGACCGCTTGAACGCGGCCGCTTCTTTAGACAGCTCCCGCTTCGGGTTCACGAAGGTGACCACGCGCAGGTCGCCGTTCAGCCGCTTGGCAATTTGTTGCCCGCGCCGGATATAAATCGACCCGTTCCAGTGGTACTGGGTCGATACAAGAATGCGCTCCGCGGCACCGGAGGGTCCGAGCAGTCCCTGCTCTTCCCGGTACTTCTCCAGCGACTCGTTCACGCCTTCGGCAACGAGCCGCAGCGAGAGCTCGCGCAGCTTGCCCAAGTTGCCTCGGCGGAACATGGGCTGTTCCTTGTCGGCGCGGCTGCCGAGGCTGCCGTCCGACAAGCGCTGCAGGATCGTCTCCGGGGAGACGTCAATCAGGCGGACTTCATCCGCCAGATCCATCGTGTCCGACGGGACGGTTGCTTCCGCTTGAATGCCCGTAAGCTTCATCGCGAGCTCCGTCGCGCCTTCCAGCTCGTACACATTCACGGTCGTGAACACACTGATTCCGTGCTCCAGCAGTACCTTAATATCATCCAGCCGTGTAGGATAAGCAGCCTCCGCGCGATTCCGATGAGCGAGACCGTCCACAAGAACCACTTCGGGATTACGCTGAATTAACGCATCCACATTCAGATCCTTCTTCTCTTCACCTTGTTCATTAAACCAATGAATGCTGGGTACCCGTTCCAGAGAGCCCAGCTGCAGCTTGGTTTGTTCGCGCTGCCTGGTCGACACGGCACAGATCACCACATCAATGCCCCGTTCGCGCAAGGCACAGCCTTCCCGCAGCATATGATACGTCTTGCCGGAGCCGCTCACGGCGCCGATATAAATTTTCAATCGTCCCCGGTGGAGCTTGGAGATCGACAACAGCAATTCCTCCGGCGTTCGGCGCCTGAACCCTTCCGTACCCATGCGATCCCCTCCCCCTACCTAAGACAAAAGCTCTTTATTTCAACATCGTTTTTAAATCAATGTTTACTTTCAGTACGTTAACCCGCGGTTCGCCAAACACGCCCAAGTCCCGACTTTCGGTATGCTTCTTCACCAGTTCCAGCAATTCCTCTTGCGGAACACCGGTCAGCTTGCTGATCCTCGGAATTTGCACTTCCGCCGACTGCGGCGTAATGTGCGGATCCAGACCTGAACCGGAATTCGTAATCAACGCGATCGGCAGTTGACTCACAGGCACACCCGGATTCGCAATCTTCCAGGCATTGATCGACTCCTGCGTTCGCTTCAACAAATCCGGATTGGATGGAGCATAGTTATTGGATCCGGAACCCGCGCCGTTATTCTCTATAGAAGAAACACGTCCTTGAAAGGTTTTGGGATCAGTGAAATTTTGCCCGATTAACTCGGAACCCACGACTTTACCTGACGCATCTTTAATCAGACTGCCATTCGCCTGAGCCGGCATGACCCATTGCGCGATACCGGTACAAACCAACGGATACAGGATACCGCATAATACGATAAATACCAGACTGGTGCGGAGCGCAACCACAAACGAGGAGCCTTTAAATTCTTGATGCTGTTCGTTAGAATCCATATCGTTAACATCCCTTCTCATTCCATTTAAATCCACAAATGCACAACTAAATCAATGAGCTTAATACCGATAAACGGAGCAACCACACCGCCCAGTCCATAGATGAAGATGTTCCTGCTTAACAATTGCACCGCGCTCATCGGCTTGTACGCCACACCCTTCATAGCGAGGGGAATCAGCAGCGGAATGATAACCGCATTAAAGATTAATGCCGATAAGATCGCTGACAACGGCGATCCCAGCTGCATCACATTCAACACATCCATCTCGGGAATCGCAACCATGAACATCGCCGGGATAATGGCAAAATACTTTGCGATATCATTCGCGATACTGAATGTTGTTAAAGCTCCGCGTGTGATCAGAAGCTGTTTGCCGATGGCAACGACTTCGATGATCTTCGATGGATCCGAGTCCAGATCCACCATGTTGGCCGCTTCCTTAGCCGCCACTGTCCCGGTGTTCATCGCAAGCCCTACATCCGCTTGGGCCAAGGCGGGCGCGTCATTCGTGCCGTCACCGGTCATCGCCACAAGCTTGCCTTCCGCTTGTTCCCTGCGGATGACAGCGATCTTGTCTTCAGGCGTGCTTTCCGCGATAAAGTCATCCACACCCGCTTCGCGCGCAATCGTAGCCGCGGTCAACGGATTATCGCCTGTACACATAATGGTCTTGATTCCCATCGCGCGCATCTGGTCGAACCGCTCCCGCATCCCCGGTTTCACCGTATCCTTCAGGTAAATGACGCCGAAAATTTGGTTATCGACCGCGACTGCCAGCGGGGTTCCGCCTTCCGTTGCCACTTTATTGCCTTGAATATCCAGTTCACCAGGGATGCTTCCGCCTTGACCGGACACCCAACGTTTCACCGCATCCACAGCGCCTTTACGCACTTTACGTCCGTCCGGTAAATCCACGCCGCTCATACGGGTTTCCGCGGTAAATCCGATAAACTCGCCGCCGTTACCCAATCCTTCATTATAAGTAAGGCCTTGTTTCTTCATCAACTCCAGCACCGAACGGCCTTCCGGCGTCTCGTCTTTCATGGAGGAGATTGCCGCCCAATCGGCCAAGTCCGCAACAGTCGCGCCGCCTACAGGAATAAAGCTGCTCGCCATCCGGTTTCCGTACGTAATCGTACCGGTTTTGTCCAGAATCATCGTATTGATGTCTCCGGCCGCTTCAACCGCTTTACCGGACATCGCCAGCACATTAAACTGGGTAACCCGGTCCATACCGGCAATCCCGATCGCGGATAGCAATCCGCCGATGGTCGTCGGAATTAGACATACCAGCAAAGCAATCAGCACCGGCACATCCAATTCGATGTTCAGATATTTGGCGATCGGCGCCAACGTAACAACAACGATCAAAAAGATAATGGTTAATGACGTTAACAGGGTGTTCAACGCGATTTCATTCGGCGTTTTTTGACGCTGCGCGCCTTCAACCAGTGAAATCATGCGGTCGATGAAGGATTCACCGGGATCGCTGGTAATGCGAACCTTGATTTCATCGGAGACGACCCGTGTGCCGCCTGTTACAGAGCTGAAATCGCCGCCCGCCTCTTTAATGACGGGAGCGGATTCTCCCGTAATGGCCGATTCGTCGATAGAGGCCAGGCCTTCAATAACCTCCCCGTCCCCGGGAACCAGTTCGCCTTGCGAGATGACGACGATGTCTCCTTTACGGAGCTCTGTGGACGGCACTCTTCGGACCGCGCCGCCTGCAAGCTTGTTGGCCATCACTTCCTGTTTTGTTTTCTTCAGGGAATCCGCCTGTGCTTTACCCCGGCCCTCGGCCAAGGCTTCCGCGAAGTTCGCGAACAGCAGCGTGAAGAGCAAGATCAGAAACACGGTAATGTTAAAGCCTATATTCCCTTCATCCACACCGAAATATCCCGGCGCCATAATCATCAACAACACAACAAGCGTTCCGACTTCTACGACAAACATCACCGGATTTTTCATCATAGTCACCGGATTTAATTTAATAAAACTGTCTTTCACTGCGTTTCCTATGATGGCCGACGACAGTAAACTTTGGCGGCTTCGATTCTCGTTCGTATTCATCTTCTCATCACCTCTTCTTTAGCGGAGCGTCAAGTGCTCGGCAATCGGTCCCAGTACGACAGCAGGCAAGAAGGTCAGGGCGCCGATAATGACGACGGATCCTATCAAAATGCCCCAGAACAGCACGTTGTCTGTTCTAAATGTTCCGACCGTTTCCGGCACCCACTGCTTGCGCACAAGGGATCCGGCCACAGCCAGCATAGCAATCATCGAAATGTAACGGCCCAGCAACATGACAATCCCTGTTGTAATGTTCCAGAACGGCGTGTTATCGCCAAGGCCTTCAAAACCGGAGCCGTTATTGGCAGCCGATGAAGTGTACTCATACAACACCTGCGAAATGCCGTGGAAGCCGGGGTTCGTGATCGCCGCTTTCCCAAGCTCAGACATGAATGCAGCTGCCGTCGGCACCAGGATTATGAAAGCATGCGAGAGAATGGCGATCGCAACGAGTTTCATTTCCCTTGGCTCTATTTTGCGGCCGAGAAACTCCGGTGTCCGTCCCACCATTAAACCTGCAATAAACACACCCAGGATGGCATACATCAGCATATTGATTAACCCGACGCCTTTACCTCCGAAGACGCTGTTTAACATCATTTCAGCCATCGGCACAAGTCCGCCCAGCGGGGTCAGCGTATCATGCATATTATTGACGGTACCGGTTGTCGCCGCCGCGGTTACTGTCGTAAACAAAGCCGACTGCGGAATACCGAATCGCACTTCTTTGCCTTCCATACTGCCTTGAGAAGCATCGATGCCTATAGCGTTGATCGCCGGGTTCCCGCGCAGTTCCGCTGTATAAGCAATGGATACAAACACCAGGAAGAGCGCCATCATCGCGCTGAATACAACCCAACCTTGTTTGCGGTTCTTGGCGAATAAGCCGTAGGTGTAAGGAAGCGCCGCCGGTAGCATCCACATGGACAAGATTTCAATTACATTGGTCAAAGGTGATGGATTCTCGAACGGATGCGCCGAGTTGACGCCGAAGAAACCGCCGCCGTTGGTACCCAGATGTTTAATGGATTCGAGCGCGGCCACAGGTCCGATCGCGATACTTTGCGCGGCGCCTTCCAATGTTGTAATAGCCAGTGTAGGATCCAGCGTTTGCGGTACTTTCAGCGCGACAAGCACCAACGTGACGATAAATGCCAAAGGGATGAAAATACGCGTGTGCGCCTTCACAAAATCTTCGAAGAAATTTCCGATGGTCGTGCCTTTCTTCGTAAGACCGCGAATGAACGCGATCGCAACCGAGAACCCGGTCGCCGCGGAGGTGAACATCATCATCGTGATGACGACCATCTGCGAGAAGTAAGTCAACGCGGATTCACCGCTGTAATGCTGCAAGTTCGTATTGGTCATAAACGAAATGACCGTATTCAACGTGAGAGTCTGTTCCATATTGCCGATCTCGTTCGGGTTCCACGGCAAACCGTTTTGAAACCGAAGAATCAGATAGGAGACAGCAGTCAGCACGATATTCGTGATCAGGAAGCTTAGCGCGTACTTCTTCCAGGTCATACCCGCTCTATTTCTCAATCCGATTAATGCATAGATGATTCGCTCCGCCCACCCGAACACTTGATCCGTACGATTCGGTTCATTGGAGAACACATGATACAGATAGGTGCCGACAGGCTTCACCAACAGCATAATGATGCCGATGACGATTGCGATTTGCAGAATTCCCATTGCTTCTTATCCTCCTTAACATTCCTGTAAGACTTAGAATTTCTCCGGATTAACCAGAGCATATAGCAGGTAAACGAAGATCAACACGGTGAATATGAGAATAATGGTCATAACTTGTCGCCTCCGGTATCGTTAATAACTTTGTCGCAGAAGGACATAAAGCCGTAAATGAACAGAAATGTTCCTGCCAAAAGGCATATCATATACACGTCTAACATGAAATTATCCTCCTATGGTTTTCTACTCATATTAATTTGGCAGCTAAGAAACGATGATCCCTTCCTCAGTATTCACAACTACGATATTCTCCACACCCCGGTACTTTCCCGAGAAAAAAGGCAACAAAAAAGAAGCCTTGGGAAGAGGAACTCTTCTCGCGGCTTCTGGCACAGCTAAACAGACTGTGTCGAACACGATGGTCGTTGCCTCTCTCGGGACGCTTACGAGGTTAGCTGTCGGATTCGGGCGTGAGAGTCGCCCTACCAGAAGCTTGTGAAGCTGCGTGTTTCCGCGGCCTGCTTCCGGATTCACCCCTGAGCGCGCTTCTTGCGAAGACGCACTCGATGGTTCCCCCGTTTCCTGCGGGTTGCAGGAACTCAGCGATCATGAAATATTAGCTGTTAAACCTTAAATTCAATGTAGGATCAGTCCTGTTCAGCCTATTGAAGGCACAAAAAAACCGCAGTCTCAAACTCACCTGCGGCCGGTCCGGTCACAAGCTCCATCATCCTTTCACTCCATTTAACAGCAGATCATACCTTCCCAAAAAACAGGGTTGGGCTGACCTGCGGTTCACGACGCTTACGAGGTTAGCTGACGGATTCGGGCGGTGAGAGTCGCCCTACCCGAAAGAAGCATCCATGGCGGCTTCTTTCAGGATTCACCCCGGATCGCGGCTGCACCGACTCTCACATCGGTACAGTGCAATCAATTGGTTCCCCCGTTTTCCATTCCAGAAAATTCAGCGTTACGAATGGAAAC
Organism: Paenibacillus swuensis; assembly: GCF_001644605.1. Taxonomy (NCBI): domain Bacteria; kingdom Bacillati; phylum Bacillota; class Bacilli; order Caryophanales; family Paenibacillaceae; genus Paenibacillus; species Paenibacillus swuensis. The sequence goes on along the minus strand of NZ_CP011388.1, from coordinate 2,793,656 downwards.
TCATTTCAAATTCTGAATCAAATCTTACGCCTCGCTAATTTGTTTGTAAAGGAAGTCTGGGTAGCTTGTAGAGGCTAATTCGGTCAAAAGAGATTGTTGGTGCGCTTACAAAGCTTGTGAACTCTTCATAAATACAAATATCTCATTATATCTTCGTTTTACTAAAATACGATCAAGGGTTTCAAGAATGGTGTAAGCCTGTTTAGGAGGAATGAATAACCATCTTCTTCCTGGATTTTAATATAACGAGACGGAAGGAGACTGAACCGTTTCCCGATGAGATAAACCTGTATTTAGGCCTTAAAAATCGCCCTTATCAGCGATTTTTGCCGGATTCAAATCAGAAATGCGTTTAATTCCGTTAGACAAGGGAATGAGTACGGGTGTATGATCGTTTTTGTTTAAACTAATCATCGCTGAATTCCCTAAGGGGAAGCGGGGGAACCCACTTCGGCCCACGCCGATGGGGTGAATCGCGGACGGCCGTTTAAGGTCAAGACGCGTAGGGCGACTCTCACGCCCGAATCCGGCAGCTAACCTCGCAAGCGTATTCGAGAGAGGCCTACATTCGGACTAAAGTTTGCGGCGCATCGCCGCATGATTTGAAGCCGCGCGAAGAGACCTTCTCTTTGTGCGGCTTTTTTGATGCCGTATCCTCCTCGCACTAAACGCTGGAAAATTGCCGATACGGAGTATTAAAGATCAGTTGCGGAGGCCAGACCGGATGGGGCGAATGTATTATGGCCGTTAACGCGCCCTCTTTTGACATAGTGAAATGGGCCGCTTTCTTGCAGAAATTAAGGAATTTAACAATAACCGAAGCATTGAACAGAGTAATTGAACACGCGGGGATGTGGGGAACGGTCCGCACGGAGCTGGTGAAGATGGCTTTACTCGATGTGGTCGCGCGCCGTCAGAATATGAAGTGGACAGAGATGATACCAATTGCGGTCGGCGGAGGTATGGAAGGGCTGTATTCCGCGAATCAGGCAACCCTCGGTCACATGACAGGCGCTGTTCCATTCGATGCGGAGCATGGCGTCCCCGTTCTTCATATCCAACAAAGAATGCTCAGCATTCTTTGTTGGATACGGTAGAGCAAGCCAGTCGTCTGCGGAGACAAGGATACGCGTTAAGCTTCCATAAAGACTATCTAATTGGCCCGGGATGCACGGCAATGCAAGTGGTCTCCCTGAGCTTGGAAGGAGCTTGGCTGACAGAGGATGCATACCCTGAGCCGCAACCGCTCTGCACTACATGCGAATCGCTCTACGGGACCGGCTTTCAGCTGGATACGGCTACCCTGGTGGAGAAATCGAGAGCCTACTTCGCGGTGTTGTAGGCGGGAGGGCCGTTAGCTAGTGCAGATTCGCGCTCTAACGGCCTTTGGCGCCGTTAGCGGACCGAGCTCGCGCTCTAACGGCCTTTGGCGCCGTTAGCGGGCCGGGCTCGCGCTCTAACGGCCTTTGGCGCCGTTAGCGGGCTTGGCTCGCGCTCTTACGGCCTTTGGCGCCGTTAGCGGACCGGGCTCGCGCTCCAATGGCCTTTTGCGCCGTTAGCGGGCCTGGTTCGCACTCTTACGGCCTTTGGCGCCGTTAGCGGACCGGGCTCGCGCTCTAACGGCCTTTTGCGCCGTTAGCGGACTTGGCTCGCGCTCTAACGGACTTTTGCGCCGCTAGCGAGCGAAGCCTCGCGCTCTTACGGCCTTTGGCGCCGTTAGCCGGCCAAGCCCTCGCTCCAACGGCCTTTCGCGCCGCTAGCGGGCGCAGCCTCGCGCAGCCCCCGCCCCAGCCAGGCGTCAGCCCTCCACCCGGCTCACGTCCACCTTCACCTCGAGGCGCTGTGCGCCCGAGCCGCGGTAGACGCCCTTGACGGGCACGATGTCCTTGTAGTCCCGGCCGTGCCCCAACTTCACATAACGCCAATCGACCTCCGCGTCGTTGGTCGGATCGTGGCCGACCCAGCCCGGGCCGGGCACGTACACTTCGACCCAGGCGTGAGACGCCTGCTCGAAGTCCGCGCTCCCGCCCTGCAGGTCGCCCACATAATGATACCCGCTCACGTATCTCGCGGGTATCCCCATCACCTTGCACACCGATATCATCAGGTGTGCGTAGTCCTGGCAGACGCCGCGGCGAAGCTGCAGCGTCTGGCTAACGGTGGTATGCACGTCGGATACCTCCGGATCATACGTGAAATCCGCGTGGATCCCGGAGGAAAGCCGCCGCGTCCATAGGGCCAAACCACCGCTACCATCAAAAGGATAGCGGTTGGCATAATTACGAACTTCCTGAGTCTGATCCGTATAGGCCGTCGGCAACAGATATTCAATGTAGCGGTTTTGCAGCTCTTCGCCGCGCAATCGTCCCCATTCTTCCACCGGCGACATCTTTGCGGATTCCTTAATCAACCCGTCCATCGTAACTACCGTTGCACGGGTACGGATGACCAGCTCTTTATGCGGCTGATTAACTGTGAACGCATGCACCCGGTTGCCGAAATAATCTTCATAAGTCAGCATAGACGCCGCAGGTTCCACAAGGACTTCATGATGATAACAAGATTGTCTTTCATTGGTCCGCGGCGTAAGCCGAAGCTCGTTGACGCTGTCCGTAACGGCTTCCTCGTAGAGGTAACGTGTGGTGTGGTAAATTTGCAACTTCATGCGGAAGCTCCCTCCATCTGAAAAAAGGCGGACGCCATCGAACCCCCCAGTTTCTGACAAGCTTGAGCCATATGGTCCAGAATCGGCAATACATAAGGCAATCTCAAATCTTCTCTTTCGAGATAGGCGAGGTCCGCTTTAATTTTACCTGCTTGCCGAATGGCCCGTTGCCTCGGAACCAAGGTTTCCGGCGATTCCAACTCGATGCCCTCCAGGTGCTGCTCCATCATCGCGAACGCATAGTGTACGGATCGGGGGAATTTCGTGTTGACCAGCAAAAATTCTAGTATGGGCTCAATCGATACCGCGTCCGCGTAATATTTGCGGAAGGCCTGATAGCCGCTCACCGATTTCAATATCGCCAGTAAATACGGATAAGGAGGCGCCTGATCTTCCTTAATCGCACCCGCGACCGAATGGACAATGCGAACCGTGTTCTCCGCCCGTTCCAGAAATCGTCCGCTCTCCATGAAGTGCCATTCATTCTCCCGGGGCATCACCGATTGTTCCGCTCCATAGAACATGGCGGCTCTCTCTTTAATTTGCGTGTAGAAAGGATCCGGCGATTCTCTGAAAATATCGTTCACTTGCTTCTCCCCGAGCCATAAATAGAAGGAATTCATCATGTCCCACAGCTCACTGGGCAACTTCTCCCGCAGCGTTCTCAGGTTATTCCTGGCCTGACTTACACAAGAAAACAAAGAATTCGAGTTGCCCCGATCCAGCGTAATGAATGAAAGCACGTCGCGTTCCGTAAACGAGGTGAACTGCTCCATATACCCTTTACGCAAACCGAGCGCGTCAATCAGCCGGGCCCACTTATGCTCTTCGCTGTCGAAATCCCCTTCATGCTGGATATGATAGTGGACATTGATTAATCTTGCATGGTTTTCCGCCCGTTCAATATACCTTCCCACCCAGAACAGAGCTTCCGCATTCCGATTCAGCATGCCGCATCTCTCCTTTTTTCACATCCGCAATGGACTCGCGCTTTAACTCAACACCCATGTATCCTTGCAACCTCCGCCTTGCGAAGAATTAACAACGAGCGAACCTTCGGTCATCGCCACGCGGGTGAGCCCCCCGGGAACCACATGAAAACTCTCATTCGCACCAGCCAGCACAAAAGCTCTTAAATCCACATGTCTCGGCACCATACTGCCTTGTTGCATAACCGGGGCGCGGGAAAGTTGGACGGTAGGCTGCGCGATATAGCGGCCGGGGTAGTTTCGAATATTCATGGCAAAATCCTTCAGCTCTTGCGCCGATGCCGCCGGCCCAATCAGCATGCCGTATCCTCCGGATAAGGAAGTTTCCTTCACGACCATCTCCTGCAGGTTTTCCAATACAAAAGCCCTATCGGCGTCATCGCTCATCAAATAGGTAGGCACATTGTTCAGAATCGGCTCTTCCTGCAAATAAAAGCGAATCATATCCGGCACGTAAATATAGATGGCTTTGTCATCCGCGACCCCCGTACCCGGCGCATTGGCGATGGCTAAATTCCCCGCGCGGTAAGCGTTCATAATGCCTGCCAGACCCAGCATGGAATCCGGGCTAAAGCTGAGCGGATCCAGATACTCATCGTCGATCCTTCGGTAGATGACGTCGACTTGGCGCAAACCTTTGAGACCTCGCATATACACTTTGTGATCCATAATGGTTAAATCGCGGCCCTCCACAAGATGGATTCCCATCTGCTGAGCCAGAAATGTATGTTCATAATAAGCGGAATTATATTGCCCGGGGGTCAACAAGGCGATGACGGGCTCTCGGTTGCGATTGGGAGAAAGACTGCGGAGTACGGTAAGGAAATGATTCAAGCTGTGCTCCACATCCCGTATGGAACAAGAGAAAGCAAGCTCCGGAAACAAGCGGTTCATCATGGTGCGGCTTTTGAACAGATAGGAGAAACCGGAAGGGGAGCGTAAATTATCTTCAAGCACGTAATATTCACCCTGATGATCGCGAATTAAATCGATACCGGATGTTGTAATATAATTGCCGCCGGGCACCTCTACCCCCTTCATTTCAGGACGGAAGTAGCAGTTCGCCACAATCATCTTGCGAGGCACAATCCCCGCCTTAATGATCCGTTGTTCATGATACACATCGTGTACAAAACGGTTCAAGGCCTTCACCCGTTGAATTAATCCGGCTTCCAGACGAAGCCATTCATTCTTGGGGATGATTCTCGGGATGAGGTCAAAAGGGATCGTTCGTTCCAACGGCTGCATCTGATCCGGATTATAGAGCGTGAACGTGATGCCTTCTTCCATCATTCTTCGCTCGGTTGCCCTTTGCTTAGCGGAGAGTTCTTCCTTATGAATTGCGGCAAACCGTTGATAGACTTGGTCATAATGGGTACGCACTCCGGGGCCTTCACAGAACATCTCATCGTAAAAGCCTTCCAGCGGATAGGGCGCGCTTTGGATTCGTTCCATTTTGCGCATAGGCGCTCCCCTCCCATGTTCGGATAATGTTAAATAATATAACACCATAACGCTATATAAGAATCATGATAAGGGGATTCGAGTTGTATGTCAATATATGTAACATTAGATGGATATTTTGGATTTAAGTGTACTCTTCTATATAATGGAGTATGTAGGATTTTCAGCATGGAGGAACTAGGTAATTATGACTACAGAGCATGAAGAGCGGAGCAAGGAAGAAGCATTGGCCTTTATCCGTATTTGTTATAAAGAGTTAGGGAAATCCCCTGAACAAACGGAACAAAGATTGGAAGAAGTGGAGCGCGAATGGGATCGGGAAGGTACGTACACCCATACCTTGGAGGAACTGACCTACGGGTCGCGGATGGCATGGAGAAATAACAGCAGATGCATCGGCAGGTTATTCTGGGAAGGGCTGGACCTGTTCGACGCCCGCGGAGCGGACACCGAGGAAGCCGTAGCCGAAGCGCTTTTAGCTCATATGGCTTATGCAACGAATGAGGGCAGAGTACGTGCGGCGATTACGGTTTTTGCTCCTGCCGCAGAGGGCCGGGTCATCCGAATTCTCAATCATCAGTTAGTACGTTATGCCGGTTACGCCGCGCCCGAAGGGGTAACAGGTGATCCGGGGTCCGTTGCGTTTACCCAGTTGTGTATGCATTTGGGCTGGCGCGGCGCCGGAACGGCTTACGATATTTTGCCATTGTTAATCCAGATCAATGACCGAACGCCGCGGTGGTTTGCCATTCCGGACGAGCTTGTCCTTGAGGTGCCTTTAAGCCATCCGGAAAACGAGGAATTTGCTGAACTGGGACTCCGGTGGTATGCCGTTCCCTTCATCTCCGATATGACTCTGGATCTCGGCGGGCTGCAGTACACGGCTGCGCCGTTCAACGGTTGGTATATGGGAACAGAGATCGGGGCGCGAAACCTTGCGGACAAGGACCGCTACAATCAATTGCCGGCCGTTGCGGAAATTTTCGGACTCGATACATCCACGAACACGTCACTATGGAAGGATCAGGCGTTAGTTGAGCTCAACCGCGCCGTTCTCCACTCTTACAAGTCCAAAGGCGTCAGCATCGTGGATCACCATTCAGCCGCGGAGCAATTCGCGATCTTCGAACGCAAAGAAGCCGCGTGCGGGCGCGAAGTGAACGGGCGGTGGTCCTGGCTCATCCCGCCGATGTCGCCGGCTACCACCCAAGTGTGGCACAAACCCTACGCCGAGACGGACATGAAACCTAATTATCGGCATGCGCGGTGCCCTTATCCTCACGGTTAGAGTTATTTCAATTGTTGCAGCTTTTTCAGAAGCTCCTTAACATCAATCGGCTTCTTCATATAATCGGTGGCACCCGCGGCCAGGCCGTCTTCCCGGTCCTGATCCAACGCCTTGGCGGTAACCGCGATGATAGGCAGATGTTCAAAGCGGGGGTTGCTTCTGATTCTGCGTATCGTTTCTAAACCGTCCATACCCGGCATCATGATATCCATCAGGACCGCGTCGATCCCCGTCACTTCTTCCAGAAGCCGGATAGCGTCTTTTCCGGAGGGAGCGGAGAGCACTTGAATCCCTTTTTGTCCCAAAGCAGCCCCTAAGGCATAATTGTTATTCGGGTCATCGTCAACCAACAACACACGTATCGCTTCCGTTAAGCTTACTTGTGAAGAAGCGACTGCAGGAGCCGCACCCGTTCCGATCTTGGAGATGATGCGGGTTGCCGGGAATTCAGGGCTAAGTTCCGAGGACACTCGGCCAACTTCGGAATCTTCCGTGAGGATGGAATCCCATGGCAGATACAGTGAAAATCGACTACCCAGTCCCTCGCGGCTTTCGACATCCATAAACCCGCCCATCAATACGGCAAATTGTTTGGATATGGACAAGCCCAGCCCTGTTCCCCCATATTTACGGCTGGTTGTTCCGTCGGCCTGATAGAACGAATGAAACACAAGCTCTTGCTCCTCCTCAGGGATGCCGATCCCGGTATCTTGCACGGAGAAGACAAGCCAATGGCCTGACTGCGGGTTCCGACCCGAGTTTCCCGTCCCGTCAGAAAGCTTGTATACCGTTAATAACACTATTCCGTCCCCGGTAAATTTAATGGCATTGGACAACAGGTTCATTAGAATTTGTTGCAACCGTTGAGGGTCGGTGTTAATCATTTTGGGAACATCACTTTCAACCTGCACACGCAATGCGATTTTTTTAAGTTCCGCTACCGGCCGATAAAATTGTTCCATATGCAAACACAGCTCGCTGATATTGCAATTTTCCAGTTGGAGTGTCATGTGACCTGCTTCAATTTTGGACAAATCCAGAATGTCATCTATGAGCCTCAATAAATCTTTGCCCGACGTGTAGATTAAACCCGCATAACGAACCTCTTCCTCCGAAAGCCGCTCGTCCGCATTCTCCTCCAGCATTTGCGAAAGCACCAGCATCGAGTTCAGCGGCGTGCGCAGCTCATGCGACATATTGGCCAGAAATTCGGATTTATAACGGGAAGCCCGTACAATCTGTCGGTTGCTCTCCTCCAGCTCCTTGGTAGCGATTTGCAGCTTTTCCGTCTTTTCTTCTGAATCCCGGTAAAGCACCTGAAGCGTTTCATTCGTGAGTTGCAGCTGCTCCTGGCGTTTAGCTTCTTTGATGAAGTCTTTCAGGACCAGCATAAACACCAAGCTCAACGACAAGCTCAGCAGGTATGTAATCGGAGCAATTTGCAATAGATACCGATTCGCCGGGATAATACCGAACGTAGCAATAAACAGAACATTGAGCGTGTTGATCCAGAAGATAACCGACAGCATCGTTTGATAGAAAGACCATTTCCTACGCCTCGCCCACAGGGTTAAAGCGGCACAAAGCAGACTCATTACAATGACATTCGCAAAGCCCACAAACGCCGCAAGGTTGATTCCAAAAGACAGACGAGCCAACCCGATACCCAAACCTATAACGGGGATGGACCAAGGACTGCGAACGAACATCGGCGCGACAATAATGGCGAGATATCTTAAATCGAAGATCACGGTTTCCGAGAATCGAAATCCATATTGCATGGTGACCCAGCCTATACCGATGGCAAGCGCGATAAACAGCACTTCCTTTTGTTTCGGCGTTAATCTGAATACCATATATTTATATACCAGCGAAGCCAAGTATAAGATCGTTAACATAATGCTCACATTGGCCAAAAAAGTCTTGATGTACATTCCGTATTCGTTGATTGTTTTGTACCTTCTTCCTTGTGGAGATCCAGAGTTAATAACCCTTATTATACCTTAGATACATGCGGAAAAGTCGAATATTGTCTAAAATGTGCCGCATGAAAAAAAGCGCCTGTCGGCGCTTGATTAGGACGGCGCTATCATATCGGAAGGCCGGACCCATTGATCGAATTGGTCGGAAGTGAGCAGTCCGGTTTGTAAAGCGGCATCCTTCAAGGTGATCCCTTGCTTATGCGCCAGCTTTGCAATCTTGGCCGCGTTCTCGTAGCCGATGTGCGGATTTAACGCGGTCACCAGCATCAGCGACCGTTCCACGTTAAGCGCAATGATGTCCCTGTTCGGTTCAATGCCGACGGCACAATGGTCATTGAACGAATTCATCGCGTCCGAAAGCAGCCGAACGGACTGCAGGAAGTTATAGATGATCACCGGTTTGAACACGTTGAGCTGAAAGTGCCCTTGACTCGCCGCAAAGCCGATCGTGGCGTCGTTGCCCATCACCTGGGCAGCGACCATCGTCATCGCCTCGCTTTGCGTCGGGTTCACCTTACCCGGCATGATCGAGCTGCCGGGTTCGTTCTCCGGAATCGTGATTTCTCCGATTCCGCTGCGGGGTCCGCTCGCCAACAAGCGCACGTCGTTGGCGATTTTCGTGAGATCGGCCGCGAGCGCCTTGAGCGCGCCGTGCACATACACCAGCTCATCATGGCTGGTGAGTGCGTGGAACTTGTTGGCCGCCGTGATGAACGGCAGGCCTGTCTCTTGGGCGATAGCGCGCGCCGCCGCTTCGCCGAACGCGGGATGCGCGTTGAGCCCGGTGCCGACGGCGGTGCCGCCGACCGCGAGCTCTTGCAGCATCGCCGAGCTTTGCCGGAGCATCGCGTCGCTCTTCTCCAGCATGCGAACCCAGCCGCTCACCTCCTGGCCGAGGGTGAGCGGGGTGGCGTCCTGCAGGTGGGTGCGGCCGATTTTGATGATATCATCAAATTCGTTCGCCTTCTCCTGCAGGGTCGCCCGCAGCCGCGCGAGCGCGGGAAGCGCGCGGTCGTGGATCGCGCGCAGAGCGGCGATGTGCATCGCGGTGGGGAACGTGTCGTTCGAGCTTTGCGAACGGTTCACGTCGTCGTTCGGATGCACGCGTTCCGCGCGGCCTTCCTGCTCCAGCCGATGGTTCGCGAGGCGCGCGATAACTTCGTTGACGTTCATGTTCGTCTGCGTCCCGCTGCCTGTCTGCCACACGACCAACGGAAACTCATCGTTCCATCGGTCTGCAAGAATTTCATCCGCGGCCTTCGTAATCGCCTCCGCTTTGACGGCGTCGAGCTGGCCAAGCTGGGCATTGGCTTGGGCGGCGCATTTCTTGAGCAGCGCCAACGCATGCACGGCCTCGAGCGGCATGCGCTCCTCGCCGATCTTGAAATTCTCCCGGCTTCGCTGCGTCTGCGCGCCCCATAGTTTATCCGCGGGTACCCGGATTTCACCCATCGTATCTTTCTCGATTCTGTAGTCCATCGTTCCTCATCCTCCTCTTCCGTCTTCTCTTATATACCCTTTTTCGCAAAGGCGCATGCAAGAGATTTTTCCGCTCCATATCACGCACACGCCCCGTTTCACGCATCACCCCATCACCATCCCCTTCCCCTTCCCCAAGGCGCACGAAAAAATCTCTATCAAGGCCTCTCAGGATGGGAGACCGCTGGATCATGTCGCTTGATCGACTGCCAAGTATTAAAAGCATTTCAGCGCCGATGCTGGGTTATCCCGAAGAATCAGGTAACATTATTTTATTTCCGATGCTGGGTTATCCCCAAGAGTCAGGTGAAAGTTTACATTTTCACGCTTCCTTCTATAAACATATTAACCCAAATTTTCCAAATAACACTTCATTGCCTTCTTCGATTACACCACTGAGCATTCGGGATAACCCAGCATTCCAGTTCAAATAAGTATCAGTAACACCCATACTTGATATAATTTCTATATATCGAAAAAACCGGCACCCCAAGGCACCGGTCATTTCTTCATCTATTTCTCCGGGCTATGCTCCGGCAGTTGGCGCAGATAGCTGTCCGACAGGTTCATCAGCTCCAGCATATGATCATACTGCTCCTTCGTCACCTTACCCTTAACATCGGTAGTCTCATCCCCGCCGTTCAGCTGATAATAGGTGCCGTCTTCGTAACCGTCCCCCGGGATTAGCAGAGAATTATTGTTGACCACGGAGCCCGAAGGCAGATAATATCGTTCCGGGATAAAGTTCTCTGTCTGGTTGAGCAGATCCTGCCCGAAATGCAACTGCCCTTCAAGAGACGCGCCGGTCAGATTCGCAATCGTAGGCAATAAATCCACTTGTCCGCCCATCTGAGGAAATACCCGACCGGATGTAATCCCGTCGCCCGCCACAATCAACGGAATGTTAATCATTTCGGTGTAGCTGTACTCGTGACCGTAAATCTCCTTCAACAGCTCTTTATCGTTGTTATCCAGCGAATACACCGGCAGCCCCAGATGATCTCCGTACAGCACAACCAGCGAATTCTGCCAAATGCCGCGCGCCTTCAAATCCTCGATAAACAAACCAAGCGCATAGTCCGTATAGCTCTGGGAGCGAATATAATCCCCGACGAACGTATCCTTGAACCGCTCCGGCAACGCGATCTGATCCTTCTCCGGCGGTGTCGAGAACGGATGATGCGAGGTCATCGCAATCACATGCGCATAGAACGGGTTGCCCGTATCCTGCATGTCATCCAGTTTCTCAGCCGTCTTGCGGTACAGCACTTCATCCGAGGAGCCGAAGAACACTTTATCCTCATCCCCAAAAAATGCCCGGTCATAATAATGATCAAACCCGACCGCCTTATACAACTCTTTGCGATTCCAGAATTCGACCACATTCGTATGGAACGTAGCGGAAGTATACCCTTCCTGTTTCAAGAGCTTCGGCAAGCTCGGCACCGCTTTATCCGCGTAGATCATCGTCGACGCGCCGATCGGCGGCACATAGAACGACGTATTCACGACGAATTCCGCGTCCGAGGTGTTCCCTTGGCCCACATTTTGATAAAAGTTAGGGAAATAGAAGTGTTCCTTCACGAGGCGGTTCAGATTCGGCGTGACTTCCACCCCGTCCATCTTCAGGTTGATCAGGAAATTCTGGAACGATTCCAGCTGGATGATAATCACATTCTTCCCCTTCGCACTTCCCGCGAATGCCGGGTTTAACGGGGTTTCAATGCCTTTAAGGGCATTAACTTTCTCTTGCGTAATCTGCGATTTATCGACGGGCGGAAGCTCATCTTTTTTCAATATGGTATAAGCCTCATAATTCAAAATTCCCATCTCGGACGCTTTCTTAAGCTCATTCATACTTGCGCGGTTAGGCCACACATTCGCCATGCAAATAATGATCGACAGAAAGAACAATACCGCAACGACGCCGCGCCGCTCGGGCTTAGCCCCCCTCTTCTTCCACAACACCGCATTCTTGCCACGGAAGAAATAGTACCCCAGCACGATAATGTCAGTGAAGATAAACAGGAAATACGGATCCAGCAAGGAGAACACGGAATTCGACACAGCCGTCACTTGGTTCACTTGCTCCAGAGCATGGTAGGTCACAATGACGCCGTAGTATTTATAGTACATAATGGCCGCAAAAAAGATCGCCGTCAGCAACAAATTCACAATCATATAGAGCATCAATTTGCGCTTGGACGCGAACCATTCAATCAGACAAAAGATGATTAGCACCGAAGGAATTTCGGTAATTAACGGTGTTAAGGATAAGCCGTTGCCGAAGATGACGAAATAAGCCAAACAACTCTTCAACAGCAAGATAATCGAGAAAAATATGATAGGTTTCGCGCCGAACAAGCGTGCGTTATACGTTGACATGATTTGCCGTCCTTCCCCCAATCCAAACGAGCCTTCATTAAACCTTTACACAAAATCAAACGATAGACTCTATTATATACGAAAATGGGAGTAAAGTGGGAATCATTCTGTGAACATATCCTGATTTTGCGGTAAAAAAAGTTGCTTATAAGCTTATGCGCGCGACCTCGTCCGGGATACCAGAAGATGCACCATCACGCCTGCCGCAACGTATTGCACAAACAACGCACATGTTCAGCCCTTCCGACACATATGTTTAACTGAAAATGTGCAAATACCTGATCCAACGAGGAGGCATCTGGCATGGGCTACATCACCGTAGAAAGCGGCGTTAACTTATATTTTGAAGATATAGGCGAGGGCAAGCCTGTCTTATTTCTTCACGGATGGCCGCTAAACGGCCGCCAGTTCGAGTACCAGACCGGTGTCTTGCCCTATTACGGATTTCGTTGTATCACGATCGATTTCCGCGGTTTCGGTAATTCCGACAACCCTTGGCAAGGTTACAACTATGACCGTATGTCCGATGATGTGCGGAACGTAATCGAACGTCTTCAGTTAAACGAAGTGACTTTAGCCGGCTTCTCCATGGGCGGAGCGGTCGCCCTCAGGTATATGAGGCGTCACGCAGGCTCAAGGATTTCCAAGCTCGCGTTGCTCGCCGCGGCCGCTCCATCCTTCACACAGAAGCCGGGCTACCCTTACGGGATGAAACCGGAAGAAGTGAACAAGCTGATTGAGCAAACGTTCCGTGATCGACCTAAGATGCTGGCGGAGTTCGGCAAGAAGTTCTTCGCTTCCGACGTCACCCCCGCGTTCCGTCAATGGTTTCAATCTCTCGGGCTACAAGCTTCATTGCACGGCACTGTAGGCGGAGCCGCGGCTTTGCGTGACGAGGATATGCGTGCGGATTTAGCGGCGGTGCGGGTACCTACGGGCATCTTTCACGGAAAGCTGGATCAGATTTGTCCCTATGAGTTCGCACTGGAACTGCATAAAGGAATCCCTGGCTCCCTGCTTTACCCGTTTGAGAAAAGCGGTCACGCCATCTTCTATGATGAATTGGAACGTTTCAACGCGACGTTCCTGCAGTTTATTTCCGACCGTAATCGGCCTTGATTTCGCCCCAGCTTTTCGTTTGCCATTTCAACACTTTGTTGGTGTAGGTGTTCGTTTGCAGCCAACGCTCCGCACGGTCGACCAGATCCCAGATTTCCCGGGTGGATTCGTCGCGGGGCAGCGTGGTGGACACGGCCTTCTGTTTCACCCATTTGAGCGCGTTCATGGAATCGCTGTAAATCGTCTTGTTGCTTCCCATCTGCTTGAGGTAGGCGAGTCCATGCACGATAGCCAGAAATTCACCCAAATTATTGGTGCCTTTGGCAATCGGTCCCTTGGCGAATATAATTTCTCCGGTTCGGGTGTCGACCCCTTTATACTCCACAGGTCCCGGGTTCCCGCGGGTGCCCACATCCACGGACAAGCTGTCGTAATCAATATCATCCATAGAATATTGCCCGGCGGCTTCCTTCGTTTTCCCTTTATTGAACGATGCGCCCGCACCGGCCGCATAGGCTTTCTTCGCTTCAGCTTCCGATTCGTAGGATTTATACTTCGCTCCGGTATAGCCGTGAATTTGCTTTTGGCATTCAGGCCAGCTGGTATAGATGCCGGGGGCTCTGCCTGCCCAGACGACATAAAATTTACTTTTTGCCATAAAGATCTGTAAACTCCTTGATTGCTGTTTCTTCTCATTTTATCATTTATGAGAATCTATATCGAACGTGAATGTTAATTTTTATATGGACGCAAACAAAAGACATAGCTATGATATCGAAACCGCTTCCATGCCCTGCCTGTAAATGATGCGTATCGCGTACTATTTTCATGGGACTTTGGAGCAATTGTCGAATTTTCTTGCCGTTTTATAGATTCGGGACCATTCGCGCTCCCAGCAAACGGGAAACGGTACGTGCTCCGTCATGCATAACCTTATCGTGATTCCATACAAAAGCCGGCTTGAGCACCGGAGCTAGCCACCTCATCCATCGCTTGGTCGTGTCGACTTCCCATAGATAGCGAATGTGCGTGAAGTTTCCATTTTGCGAGAGATTGCATACCCCTCGGCCTTCCAGCTCCCCGGATACGGTAATTTCCAGAACATGAGGCTTCAACTTCCTGGTTACCGTGGATGTGAATGAGAGGGTATAAGGCAGCTTGGTTTTCACCACCGCCTCGTATTCATCGCCGCTTCCGTCCTTGTTCATCCCTTTAGCGGACTGCCGCATGGAGAGACCTTCCCAACCCTCGCTGAACCCCGCATTGCATAGCAGTTCCCACACCTGTTCAATCTCCGTTTCAAAAGTCCATTCCGTCACAAACGTATATTGCCTCATGGCCGTTCCCCCATGTCATATTGGTAGAGTAAACATTGCTATAAATGTAAATACCCAACTATGGGAAAATGACTTCATCCGGACCAAGTTTGTTTGGCGCATGCAGAATTGTTACACTGGACAAGTACATTTGATCCTTGAGGAGGAATAACTGATGTTGATGGTGACCAATACAATACAGATTCGTAAAGGACATGGCGAAGCGGTAGCGGAGCGTTTCAAGAATTCCAAAGGGGTTCATTTGATGCCCGGCTTTAAACGGATGGAGCTTTTACTTTCCAAAGAGAACGAAGAATACGAAGAGTTGAAGGTATGCACCTTATGGGAGTCGCATGACGCATTTGAAGGTTGGGTTAACAGCGATTCCTTTAAGCAAGCCCACGGAAACCGCGGCGGCGGAAAGCCTTCCGGCGATGCGGGTGCCGAAGCGCCGAAGCAACCCCCTGCTTCCGAAGAGGGACCGGTGATGCTCGGCGCGAAGTTGTCCAAGCACGAAGTATTGATGACCCGCGAGGCCGGAGAAGAATAATTAAAGCGGATTGACCATGATTGCAGCCCCTTCATCGGGGCTTTTTTGCGTACCATACGGTGAGGCAGCTTTATCCGGTGGCGATTTGGGTATAATTAGATGAGAGAAGGTTTAATCAATCTAATTCCGAGATCATTATCATCTGAAATAATGATTTTTTTTTATGGATTGAATCGTATTATAATGGTTCTATATGAAAATTAAGTGCGTTAACAAATCTCTAGCACAGAAAGACAGAGGGATCTACTAATGTCCAACAATAGTGCACATCCGCATGGACCATGGCAAGCTTACCTTGGCCCCAATCTTGGTTACATCCAAGAACAATATGATCTTTATTTAGCTGATGCAGACAGTGTCATTCCGGAATATCGGGAGCTGTTCGACCGCTACGGCGAACCTCCGCAAACGGAAGGCGCTTTTAATGAAGGCACATCGAATGCAAATACATCTTCAGCACAACCCGGATCCGCAAATTCCGGTGTGGATCCGAGCCTGATTAAGAAAGCGTTTGCGGCCGGTAAACTGGCCACAAAAATCCGCGCCTTCGGACATCTTGCGGCGAACCTCGATCCGCTTGGCATTCTTCAGAAACCGAGCGCCAACCTGATTGAACCCGAGACGTACGGGCTGAACCCCGCAGATTTGGCCGCTTTGCCTGCCGAATGGGTGTGGGAAGACGCTCCCGGAACATTCGCGAACGGATGGGAAGCCATCAATAAATTACGCGCGGCCTATTCGGGCACGATCGCCTATGAGTTCAGCCATGTGCACAACGAACAGGAGCGCGGTTGGCTTACGCAGCAAGCGGAATCTGTCATTCCGAATGCCGCTCTGGATCGCGAAGAGCGCGTGAAATTGCTGAACCGCTTGCTTGAAGCGGAACAATTCGAGGATTTCCTGCAGCGTACATTCGTCGGACAGAAGCGTTTCTCCATAGAAGGAAATGATGTGCTCGTGGCGCTCGTGGATGAGATCGTTCATGAGCTCGCCAATGACGGCGCGAAGAACATTCTGATGGGTATGGCCCATCGCGGACGCCTGAACGTGCTCGCGCATGTGCTTGGCAAACCATACAGCAAGATTTTCTCGGAGTTCCATCACTCCCCGAACAAGAATCTAATCCCGTCCGAAGGTTCCACCGGCATCAATTACGGCTGGACCGGCGACGTGAAGTATCACTTGGGTGCGAACCGCTCCATCCCTACCGGTGAAACGGCAGAGACTCGCCTGACACTGGCGAACAACCCGAGCCATCTGGAGTATGTGAATCCCGTTGTCGGCGGTTTCACACGCGCGGCTCAGGAAGACCGGAGCAAGCCGGGCTACCCGGTGCAACAGATGGATTCCGCAGCCTCCATCATTATGCACGGCGACGCCGCATTCTCCGGCGAAGGCATCGTAGCCGAGACGCTCAACTTCAACAACCTGAGAGGCTTCTCGGTGGGCGGCACGATTCACATTATTGTAAATAACAACGTCGGCTTCACCACCGACAGCTGGGATTCCCGTTCGACCCACTATGCCAGCGACTTGGCCAAAGGTTTCGAAATTCCAATCGTCCATGTGAACGCGGATGATCCGGAAGCGGTTATTGCCGCGGCCCGTATGGCTTCCGAGTACCGCACCAAATTCAAGAAGGACTTCCTGATTGATTTGATCGGATACCGCCGCTACGGACACAACGAAACCGATGATCCGGAAACAACCCAACCGCTGGTCTATCAGAAGGTGAGGAATCACCCGACCGTCAGCAAAGTTTATGCTGAAAAACTGATTCGTGAGCATGGCTTCACCGCGGAAGAAACCGACAGCATGAAAGCGGCTGTTCAGGATCGCCTGAAGACGGCTTACGACGAAATGAAGGCGCAGGACAAGGAAGATCCTACGCAACCCGCGAAGATCGGACATAACGATGAAGAGTCCGCTCCGAAGGGCACGGCCGTACCACTCGATACGCTTCGCCGCATTAATGAAGGCTTGCTTCGTTGGCCGGAGAAGTTCAACGTGTATCCGAAGCTGAAGCGGATTCTGGAGCGCCGCGCATCCTCGCTGGATGAAGGTCAGAAGGTGGATTGGGGGCATGCGGAAACGCTGGCATTCGCCTCGATCCTTGCCGACGGCCGTCCTATCCGGATTACCGGACAGGATGCGGAACGCGCGACGTTCGCTCACCGGAATCTGGTGCTCAGCGACTCCGTTACCGGCGAGAAGTTCTGCCCGCTGCATGTGTTGCCGGAAGCCAAGGCTTCCTTCGCCATTCACAACAGCTCCTTGTCCGAAGCCGGCGTTCTTGGTTTCGAATACGGATATAACGTGTTCTCTCCAGAGACGATGGTCATCTGGGAAGCCCAGTACGGCGATTTCGTAAACTGCGCGCAAGTGCTGATTGACCAGTTCATCTCGGCTGGCCGCTCCAAGTGGTCGCAGAAATCCGGAATCACCATGCTTCTGCCGCACGGCTTTGAGGGTCAAGGTCCGGAGCATTCCAGCGGTCGCTTGGAACGCTTCCTGCAGCTTTGCGGACAGGAGAACTGGACGGTTGCCAACCTGACCAGCGCATCGCAATATTTCCACTTGCTGCGCCGTCAGGCTTCCACAACCGCGACAGATGAAGCTCGTCCGTTAATTGTTATGGCGCCGAAGAGTCTGATTCGGAACCCGCGCGCGACTTCGGACGTTACTGATCTTAGCGAAGGCTCGTTCCGCCTCGTTGTGGAACAACCGGGACTCGGACAGAAGCCTGAAGCCGTTGAACGCTTGCTGCTCTGCACAGGCAAGATGGCCATTGATCTGGAAGACGCGCTGGAGAAAGAAGCTTCTTCCACCGATTGGTTGCACATCGTTCGCGTGGAACAGCTTTATCCGCTTCCGGTTCAGGAAATCAAGGCGATTATCGCCCGCTTCCCGAAACTGAAGGAAATTGTCTGGGTACAGGAAGAGCCTCGCAACATGGGTTCCTGGAGCTTCATGGAGCCGCGGATTCGCGAACTCGCGCCGGATCAAGTCGATGTCAGTTACATTGGCCGCCCGGACCGCGCAAGCCCGGCAACAGGCTATCAAGTCGTCCACGTTATGGAACAAGGGAACATCATCACGAAATCTTTTACTCAACAACAGAAGTTCGCAGTTAAGACGGGGAGGTAGCAACGATGTACGAAATTACAGTTCCGGCCATGGGTGAATCCATTACCGAAGGTACGATTTACCGCTGGGTCGTTAAAGCAGGAGATAAAGTAAGCTACGGAGACGTTCTACTTGAGATGGAAACGGATAAAGTGAACATTGAGATCAGCGCGGAAGCGGACGGCGTCGTGACGGAGATTCTCCGTCAGGAAGGCGACACCGTTTCCATCGGTGAAGTGCTGGGCCGCCTGGGAGCGGCGGACAGCGCAGCAGCTCCGGCAACGCCTGCGGCGGAAGCTCCGGCACCTGCAGCGCCCGTGGCGCCTGTAGCGCCGGCGGCACCGGCCGCCGCAAGCCAACCGGCTGCTGCCGCAGCGGGATCCGCAGCGGCATCGCCGGCCGCGCGCAAGCTGGCGCGCGAGAAAGGCATCGACCTGAACTCGGTCGATGCCCGGGATCCGCTGGGCCGCATAGCGCCTAGCGATGTGCAGTCCGCGGGCACACGCCCCGCGGCTGGACAAGCAGCGCCTGCTGCGAGCCCTGCGGCAGACAAGCCGGCGGCTGGCACGGCGGAGTTCAATCCGGCGAAGCCGGCTGAACGCAAGCGGATGTCTCGCCGCCGGCAGACGATTGCGAAGCGCTTGGTTGAAGCGCAGCAAACCGCAGCGATGCTGACGACGTTCAACGAAGTCGACATGACCGCGATTCTGGATGTGCGCAAGCGCCGGAAGCAGGCGTTCTTCGAGAAGAACGAAGTGAACCTGGGCTTCATGTCCTTCTTCACGAAGGCCGTAGTCGGCGCCTTGAAGAAGTTCCCGCTCCTGAACGCCGAAATTGACGGCGAAGACATTATTGAAAAGCACTTCTACGATATCGGTATTGCCGTAGCGGCCAAAGAAGGCTTGGTCGTTCCTGTCGTCCGCGATGCGGATCGTCTGGGCTTCGCGGAGATTGAACGCACGATCGGCGAGTTGGCTGGCAAAGCCCGCAAGAACGCTCTGGGTCTGAACGACCTGACCGGCGGTACTTTCACCATTACCAACGGCGGCGTGTTCGGCTCCCTGCTGTCTACTCCAATTCTGAATGCCCCGCAAGTCGGCATTCTGGGTATGCACAAAATTCAGCTTCGTCCGATTGCGATTGATGCGGAACGCATGGAGAATCGTCCGATGATGTACATCGCCCTTTCCTACGATCACCGGATCGTAGACGGCGCGGAAGCGGTACAATTCTTGGTGAAAGTGAAAGAATTGCTGGAAGATCCAGAAGCTCTTTTACTCGAAGGTTAATCATATTATTTCTAATAGAAGACTGGAAGTCGTCAGGTATCCTGACAGCTTCCAGTTTTTTATTTTGCCCCAGTTCCCGACACCTCCTCACTTCAATTTATAAAAATAGAATAGGAAACTGCTGCATGGTTCATACTGCTAATTAGATGACATACCAACAATTGGAGGGACACGGATATGGGAAATCTCAATACTATTGCCTTACTCTTACTAATTGTAGGGGGTTTAAACTGGTTACTGATCGGATTATTTCAATACGATCTGGTGGCATCCATCTTCGGCGGCCAAGATACTCTCGCCGCGAGATTTGTTTATGTTGTTGTGGGCATCTGCGCCCTTTACTGCTTGAAGTTCCTCAGCAACGCGGGTAATATCGGCCGATCCAGATAACACAAAGGAGCATAACATTTCGTACTGCCCTGCATCCCCCCTTGAAAATCAAAAAACCAAGGAGTCACCTCCTTGGTTTACCACCGGTATTACCTATAAGCTCTCCATCTAAAGTTACCTGGGAACCTATACCATAAATTTAATGCCTTGAAGAATAATCCCGATCAAAAACCCGCAAACCGCCCCGTTGACGCGAATCCATTGCAGATCTTTACCAATTTTGTCCTCCATCATCTCAATCAGCATCTTGTTGTCGAACTTATCCACGTTCTCCCGTATAAGTTGGCCGATTTTACTATGGTTGGCTTCAATTAGGCGGGACAACTGACTCTGCAACCAAATCTGTACCTTATCCATCAGATCGGGGCTGTTCCTCAGATGATCCACGACTTTGCGTAGTAACGGCTGAACATACTGTTCCTCAAACCCCGGTCCCGAAATAAACTGCAGCGCCTTATGTCTTAAATCGTCCAATATTTTGGCCAGCTTCTCCGGTGTTTCCGGATGATTCAGCACCGAAGCGCGCCAGCCTTCCAATGCCTCCAACAACTTGGGATTCTCGTCCGCACTGACAATCATCCGGCGGATTTCCAGCAACAGCAGCATTCGAAGCGGATGCTCCTGGTTTGCTTTCATCTCCTGGATATTGTTCAACAGCATATTCTGAATCATGGTGCCCAGCTTTTCTTCTGTCATGTACCCAATAAAGGCATTCAGCGCCAGCTGCATCAGTCCGTTGACCTGAAGCTTCGATAATGCCTCTGCGGCCATAGCGCCGACCTGTTGCCGGAAATGCGGATCCCCCACCAAGTTCTCTGCCTTATCCAAAAGAAAACTTACCGCTTGTTCATCGTATCCCCGATGAATAATCTCTTGCTGCACCCGGTTTAGCACGGAGCGTAAATCAAAGCTCTCCGCCTGTGACCGCAGCATGGGATAAATCCATTCCACCACCTGAGCAGGTTGTAACTGTCTTAACCCATACTCGGCCATGGAAACGACCGCCGCCGAGCCTTCAGCCAGCCGCTCTTCAGCAAGGCTGAGTAATCGTTCATGAATACGCAGCTCCGCCACTTTCGCCTTCAGACTTTCTTCCGTCAGCAAATCATTCTCGATCGCGCTAATCAGAGAATCCACCACTCGATCCCGATTCTTCGGCAACAGAGCGGTATGCGGAATCGGAATGCCCAGCGGATGACGGAAGAGCGCCGTTACGGCGAACCAGTCCGCCAAACCGCCGACTAATCCGGCCTCAAAGCCGCTTTGCAGCAGCTCCCCTACATGATTGTCCTGAAACGGTAACGTTGCCAGAAATCCCGCGCCCATGGCGACGAGCGAGACGGTTGCCGCATGTTTAGCTTGTCCCATCCATAACCCCTCTTTTGACTGTATTGTAGTATTTACCAAAATGATGATCCTATGGCTTTATTCTACCACAATCCAAAGAGGTTCCAAATGTCGGCCGATTGTCGCTGATTTAAAACCAACGTACTACGGCCACACAGCGATATGGAATTTCCTTCTTAACCTAATTAAATAGGAATTCATCAGAAAATAAACAAAAGCCCTGCCGCAGGGCAGAGCTAGCTAATGAGATAAACGATGTAATCCTTATAAATCGCTATAGTAACGTTCAATTCCTTCATCCAGCGCGTACTCAAAATCGTCAATGTCCACGATCAACACGGGCACACCCGCCTCAAGCATCCGTTCAATCATATCCACTTGATCCGTCAACAGTGGCGCCTTTTCGTGAATGGCTGTCAGCATCAGCTCCGTCTCCACCGGATCGAACTTCTCGCCGTATTGCGCGCTTTCTGTAGCATAAATGACGGTAAGCGACACATTCTCATGAATGGGCAAAGCGGGACTTTTGCGCCACGGCGCGACCAGGCTGTTTCGGATTCGCTTCGCGTAGAATGGCTGTTCAAAGAATTTTATTAGCTCACGAATCGATTCCTTGGCATGTCGGTCATCCTCCGGGTCAGGCATCACCGGATCTTCACTGTTTGCAATTTCATGTAACTCCCCTACAGTTGAGGAGGGGATGATATATTCCACCGGCTTATCCGGCAACAGTAAATGCCCATAAATAGCGAGCATTACAGCTTCTATGACAAAACGCGTCTGCATTTGCGTATTCCTTTCAGGTTGTTATGAATTGTAATATGATAGCATAACGATACAACCTTCGGGGAAGACGGTCAAGGGGCAAGTATAATATGGATGATCCCGTGTTGGTGTCGAGTCAGGAATTGCATTGAACTATCTCCTAAACCACAAAAATAGCGATATCCCATTGACTCAGCTAAATTTTTGGATGATGATTACGGGTCTCACTTTGTCCCAGACGCGAAGTAATTTGAAAAAATATACATTTCATATTGAAATAAGAACATTTGTTTGGTATAATGAGTTTATAAATTTATATGTATTGGTTAATTTAAGGAGGGTAGTCTATGGCGGGTGCCGTTACGGTTGAGCAGTTTTGTAAGAAGTATCGGGATGAAGAGTCATGTGTGGATATACTGGCTGCATTGCGGTGGGGTAACGGGTTTCACTGTTCTCATTGCGGGCACAACGGCGCTACGGTCATGACGACGCGGAGACTTCCTTTGTATCAATGCCAAGCCTGTCGGCGCCAAACCTCCCTCATTAAAGGAACCGTTATGGAAGGCAGCCGCACTTCACTGCATAAGTGGTTTCCAGCGTTGTTTCTGCTTGCGGATCCAGACTCTTCCACGAACGCGGTGCAACTTACCCAAATCCTCTCTGTCACTTACAAAACAGCCTGGCTCATCTTCCACAAAATCCGCCACGCCATCTCTTGCGCCGATGCGAAGCAGCTTCTGACGGGGTTAGTTGACATTACTTTCTCCAATTATAATCACACGAATTATTGGAAGGAATCCTCTCAACCTCAGCTAAACCAAGTACCGTTTATAGCCGGTGCGACTACGAACTTTTTTGGCGAGGTGACTTATTTTAAGTTAAAGCAAGTTCATCTCCCGTCCCGCCCTACATCAAGGGAGCCTCTTGATGTCGACTATGACCGGTTTATTATGGAGCATGTTTCTTCTCAAGTTAGAAACCCAAACGTTTATAAATACGAGAATGATTTTAGAGCCTCCGAAACGTTACGCCTATTCTGCCAAATGGTCACCGACAGCATCAACGACAGGTATTTCGGCGTAAGTCCGAAGCATCTTCAAGCTTATCTGGATGAACTTTGTTTCCGCACGATTAATTCGGTTCGTCCAAACAGAGGCGTTGTCAGGCTATTCAAGATGCTCGCAACCACGGCCACAATCACCTATAAACAATTAATTGCCCCTGCTCGGATGCCAGAACCTGTACAATTTGCAGCTTAAAATTTAAAGTATTTATTGAAGTAAATTGACTCAGCTAATTTTGAGAGCTTTTTATAATAATCAACTTACTCAGCTGTAACGAACTCTATTTACATCCGTATGCGGATTCGCACTGGTATTGGCACTACACTGGTACTACACTGGTACTGCCATTACACTGGCACTGTACTGGCACTGCACTGGCACTGTACTGGCACTGCACTGGCACTGCACTGCACTGCACTGGCACTACTGCACTTGCACTACTGGCACTGCTTCCGCTCCTCCTGAGCCAATGGGATATCGCTATTTTGTATATTTTAGAGATACTGAGTGCATAACTGCTCCGACACCACTACCCCTTCCAATCTTCTTGAACCCTTCCACTCCTACTGAGCCATTGGGATATCGCTATTTTGCCTCATTTATAGGTACTTAACTGCTTCCGACTAGACCACGAATAAGCCTATCCTCACGTTATAGAGAGCCGAAACCATATGACTACATTAATCCCATTCTCTTATATAGTTGAGTTGCTTGCCGCCGCTTGTTGTCTTTTTTGAATGGCGTACATTCCCATAATCACAGCGACAAGTTCATAAGAATCCAGCACCTCACCCTGATTGCTCAGAAGAAATGCGCCTGAAGAGAACCAACCGTTTACTTGTTCAAACCTTGTAATGCGCGCACCTGATTCATCCATAACCTCGTATTCTTTAGAGAATGCCGGAGAGAGAATCTCATAACTGCCCCGTGTACCGGTTTCATAGGTGAATTTCTTGGTAAATAACGAAAACCGACCTTTTAACACACCGATTCGTTCATCGTTCACATCGGTAATTTCCCATTTTCCCGAAAGGAACGGAAAACTTCCCTTACATAGCAGCTGCCCCTCTGGTCCATATACATCAATTGCAGAGCCAAAGGCACTCTTCAAATCCACTTGACCCACAGCATGTTCCTGTTCGTTGAGAATCTCCGTCATCCCGCTGCTAAAGAAATTGTCCCGAAAATACAAATCCATGATCCTCGCCTCCTTTAGAATAAATACGCTTCCTGAGGCGATATAGTTACAACTTTATTCCCCTTTCACAGGCCCCGTAGACTCACGTATCAATAACCGGGTTGGCAGCAACAGCTCCGTGTACGGCTCATCTGGTTCACGCAACCGTTCCATAAGCCGTTCCACGGCTTTTACCGCGAAGAGCTTCAGGTTCACGTCCACGGTCGTTGTGGGTGGAGCGGAAACCCGGGAGAGGTAGCCGTTATCGAAACTAACTACCGACACGTCCTCCGGTATGTGCAGACCTTGTTGCCGCAGCGCCGCGTTCAAGAAGAAGCCCAACCCGTCGTTGACGCAGAACCAGGCCGTGGGTTGCTCCGATAAGGCTTGTACTTGTTGTGTAACATAAGCACTTTCTTCCACGGCCTCCGTCAGCATCCATTCCTTCATAACCGGTAAATCCCTTTCATCCATGGCCATTCGGAAGCCGTCCATCCTCTCGGCATAGCTCGGAGAGAACCGGACGTTGCCGAGAAATCCGATGCGTCTATGCCCAAGCTCAATCAGATATCGAACCGCATCATATGCGCCGTACCTGTTATTCGTTAGGATGCTGTCCGCTTGAATGCGCGGATGATGGTGATCAATCAACACCGCAGGAATACCTGTTGCAATGACATCATTAATATAATCCGTCGTAATGTGGGAAAGTATAATCACGCCGTCCACGGATTTATTCAGGAGAAACGGAGGAAGAATCTTCTGCTCAGCAGACTCCGCATCCACGGACTGGATGATGACCTCATACCCTTCCTCTCGTGCTTCTCTTTCTATGCTTAAGTAAATTTCACCGAAAAACCCTTGCATACTAAACGCAAAATCAGAAGCGATCAAAGCAATCGTTCCCGTCTTTGCGGTTTCCGAATGCTGCAACTTCTTCGATTTCGTATACTCATAACCTAGCCGTTCCGCGGTCTCCAGAATTAACCGGCGCGTCTCTTCACTTACACCGTCTTTCCCTGACAACGCCTGGGATACAGAGTTTTTGGATAACTTGAGTTCATCTGCGATACGTTGCATCGTTATTTTGGATTTCATGCCGATTCCTCCTTTTCCCTATCTAATTCACGCTAATCAAGTCATATTCAAATTATTGTAACGTTACTTTTATGAAAAGTAAATGGAATCATGACACTTACCTAACAGAGCGGACACCCAATAACTCACCTTAATAATCACTTGACATTTGCATTACAAAATATTCATAATAAAGTTCATAAGCGCTTACAATATATTTTGTAACGTTACATAGCATGACCAGACATAAGGAGGATCTTCCATGAACAAGCTGCTTTCCGCACTCCTCGTAACAGCCATTACTTGTACCGCCTTAGTTGCATGTTCCACGGATAAGAACAGTAACAGCGCAGGGGAACGTTCGGACGGTGTGACAACTATTGAATTCTGGGCAGCACCAAATCCGCCCCAGCAGGCTTACTGGAAAGAATTAGCCGCGGCTTACGGTAAAGTAAATCCTAAAGTAAAGATCGAAGTGAGCCCGATTAAAGAGTCACCTACATCGGAAGCCAGTATCCAGTCCGCCCTGGTCGGCAAAGCGGCGCCTACGATGTCGGAGAATATGAACCGGGGTTTTGCCGCCCAGTTAGCGAACAGTAAAGCTCTGGTTCCTCTAAACACTTTAGAAGGTTTTGATGAAATCATCAAAAACCGAAACATGTCAGGCACTGTTGCCCCATGGAAATTTGCTGACGGCAATCAATATGTGCTGCCCGTGTACTCGAATGCCATGCTCTTTGGTTGGCGTATTGACATTTTGAAGGAAGCCGGCGTAACGAAGGTCCCGCAAACCTACAGTGAAATGCTCGAAGCAACCACGAAGCTGAAGGCGAAGTTTCCGGATAAATACATGTGGGCCAAGCCGGATTTGGCCGACCCTACCTTCTATATGCGTTGGTTCGATTTTTTCATGCTTTATAACGCCGCCTCTGAAGGTAACAAGTTTATCGAAGGGGATGACTTTGTAGCGGATGACCATGCAGGCATCACAGCTCTCACATTTATGGATGACCTAAGAAAAGCGAACGGGATTCTATCACAAACGGTTGTCGAGCCCTTCGAAACAGGCGTGGGCGCCTTTGTGGATATTGGGCCCTGGACTTTCTCGATGTGGGAAGAAAAGTTTCCCGAATTGAAACTGAATGAAACCTTCGCGCTTTCGATGCCTCCTGTTCCCGACGGAATGGACCCGGCAACCAGCAAGACGTTCGCAGATACGAAAGGCTTGGTCATCTATGCTCAGGCTTCGAAAGCTGAACAGAAAGCCGCATTCGAATTCATTCAATGGGTGTATGCCAATGACGAGAATGACGTGGAATGGTTTGAAACCACTAAGCTTCCTCCTGCCCGTGATGATATGACGACCAATCCGGCGTTTAAACCGCTGCTGGAACAGAACCCAGAGCTTAAACCTTATGCCGAAAACGTGGTTAACGCCATTCCACCTATGGATAACGGCCAATTTGTCGATTTGCAGACGTTAATCGGCCAAGAAGCATTCAACAAAGTGGTACGGGGAAAAATCACCCCGGAAGAAGGATGGGCCAATATGAAGGAAGCTATCGAAGGCGTTCTTCAATAAAGGGAGTTTATTCTAATGGAAAAGAACAATAACCGATTAGGCTGGCTATTCACCAGCCCTTACTTGATCTACTCAGTCCTCTTTTTTTTCGGACCGCTCCTTTGGTCCTTCTATCTTTCTTTTACCGACTGGGATCTTATTGCTCCTTCTTATAATTTTGTGGGTTTCAGCAACTTCGCGGATGCTTTGAGTTCCAAGGCTGTACATGCGGCGTTCTGGGTGACGTATAAATTCATGATGATTTTCGTCCCTCTTGTTACTGCTATGGCTATGGCGGTCGCCGTCATCGTGCATAGTTTACCCAGATTAAAAAGCTTGTTTCTTATCGGATTTTTCTTGCCTTATCTGTCTTCAGGCGTAGTGTCATCTCTGATCGTGAAGGGGATTCTTTCGTATACAAGCCCACTCAACACCTCGCTCCGCAAGCTTGGCATTCAGGTGGATTGGCTGGGAACCCCGATCGCAGCCCTGTTTGTTGTCGGACTCATTTTGGCATGGAAATTCACCGGCTATTACGCCTTAATCCTTACGTCGGGTTTGTCCAGCATCGACAATGAAATTTATGAAGCAGCCGCGATTGACGGCGTCTCGGATCGGCAACGCTTCTGGCGCATTACGCTGCCGCTGCTCTATCCTGCTTTGTACACAACTTTGATTCTGTCGTTCGGGGTAACATTCAGCATCTTCACCGAGGTGTATCAATTAACGGGCGGTGGACCGAATTTCGCAACGAATACCTGGCAAATGGAGATTTTCAATCAAGCCTTCAGAAATCTGAAAGCCGGATATGCTTCAGCCGTCGCGCTGCTTGCATCCGTAGCTACCTTTGTCTCCATCTTCGGGATTCGAAAACTGCTGGAAATGTGGGGGAAACGCAATGGTTGGATCTAAACGCAACAAGAAAAGCCGTCTCGCTGCACGATACACAATCGCATACGGTCTGCTGTTCGTGATGGTATATCCGTATTTATACATGGTGCTCCATTCCTTCGCGGATTGGAGTCAGGTCGACCGCAAGATGGTGCCAAGCTCCTTCTCACTCAAGTCTTACGAATGGCTTTTCGCCGGGGGTGAGACGGGCACGCCGCGCCCTTGGCTTCATTCCTTTTTCAACAGCGCGTTCGTTTCCTTAGCCTCCACCGCCTTAATGATGGTGTCCGGTGTAATGGTTGCGTACGCTCTGGCTAAACTCAATTTTCGGGGCCGGGATACCATTAACAATTTTGTCTTGTTCCATATGTTCTTCCCGGCGATTATTCTGCTCATTCCGACGTTCCTTATTGTGCAGAATGCAGGATTGTACGACTCCTATATGGGGATGATCCTCCCGAAAGCCGTCAGTTTATGGGCGATCTTCATGTATACGAATTTCTTCAAAGCCATTCCAACCGTCTTCATTGAAGCAGCTAAACTGGACGGAGCCAGCGATTTCAAAATCATGTACCGCATCATGCTGCCGATGTCCAAGTCGATCACGACTGTGGTTTTCCTGTTCCTGCTGATGGAACGTTGGACAGAGCTTCTCTGGGATATGATCGTTGTGCGCAGCGATGAATTACTAACGTTAAATGTGCTTTTGTCCCAAATGTTCGCGCCCTACAAAACTTATCCCGGGCCATTATACGCCGCTTCCGTGTTGCTGACGCTGCCGATTATCGTGATGTTCTTTATATTCGGCAAAAAGTTTCAGGAAGGCATGCAGTTTAACCTCAAATAACACCTTACACCGGAGAGGAGCGTTTCCATCATGACATCACTCATCAAAACCGAAGTGAAAACCTGTCAAGAATTATTACTTCAATATGCGAATACGCAAGGATCTACAAGCGATGTTCAAAAAATCGTATTCACCGAAGTCGAAGGCAAAGATGTCTATAACATTACCGCGCCATTCCTCGACGAAGGAGAGCTTGTCATCGCCGGACGTGTCGAGGCCCGGGACAGCGAGCATTCGGACATTATGTTCTTCATCCAGCGTGGCGGCCGCTGGGGAGTACGCGAAGGCGCACCGATCCTTCACCTGCAGGATCCATTCTACACCCGGGTTGCCGGGGAACTTGTGCTGGGCGGTGTGGAGATTTACCCGCATCCGGAGCAGCGGGGTGCTCTGAAATGGCGCACCTCCTTCTATCGCGGCGCCACCGTCGCTTCGCTGAAGCCGTTCTTTAAAGGACCGGACGGAATGAAAGACATTCGTCCGGTCGAATTAGCCGACGGCTCCATCGGCGTGTTTACCCGGCCGCAAGGCGACAAGGGAGGCCGCGGCAAGATCGGGTATTTGCGCGTCGCGTCGCTTGACGCGCTTACGTGCGAAGCCATCGAGGCCGCGCCGCTGCTCGAAGGCCAGTTCGCCGACGGCGAATGGGGCGGCGCGAACGAGGCGCACCTGCTCGGGAACGGCCTTGTCGGCGTACTCGGGCATATCGCCTGCTTCGACGCCCAGGGAGACCGCCATTACTATCCGATGGCGTTCGCCTTTGATCCGGAAACGGAACGTTTCTCGGACATGGCGCTCATCGCTGTGCGCGCGGCGTTCTTACCCGGGCCCTCCAAGCGCCCGGACCTGGAGGACGTTGTCTTCAGCGGAGGACTCGTCCGGAATAACGACGGCACCGCCGTGCTCTACGCCGGCATCAGCGATGCAGAAGCGCAGCGGATCGTGATTGCGGATCCTTTTGACCAATATGAATAAACGCTTGACCAGGACCTATACCAAATTTATCTTAATTCGATACTGCAAGGGAGTTATACAACAATGACAATTGAAGTTTACCGATACGAAAAAAATCCGCTGATTACCCCTATGGATGTCACGCCGCACAAGGAAGGTTTCGAGGTTATTGGCGCTTTCAACGCAGGCATTGCCTCTTACAACGGCGAAGTCATTATGCTGCTTCGTGTGGCGGAGCGGCCGATCAGCCCGGACCCTGCCTGTGTACTGGCACCGGTATATAATGTGGAGCAGCGAGATTTAACATTGATAGAGTTACGATTGGATGATGAAAGATATGATTTCTCCGACCCCCGTGTCATACGAAATAAAACGCAAACCGGTTCTTTTCAATATTTAACTTCCATCTCTTATTTACGCATTGCCCGCTCGCGGGACGGTCACAACTTCACGGTGGATGCCGATCCTTTCTTGTATCCTTCCGAATCCCTGGAAACGTTCGGCATTGAGGATCCGCGGATCACGCAAATCGGCGATACGTATTATATTTACTACTCGGCGGTGTCCCCTGTCGGCATTGGCGAATCGATGGTATCCACGACGGATTTCGTGGAGGTTACGCGTCATGGCATGATTTTTGGGCCGGATAATAAGGATGTGTTGATTTTTCCGGAGAAAGTGAACGGCAAATATTACGCGCTTCATCGCCCTACAACGAAAAGCACCGGTAATCCCGAAATGTGGATTGCGGAGTCTGACAATCTGTTGTACTGGGGAAACCATAAGCACCTCATCGGCTTGCGGGCGGGGATGTGGGACTGCGGCCGGATGGGCGGCGGCTGCGTGCCGATCAAGACAGAGCGCGGCTGGCTGGAGCTGTACCACGGCGCAACGCCGGAGCATCGCTATTGCATGGGCGCGGTACTTCTCGACTTGGACGACCCGTCCAAGGTGCTCGCGCGCTCCCGCAATCCGATCCTGGAGCCGGAAGCCGCGTATGAGAAGCAAGGCTTCTTCGGCGACGTGGTGTTCGCCTGCGGAACGCTGGTCGAAGGCGATGTTGTGAAGATGTATTATGGCGTAGCCGATACATCCATGGCGGCTTGCGAGCTGAGCCTGCTAGCTATTCTCGACAGCTTAGAGACGGTATAAGCAGCCTATAAATAAAATCAAGCTCGAACCATAGGTTCGAGCTTGATTTCTATATTTAATAAGGGGGGATATTATGTTTTAAACACTTTTGTTATGATTAAAACTGGTATTGGCGACAACGGCTAATTTTTTTTCGCCTTTAACCATCGCGGACTGACACTGAGGGCAATCTGGCTGTGTGTCTAAAGCAAAATTGTCTCTCATCCAACAATTACAATTTTCGTTTGAGCAAGACCATACGGCTGTCATTTCTTCTGGAATTTCTTCCATTGGTTTTTTCCGCGAATTGTACATAACCGTCCCTCTTTCTCTAGTGAAGTGTAATCCTATTATATAACAAAAGCCCCAAACGTTATGTTCGGGGCATTGGTTTAATTAAAGTTTTACTACGTTCTCAGCTTGAGGACCGCGGTTGCCTTGTACTACGTTGAACTCAACGCGTTGGCCTTCGTCCAAAGATTTGAAACCGTCGCCTACGATTGCGGAGAAATGTACGAATACATCGTTGCCGCCTTCAACTTCGATAAAGCCAAATCCTTTTTCTGCGTTAAACCATTTTACTGTTCCTTGTTCCATGGGTAATTACCTCCAAAAATAATTTACATGATTTTTTAAACAAAAATTCACATATGGTAAAGGGTTAATACCTTTAAGTCCATTTAACCCACTACAATATGTGAATTTAGGTCAAATTTCAATAATCAGATCATAACATATCCCTAATCTAAAT
This sequence comes from Paenibacillus swuensis, assembly GCF_001644605.1. Taxonomy (NCBI): domain Bacteria; kingdom Bacillati; phylum Bacillota; class Bacilli; order Caryophanales; family Paenibacillaceae; genus Paenibacillus; species Paenibacillus swuensis. The sequence continues at coordinate 2,762,109 of NZ_CP011388.1, read as the reverse complement.
GCAAACCTTTTCCCTATAAAAATTTATTTGCCTTGTCCAAAGCCGGAATTTCGGGCGACCTGACCTTATCCCTCTCAGTCGCCCAGTCCGTGCTATTCCAGGAATCCTTTGGCGGAGGTTGGCGCTTCAACCGTAGGCGCGCTGCCCGGCTTGATGCCCAGCCGATCGCCGATCTTCTGGTTAATCTGCGTCATTTTCACCGTCTGATCCGATACCGTCTGGATAATCTGACGATTCGAATTCTCGTACTTATCCATCGCGGAGAACAGATCGGACATCGCCCGGTCCACCATCTCCATGCTCATCGCCGGTTTCATCAGCGCCTGCGACGCCTTGTCCGTGGATTCGTTCAACAGACGGGCATTCTCCGCGAACTGCTTGCCGATCATCTCATTGGTAGAGTTAACGGCATCAATCACCTTCAGCTGATCATCAATTGCTTGGGCGATCAACACAGATACACTCATGAGATGCTGCGTCTTATCGATCGCGCTGTCGACGGCATCCATTAATTTATCATTCGTGTCATTAATAATATCGGTTCCGGCAATGGCCTGCTGGTAGAGCATGATCATCTCGGTGTAAGTTTGCAGCTTGGTCACCACTTTGCGCAATCCGCGTTCCAGGTAAATTTTACGCGACTCGTTCTCCGGCTTGGCGATCTCTTCCTCGAACAACGCTTTCAAACGGTTCCCGTACTCAATCAAGAGCTGCAGATCATACACATTCTCTAAACTGCTGCGCTTCAGATTGCGCATGAGCACGACATTCTCTTCAAGGTTCTCCTTGCCGTGGCGCAGGGAGTTGATGATGACACCGACATTTGTTTTGGCGGACTGATACTTGTAGACGTATTGTTTAATGGGGGTTTTGCGCAGCAACTTCTGAGCGAACGATAACTGCTTACTGCGGCTGAGTTCTTCCACTTCAGTGCGCAGCTTCAGCATGTTGGTGGCGACTTCGCCTCTTTTGCCCGACATCAGGTCATTCAACGGCCGCTCCAGCATCGCCAGCGTCTGCCCTGAACGTTCCAGCGTCTTCTGCCCCCGCTTCGCGATCTCATCCATCAGCGTGTCCAGTTGCAGGACATCGGTTGAGGCCACTTTCTGAATCGTCAGCTGCGCTTCCTGCTCCAGCTTCTGCAGATCTTCATTCTTGATTTGCGTGATCGGTTGTGCCATTTCCTATTCCTCCTTCATCTAATCGTTCATGCGATACCTTTGTTGGATCAGATCCGCTTTGGTGCGCAGTTCCATCAGGTCCTTTTGTTCAATCGTCTGGGTGTAAAATGTCAGCTTCGAGTTAATATCCTTGATCCCGTCGAGCAAAACCCTGCGGTTCTGCCGCTTCGCATCGCCGCTCAGCCGCAAGAACGGATTGATCGTTGAGTTAAGATCTCTCCGAATGAGGCGAACAATGTTGTAATTGATATTAGTGTCATTCAATGTGACCAGATCCGGAATTAAGCGGTGAAGTCGGGACAAGAGCGCGATGGTCTTCTGGACAATCTCGTCATCCAGCGTCCCCTTCTCGCCCTCCAAATGAATCATATCCTCGAGAATCCCGATATACTCGATGGCCGCTGCCAGCTCCGGGTCCGCGATCACTGGCTGCACCTGAGTCCCGCCAACCGCGGCTGCGCTAGTGCCTGCTGCGGTACCGCCTGCTCCGCCTGTACCTATCGCACCTGCAGCGCCTGTTACTGTTCCGCCATAGCCGCCAATCCCTGCTGAGCCTGCACTGCCTGCCCCTGCTAAGCCTGCACCGCCTGCACCGCCGCCGAATTGCCCGCGGCCGGTTGCCTGACCCGCAGCGGCAGGCAGCATGTTCCCTTCCCGCAACTGCTGCGCAGCCTGACGCCGTTGCTTCGTCAGTACGACAGCCATCACGGCTGTAGGAACGGCCAAAGCCAGCATAGCGGAGGACGTCAGCGTATATACGCCCAGCCCGACGATGTACCCTCCGGCGGCTTCGATCCAGCCGTTTCTCATCCAGTCTTTCATCTTCGCACCTCCGTTCTGTTCAATCCTGGTTGATCTGTACAGCTTGTTCAATATAACTTGCCGTGATGCCGAACTTCGGTTCAGGCGGCGTAATAGGCATTCCCAGAGCGGCGCGAACCGCCAGGTAAGGCAAATTAACACTGGATAGACAAGTGATGTAAAGTCCCCCGGACATCCGCGGGTTAATTTCAAGTAACTTCGGAACACCATGATTATATCGTACTTGTATATTGAAAGCATAAGGGATACGCAAGGTGTTGGCAATACGTCGGGAAAGCTCCAGCAATTCCTGATTCTCTTCCAAAAGATAGATGCGCCCCTCCGACTTCCGGCGCGGCACAGCGGTAATCAGCTCTCCCTCCGCGGTTGCGAGGCAATCGATGCTGTATTCCGTGCCCTCAAGCAGCTCCATCACCATGATGTCCTCAAAGCGCTCCACGGCGGAAAATGCCTCATGCGCTCGCTCAAAGGTAGTTGATAACGTCACATAACCGTACAACTCCTCCAGGGGATCAATCTCATCGTTAATGATTCGAAAGCCCATACCGCCCTCGGACTTCGTAGGTTTAAAGCATACCTTATGCCCTCTGGCCGTCAGCTTCTCATAAGCCGACTTAAACGCTTCCGCGGTCGTGACCACCTCATAATCCGGTATTGTCACCAGGTCGCGGCCTTGCAGCATCTCATAGAACTTGTCTTTCTCGACCATGGCGTCCAGGAGGTCCAAATCCCGGCACACCAGAAGCTTCGTCCCGATCGCGTCGAACAATGAGGCGTGACGGGCAATCTCCTCCATATGCAGTCTCGGAATAAAGAGGTCGATCTCATGCCGCTTGCAGAACTCCGCGCAAAACTCCGCGTAAGCCCTTCCTGTCAAATCAGGCTCCGTCTCCGCATGGTCCGACGCCATCAGAGACATATGCTGCGGATTCGGATGCGTTCCGTAGAACTCGAAGGACTCACCATCGGGGTTGTCCCGGATCATATTAATATAATGATAAGCTGTGGAAAACCAACGGTTCATATAAATTCTGGTCATAGGTTAGGTATTCCTCTCTTGCATTATCGAATGTATACTGCCCGGCGCTCGGCCTCTTGGATGAACCGGTCTAACAGCTCTTCGGAAGCCGCGGCCCCCGCTTGTTGCGTAAATTGAATGTGGCTGTGAGCCGCATACGCTCTTCTTAACTCCCCATGCGCCGGCGCTATAGCCTGATCAGCCACCAATAGCAAGCTTTCATCGAGCAGACTGTCTCCGGCCGCCATCACATAGGTTGAACCCAGCTTTTCTTTCACATAGGCTAGAGCCGCCCCTTTACTCACCCGCTCCGGTACCAGATAAATCTTGCGGCCTTGAAGAGAGTAGCTCCAACCGAGCGTTGTCAGTTGCTTCTTCCATTCATCCATCGACGCCGGTACCTGATCCCGTTCTACCACAATTGAATAGAACAGTTCGTCACAAAGCGTTGAAGATTTCACCCAATGGGGCTCCGCAATTTGTTGAAAGAGCTCCTGAATCTCGGAAGCATGCGCGCAATCGTTCCCTACCGCCTTTCTAATCATCTCGTTCCATACTCTGTCCGGCGTTCCTTCATGAAGAACCGTTCCCCCGTTGCTGACAATCACATACGCGGGCTGGAACCGTTCCCGAATGCCGAAAATCCGCAGATATTGCTCAGGCGTTCTCGTCGTAACCGGGACAAAATGAGCCCACTGCTTCAACAGATGAAGCTTCTCAATTGCTCCCGGCGTCATATAGGAAATGTGCCTGCCCTCATACAGTTCAACGGGAACCATCGATTCCAGCGGCGTGTCTCCTTTGGAGCGAACGGAATAAATCAGAGTCTGATCCAAATCACTGGCAAAAATCATTCCGCCCCGCCTCCCATCCCTTGAATCAGTCCGCAACAGGCATAGGTCATTTCGGGGTAAACCTCGACCGGCACATGCCGCTCTTTAGCCAACTGCAGAATGGATTTCAGCTCCGGGTTGTCCAGTCGATCCACAAGAATCTTCCAAGGTACCCGGCGCAAAAGGACTCGAGTTGTCTCGCCCACACCGGGTTTAATCCGGTTGATGTTATCCATGACGTACTGCTGCTGAATTCGGATGATATCCTCCATCCCTTGCCAAGTCACAGCCGAATCACCATCGACCATTTCATTCCATGGCATCGCAGCTTCAGCCTTTAACCGCTTCTCCGCTTCGGCCTTTGCGGCCTCCGTCACGCCGAGAAAATGACCGGCAATCGTATCCACAAAGAGGTTGGATACATCGTGATCCTGCCATTCCTTGTAATATTTGGCCCCGTGAAAATCAGACGGTCCGATCAAATCGTCTCGCAACACCGTTCTGCTGACCAAGCCCGACACGGTCGAATTCAGGCAGGCGCTGGGAATGAGATAATCTTCCCTGGTCCCGAAGGTGGCAGAACAGTGCCCCGGATCCGCCAGAACTGCCAAATCCGGACTCAGCTCGACACCATAGCGAAGGTTCATTCGCTCACAAGCGTTCTTTAATTCCCGTGTGATGGCGCCTTTCCCGGTCCAGCCGTCCACGAATTGCACTTGAGCTCCAGGATGATTCTGATGAATATAGAGCAGTGCGTTCTCATCCATTCCTTTGCCCCGAAGAATCGAAATGCTGTAATGGGGAATGTCCCATCCGTAGGTTTGCTTCAGGTATCTCTTGATCAGAACCCCGATCGGCGTACCCGCGCGGGCCAGGGATACCAGTACGATCTTCTCTCCCCGACGCGCGGCAATCAGCTCCGCAACCGTTCCCGCATCCTTCGCGACCTTCATTCCTGACGCGTGAAGCGTCTCGTGGAAAATTCGCAGATACTCCGCGGTAGGCTGAAATTCCATCGGCAGCATTTCGGAATAATGAACACCTGCCTGAATCGCACGTTCGCGGTTCTCAGTCGGCCGTTCCAAATCGATGGAACTTAAATCTTTCAGCAGAAAAGTTACATCGTCTGAAGGATAACTCCCGATTGGCTCCGGCGCGGCTAACCGCTTAACACCGCAGTTAATGATATAGATTCGCGAAATGCCCAGGGATGCCAAGACTCTCCTCAAACCCGCCATCGATTCGGCGCTCATTTCCCGTTCCATAAAGAGCATCAGCTCGTCGTATTGACCCGCTTCAATGTTATACATATAGTTCATAACCCCGTCGTGCTCCGGAGACGGATAAGCGTAAGCGCTCTGAACCGCGTAGTGATCTGCCGCATAAGGGTGAATCGGACTTCTGGTGGTGGATTGATACCAGACTTCTCCGCCCAATTCCGCTGCAATCCGCATCGGGATGTACATAAACTCGCCCGTACCCATGCAGAGTAACCGAGAGCCCTTGCGCAACGATCTCAAAGCTGAAGCGGCCTGGCGAACTTCTTCCTGCAGCTTCAGAGAATCCTCCGAGGTCATCCCGAACCTTCCCGTGTGCTTTAAATAAGGAAATGCGCCTTCCGCGCAAGGCTGTACTGCAAAGGAGGCAAGGTTCATCTCGTGAATTTCCGGTTCGACCGGAGCGGTCACATCACCCGGATTGATGGTTCCCCCTGGTTGAGGCGTCTCCTCAATAGGAGAACCCTCCACCCGAATCCGCCCTGAAAGCAGCGATAAGCATTGGATTCGAATGCCAAGCTCCGTTTCCATGGCTCCGAACTTCGCCATATCCTCATCAGAGCGCCAATCCAGCAAACTCGCCACCATGTAATCTTTGCGTCCATATTTCCGGTGGATATCGCTGATGATATTCAACGTCGTTCGTCCGGTAGTCATTTCGTCGTCCACAAGTACAATTCGTTGTGCTCTATGAAACAAGGACGGGTCGGAAGCGTAACACCGGTGCGCCGTCGCATGCGAATGTTCTTCTTCAAAGTTAATACATGACGTCTCGGATACGATGTCTTCGCGGGTCGTATGCAGGAAAACCGCCTGATCGCTGAACACATCGAACATGCTGTGCGCCAAGGCGGTCGCCGTTTCCGCAAACCCGATGAACAGTGTCGGCTCGTCCATGGACATCCGTTGCTTCTTCACTTCATCGTATAGGAAACGCGACGCCTCAGCATCACCAAAGGCGTTTGTTAAAGTTTCCACCGGAAATGGAATCGGTCGGTTCAGCGCTTGCTGAAGCAACAGACCCAATGCCGCACCAGACAACAGGGAAACTTGCGGAGGGACAGGGATATGCTTGCCAAGCACCTTGCTTACGAACAGAAAGCCGCGCTTCTTGTTCATGCGGGCGGCCATGTTGAACATGACGTCGAGCGGAAGCCCGTAGGGGTTTCCCGTAACTTCAATCGTTACTTCCAAATCGCCGATAATGCTATACGATCGCAGGTTCGAGCTCTTCGGCGAGCAGGCAGGTAAAGTTCTGGTTTTCATGCAGCACCCCGTAAATTCGTGATCTCATCATAATTTTGTCAGCCCATGTCAAATGAGGTTTAAACTCGTTCATCTTGTTCGAATACTTGCTCTTCATTACGCCCAGCTCGCCCTGACTGTTCTCGATAATATGCAGCGCGTCCATATACTCCTCATGCGTGACGACATACATCGCTTGCACCGGGTTAATGTGGGTGGGGTGAATGATTGTTTTGCCAAGAATGCCGTTCTCTTTATCCATCGCCACTTCGCGAATCAATCCGTCGACGTACTTGTTAATGTAGGACATCCGAAGCAGCCGGCCGCTCTTTCCCATCGTTTCTTCAAAAGGCGTCTGCCGCAGCTGCGGTTTAAACATCCGGTCGCTCTTGAAATATTCCCAGACCGGACCTGAAATCACAAAGTTATTGTCCACCCGTCCGAACACGTTCACAATATCCGCCATGCAGTCGCGAATGACCCCAATATCATAAATCGTATGATCCGGGCTGCGCCTGAGTCCGAACAGACTGGAGAAATCCGTCGCTCCGATGCGCACATTCAGCACATAGTTCTTATATCTGTTCAAGAGCTCCGCAATCGCCATCAGCGCATCAAAGCGATGTTCGCGGTAAATAATCTCTCTGCTCTCAAGAATCGGCATGGCATACAGAACCGGACTAAGCGGGCTTTTTCGCTGGTTGTATTCTTCGATCAAACGCAGATAGTGTTCACCCGTAACCGCATTGAATTTAGGCAAAACAAAGCCCGTAATATATTCAATGCCTGTGCCCATGAAGGACAGAAGCCGTTTTAACTGATCCAAGGATCGGATGCGGATGAACAGCAAGGGCAGCTTGTCCGCCTGCAGAAGCCCCGTATTCGTATACCTGTCAAGCTTCAGGAGCGTCTGCTTGACCGTTTCTTCCGCTTGAAGCACCTGGTTGTCCCCTACAGCATCTTCAAGATCAATCACGATAGATACCAACCCGTCATGCTTCGCGGAGACCAGATCTTCCGCAATCGTTTCCCGGGTGGCAGGCATATAGAGCGCGGCACCGACCGCGTGAGCAATCACGTCCTGATCGGCGTGATTATCAAATTGCACCGGCAGCAAGTGGAAATAGCTTTGCTCCTGATCCGGTGTGAGATAGTCGAAATATCTCAAGTGCCACTCCTCCTCTTCCCCAGAAATAACAATATCCCTCTAGGACTGGCCGTGAGGGATATTTAACTATTTAAATGTTAGATGTCAACGCCGAAGTCGCGGCAAAGCCCTTCGAGCCCATTTTGATACCCGCCGCCGATTGCAGAGAACTTCCATTCTCCGTTATGTCGGTACAACTCGCCTACGACAACCGCCGTTTCAATCGAGAAATCTTCGCCCAGATCATAACGAATCAGTTCAGCGCCTGTATCTTCATTGAGAACTCTGACGTATGCGTTAGCCACCTGCCCGAAGTTCTGGGAGCGCGCCGCAGCGTCATGAATGGTGATACAGAAAGCGATTTTCGCAATATTCTCGGGTACGGTCGCCAGGTTGATCTGAATGCTCTCATCATCCCCTGCCCCTTCGCCGCTGCGGTTGTCACCGGAAAGCACGATGGATTCGTTCGCGTTCTTCTTGTTGTTGTAGTACATGAAGTCCGTTTCCACATTGACTTTGCCGTTGGTGTTCAGACAGAACGCCGTCGCATCCAAGTCGAATTCATTGCCGCCGTCATACTTGTTTACATCCCAGCCCAAACCTACAACCACTTTCGTCATGCCTGGGTTTGTTTTTGTTAAATCTACCTTTTGTCCTTTGGATAAACTAACCGCCATGTCATTTCCTCCTAGATTATAGTGTGATTCTTATGAAGTAGATAATCCGTATTTGCCCAACAACCCTGCCAAGTCTTCCTGATAGCCGCTGCCGATCGCGTTAAACTTCCATTCACCTGAATGACGATACAACTCACCGACCACAACCACCGTTTCAATGGAGAAATCCTCGCCCAGATCGTAACGGATCAGCTCCGTACCGCTCTGCTCATCCAAAATGCGCACGAAGGCATTGGCCACCTGACCGAAATTCTGGTTGCGCTCTCTTGCTTCATGAATCGTAATGGCAAAAGCGATGCGTTCCACATTCGCCGGTACCGCGGACAAGTCTACAGATACCTGCTCATCGTCCCCGTCGCCCGCGCCCGTCCGATTGTCGCCGGTATGAACTACGGAGCCGTTACCGTTCTTCGGGTTGTTATAGAAAATAAAGTCTGTATCCGCGCCGCATTGGCCCTGACCGTTCAACAAGAATACCGAAGCATCCAGGTCGAAGTCCTTGCCGCCGTCGTAACGGTTCGTATCCCATCCTAATCCTACAATCACTTTCGTCAGATTCGGGTTCGTCTTGGTGAGATCGATTTTCTGACCTTTGGTTAACGAAATAGCCATGCAGTTACCTCTTTTCTATGATAGATGGTTAGTCTATGTGTATTGAAGAGCCAGCTTGTCTACATGCGGCGCATGCGTTCCTTCGCCGATCGCGTTAAACTTCCATTCGCCGTTGTTCCGATACAGTTCTCCGACAACAAGCGCTGTCTTGCCGGAATAGTTATCCGTCAGATTAAAGCGAATGAGCTCTTGGTTGTTCGCGGGATTCACGATCCGAATGTACGCCGAACGGATCATACCGAAATCTTGACGGCGGGCTTCGCATTCATAAATATTAACGACGCAAAGAATGCGCTCCACGCTTGACGGTACTTTGTTCAAATCTACGAAAATCTGCTCGTCATCGCCGGCGCCTTCACCTGTAAGGTTATCCCCGGAGTGAATGACCGATCCGTCCGCGCTTTGTTTATTATAGAAACATACCAGGTTTGTCTTGCTCGTTAATTTACCGTTAGCATCCAACATTAATGCGGAAGCATCGCAATCCACATTCGCCGCCGCTTTCTTCTTCATACCGAAGAATCCTTTGGATTCCACTTCAGCCGGGTCCCAGCCCAAACCTACGATCACTTTGGATAAACCTGCGTTACCTTTAGTCAAATCAATCTTCTGACCCTTTACCAGAGATATAGCCATGAATAATAAACCTCCCATGTCATGCTGATAGGCTGAGGCGTTAACTATCGCTGCTTCAACCTATGCTTGTTTTATCATATACCATTACGATTGTTCCGGACAATTGGTTCCAACCTTCGCTTGCACTTCAGACTATCATTACAATATTCTACAGAATAAGTAAATTACCTTTTTGGCAAAATAGTCCAGGTCCATAACTTACAAATCTACTTGATGAAGCTCCATCAGATGTTGACCGTAGATCATGAATAAAGACAGAACAATAGCTAAAGCAACATATGCGGTCAGGACCTTCCACTTAACCGCTGGTGTAGAGACATAATAGGTACGCAGACGTTCGAGTTGCTCGTTGACAATACTCAGACGTTCATCCAGCTTGGCATGCACGGCGGATAACAACGGTGAAACCTCCGGTCTTTGCGGATCATTGTCCACGTAGAACACCGGCTGGTGCTCCCATTGCATGATTAACATCCGGGCTTCTTCCGCATAGGCCAGGTCGACTTTCGCCTTGTCCCGCGCTTCCCGCTCTTGATCATGCAGGAACGGAATGTACCACTTCCGGGCTGTGGCTACTTTGCCGTTCGCTTCCTTGGTTATCCGGTTTAACGACTCTTTCAAACCAATCGTGCTGGAGTAACTTGGCCATTGCTTAAGCTCCGCCTGGAAGGCGTTTAATTTCTCCTTCTCGTAGGAAAGCAGCTTATTCTTGTAACCTTCACGAATTCGTCCCCACCAGGTGAAGACCCCGATCAGCAAAATGAAAAACAGGATGGGGCTTGAGCTAGGTGAGAAAATCAGGATTCCTGCGAGAATTAATAAGCCGATAAACCAGATTTTGCTGGAGAGCACCGATACAATTCGCCCCCCGTCCAAAGGAGATACCGGCAACAGATTGAACAGATTCAGGAGCGCCCCGAGAAAGATCACCAACGCCCAGAAAGGCTCCTCCGTGAAATAATAGATCCCCACGGCGGGTAAGAATGAGATCAGGCCGGCGAGCGGTCCGCCGTAAGCCAGATAAGCTTCGGTCGCGGCATCACGCGGCTGCTCCTTCAATGAAATCAACGCGCCGACGAAAGGGATAAAGAACGCCGGCGAGGTGGCGATGCCCTTCCGTTTGGCCGCTATAATATGGCCCATTTCATGGACAAAAATCAAATATACAATCGCCGCGGCAAACTTCCAGCCATAGGCCCAGGCGTACACGCCCAAGCTGGCTCCCATCGTAAGCAGAGTGCCGCCGAACTTTGTAAACTTCAGGAGGGCAATCGCCCACTTGAACTTGGACAGCAGAAACAGGCCGATGGCAACCAGAAAGGAGCGGTTTCGGTTTTTGGACACAAGAGCACTTCCTTTCATTCGTTCAGAACTATTATACGGTTTAAACCTTCCGTGGTTTCGTCGGGAGGCTGCCGGTGTATGACTTACAGCGTTTGGTTTACGGCGTGACTTGCAGTGCATGGTTTACGGCGCATGCTCACAGACGAATCGGTACCATCTCCCGGCCGTTCTTGATGCGCAGGGAAACCAGCGGTTCCGGGATGGCGGTTCCCTGACCTTCGACGGAAACGAACTTGAAACGCCGGGCAAGCGTACTCAGGATGAGCACCGCCTCAAGCATGGCGAACTGGGATCCGATGCACCCACGTGAACCTCCGCCGAAAGGAAAATAGGCAAATCGCGGCCAGGCATTCAGCCCTTGGTCGAAGCGCTCAGGGCGGAACGCCGCAGCATCAGCGAATACATGTTCATTCCGATGGATGGCGTATGGGCTGATCAGGAAGCTGCTGTTGGCCGGGAAAGACTCGCCCAGCATCTCCACCGCTTGCTCCGTTTCCCGAAGGATCATCCAGGCCGGCGGATATAACCTTAGCGTCTCTTGAATCACCTGTTTGGCGTAGGGGAGCTCGCGGTAAAGGTCGTAGGCCGACGCATCTCCCGTCCCGTCCACAGAAGCCAGCTCCGCCCGCAGCCGTTCCGCGGCCTCCGGATTCTGCTCCAGGCCGTACCATGCCCACCCCATGGCATTCGCGGTCGTTTCGTGTCCGGCCAGCAGCATCGTCATCATCTGGTCGCGAATCTCTTCGTCCGGCAACGGCTCCCCGGACTCGTCTTTCGTGTCCAGGAGCAAGCCGAGCATGCTGTCCGTATAGACCTCCGGACGCTCCTTCGCTTTCGCGATAACATCGTAGACCATGCGCTCCAGCGTTCGGATCGCCTTCTTGTGTTTCCGGTTCCCCGCCGTAGGCACGGCAAGGGGCAGGATCAAGGGCGAGAACAACGTCTTCGCCGTTTGCCGGATCGTATCGTCCACCGCCTCGGCCAGCTCCGCCTTTTCCTCTGCCAGCTCAGTGTGAAACATCGTACGCGCGATGATGCCCAGCGTTAGCTGCATCATCGTTTCATGCATCGGGACGGGCACATCTTCCCGCAGCTGATCCGCCAGCTTCTCCGTCTCCTCGACCACAATATTAGCGTAAGACTGAATCCGCTCTTTATAGAAAACCGGCATGAGGTAGCGCTTTTGTTGGCGGTGCGTGTGGTGCTCGGAAGTTAACAGGCCCTCCCCGATGGTCCGGCGCAACACATTCGTACTGCGACCTTTACGGAAAGCCGCATCCTGCGTAACCAGAATCTCCTGCACAAAGTCGGGAGAGTTTACAATGAAGGTTGGACGAAACGCGCTCGTACGCAGGGATACCACCTCGCCAAGAGGCAGAGTGTCCACCAGAAACCCCAAAGGATCCCGTTGGAATCCGAGAAAATTCGCCATCCTTGAAGAAGGGATATCCACCACTCGTGTCGCCATCTGATTTAACTTCCTTCCGTGCGGGCTTTGTTACATTCAGTATACCACTTGCTATTTCCATCCCAAAATAAAGAGTTCGCGGACGAGGCTGGATCATGTTGCTTGGTCAACTGCCACGTATTCAATGCATTTCAGCGCCGATGCTGGGTTATCCCGAAGAATCAGGTAAACCGTATTTTAGTTCCAATGCTCGGTTATCCCCAAGAAACAGTTAGAAATAATTCAGTTCCGATGCTGGGTTATCCCGAAGAATCAGGTTATAATACTATCCGTTCTTTTCAAAAAAACACTTGTAATAGGAATATTCGTTTGGTATTATATTACTTTTAAAGAACATTTGTTCCCGTAATGCGTATGGGGAGTGAAGATTGTGACAATTACTGAAGTAACTTTCGATCAATCAGACGTAAGTATCATGATGAGGCTTCATGTCTGCCAATCTTGATCTCAGCCAAGTGGACCAACGGATACCGATGCCCCTGAGCGTTTGGGATAACCCAGCATCCAGTTCTTCGTTCCACCACTGAGCGTTTGGGATAACCCAGCATTCCAGTCTTTTATCACACCACTGAGCCTTGGGGTTAACCCAGCATTCCAGTTCTTCGATTCACCACTGAGCCTTGGGGATAACCCAGCATTCCAGTTCAAATAAGTATCAACAATCCTAAAGAAGTGCAAACCCTAGTTATTACCCATATTTTATATACTTTTTATCATATAAAAAGCCCACGCCCTGTAAACAGGACGTAGGCTTGGAACGATTTTTAGACCGCCGCGATCGTAGCAGAAGAATCAGAATTTTCATACTCGCGACGATACGAAACGACGAAGTACAACAGGGTCGCCGCCGCGAAAATTGCGATGAAGATGCCCAGAATCGCCGCATTGTTCCACATCACCGAGATGTCTCCGCTGGAGATCACGGCTTTAAAACCCGCTACCGAATAGGTCATCGGTAACCAGAAGCTCGCTTTTTGCAACCAGCCAGGAATCAATTCCATCGGGAACGTACCCGCGCTGCTCGTCAATTGGAAGATCAACAGGATGATCGCCACGAAACGGCCCGGATGCTGCAATGCCGTAACGAGGAATTGAATTAATGCCATAAAGGTTATACTTGTAATGATGCTAAATACGATAAAGAGGGCTACATTGTCCACTTTCAGGCCCAAACCGTAAAGGATCACGGCGTCGGCAATCAGCGACTGAATCACACCGACCACGACTAAGGTCAGCGCTTTACCCACGAACCAGCTCCAGGCGTTGGCCGGCTTCACGGCAGGCTCTTTCAGTGCGAACACGATGGACAAAAGCAATGCGCCCACGAACAAACCTAGGGACAGGAAGTAAGGCGCAAAACCCGTACCATAGTTAGGTACTTCGGTTACTTTATCTTCCGTCACGGATACCGGTGAAGCGAACATATCATACAGCTTGTCGTCCCCGTGAATATCCGAAGTTTTCACTGCGGCTTCATCCAGCTTGCCCGCCAGCTCATCGGTTCCATCAGTCAGTTGAAGTAATCCGCTGGTCACTTGGCGAGCGCCTTGATCCAGCTTCAGGGAGCCGTCCGACAATGTAGTCACGCCGTTGGACAACGTGCCCAAGCCCGCTGCCAGCTTCTGGCTGCCGCCGGACAAGTCCTGCGCGCCCGCCGCCAGCTTCGCGCCGCCCGCGCCGGCCTCTTGCAGCTTCGTGCCGAACTGCTGCATCCCCGCAGCCACTTGCGATTGCCCCGCAAGCAGCTGCTCCGCGCCTGCGGCGAGCTTCCGGCCGCCGCTGCCGGCTTCCGTCAGCTTGCCGCTCAGCGTCGTCAAGCCGTCGGCCAGCCGGCCTTGGCCCTCCTGCAGCTTGGCCGCGCCCGCGGCCAGCTGCTGCTGCCCGCCGGACGACGCTTTCGCGCCATCCGCTACTTGCTTGCTGGCCGCAACCAATTTCGCGAAGTTCGGGTCATTCGCCAAGGCCGGGTTCTTGGCGTACTGCTCCAATCCGGCCGCGAGCTGCGCCGCGCCGGACTCCAGCTTCGCCGCGCCGTCTGCCGAGGCTTGCAGGCCGCCGGACAAGCTGTCCGCGCCTTGCTTAGCCTCGGACGCGCCCGCTTGCAGCTGACTCGCGCCAGCTGCAAGCTGATCCAGCCCGCCGGCCAGGCTCGCCGCGCCGCTGTTCAGCTGCTGCGTGCCCGCGCCCAGCTTGGCCACGCCTGCTTGCAGCTGCCCTTGCGCATCCGAGAGCTGTCCCAGTCCGGATGCCAGCGACTGCGCGCCGGTGCTCAAGGTGCTGCTGCCCGTGGCCAGTTTCTGACTGCCCGCGGTCAATTCGTTCACGCCGGTTTTCAACGTCAACGTTCCTTGCGCCAGTTTATTTAAATTCTTTTGCAACAATTCCGCGCCGTTCTTGGCTTTCAGGGTACCGTCCGCAATCTGGCCCGCGCCGTCGCTCGCCTTGCCCAATCCGTCCGCCAGGGTGTTTACTTGCGTAAATACGGTTTCTGTATAAGCTTGGGTTACGTTCTTGGACACTTCAGTCTTGATTTTGTCGATTGCCGTTTTCCCAATCTGGGCGGCCAGGAAGTTATAGCCCTCATTCGGCAAGAAGCGAATCTCCGCCGTCGTCGGCTGCTCGGAAGTGAGTGTCGTCACTTTTTGCGAGAAATCTCGGGGAATCTCAATGGCCATGTAATATTCGTTGTTACTTAAACCGGCCTCAGCTTCCTCTTTGGATACAAAATGCCACTGGAAATCCTTCTTCTCCTGCAACGTTTCCGCGAGCTCTTTCCCCACCTCAAGCTTCTTTCCTTCAAAATTGGCGCCTTGGTCCGAATTCACCACCGCTACCGGCAGATCATTCAACTTTTCATAGGGATCCCAGAACGCGCCGAGAAACATGGCACTGTACAGCACCGGAATCATCAAAACGGCCAGCACGGGAATCAGAACTTTCTTGTTGCGCCCGATGGCGAACAATTCTTTCCCAAATTGCTGTAAACCTCTCAACTTCATTTTCTCCACTCCTTGATTAATTATTTATGACCATTTCATTCATTCGGTCATTTTAAGAGTCAAAAAGAACGCCGTTTCAAAAACGGACGTCCATGGATTGCATTTATACCCCGGTATCAGCTTTATGACCAAAAATTAATTATAGTCATTTAGTCACTTGACTAGTTTACCACGTTCTCAACCCATAATCAACCTATGTCCACGCCCAAAAGAAACCATCACGATCCCAAGCCACTTTTCCTCTATGCAGCTTCCTAAACGCGGACTTCACTTCTTTAGTCAGCGACGTATTCCCTCTTTCGTTCACAAAAACATGTTGCTCACCGAAATGAGTCTTTACGTAGGCGATAGCCTCTTCTTGTTGAAGCGTTCCTTTAAACTGAATCTCCTTGACCATCCATTCTGCGACTTCTTGTGCGGTATAATTCATAGATCTGTAATCTCCTTATATGCTGATAATCTTTATTATACTTGCCCGGGGGCGGGGGACAAAATCAGAATATAAAAGCACCATGCTACACAGAGTTCTTACTCCGCAAGCACGGTGCTTTGCACCCCAACTTTACTTAAGCCTTCCGTTCCTCATTCGACTCTGAGCTCAAGGATGCCAGCGCGTCCGCGCGCCCGCTGACCAGTTGCACCGCGGCTCCCATGTGCCCGAACGAACTTGTCACCTCGCTCATTCCGCCTACCATCACGGACAGCTCTTGCATATTGCCCGCATGGGTTTCCCGCAGCACGGCAACGGAGGCCGCCGAAGATTTTCCCTCTTCCGCCAGTCGGTACATCGTATCGTTAATTTCCTGTAACATCCGGCTCATCTCATACTGCATCTCCACCAAGTTGCCGTAGTCCGACGCGCTGGTCTGGATGGAGTTCACCGTTTGCTGAATCATCTCATCGGATCCTCTTAACGACTTCACGACGTTGTCTTTCGTTGTTTCCACATCTCTCAGCAACTCTTGGATATGGGATGATGAGGTTTGCGTCTGTTCTGCAAGCTTGCGCACTTCTCCGGCAACGACGGCGAAGCCTCTGCCTTGCTCGCCCGCACGCGCGGCTTCAATGGAAGCGTTCAACGCCAGCAAATTGGTCTGCTCCGCAATGCCGCGAATGACGTTCAGTATATCCTGAATCTCTTCCGTCTTTGCAGCTAATTCATTCACCGCTTGGGTGGATTTATCTGATGCCGTCTGGATATCTTCTATACTCCGAATCGTGTTCAGCAATTCCTCTTTGTTCCGATCGGCCATACGAACCACTTGTAAAGTGAACTGACCAGCGTTCTTGGATTTCTCGGAAGCTTCATGCATTCCATCCACCATCGTGCCTATATCTTGTTCCACACCCTGAATGGATGAAGAGAACAACTGGGATTCCTGAGCGATCGCTCCTGCCGAGCCATGGATCTTCGCAACGGTTTTGTCCGCGGTCTGGATGCTCTGATTTAAATCATCCACATTGCCGTTCAGCTCATCGGATGCGGATTGAATCGTTTGTAACACCGTACCCATATCGTCCGTAAGTTTCTGGCTTTGCGTTAACATCTGGCTTGAACGTTTCGTGCTGTTCAGGAAGATTACGCCGATAAACAAGAACTGTACCCCGTAATAGATGGCCGTCAAAACAGACCTATTCATCGAGGACTCTATGAGCATCGGCGAGCCAATGTAATAATGTGTAAACTGAGAGATTACCAGCAACGGCACGGTAAAGTAAAATGTCCGCTTAATTAAGCCGTAATCCGCGTAAAGGCTGGCCAACCCAATGGGAAATAACCAGACGAACGGCACATTCACCCAAGAATCGGTATGCAGCAAGAAGGCAAAGATCAACATACTCGCCACCGATAAGGGTTTGAATCTCTCTTTGCTACTTCCGAATTTATAATAGAGGACAGGTATCAGAAACAACAGAAACAATAACTGATAGACTACGCCCATAAAATTAAACTTCGGCATTCCGAAAATGGCGATTTGAATCACATTGTTCAGCATCATGACGGCGGACGCCGCCACAAACAACTTGTAGAGCACCCTGCTTACAATTTCTCCGTTTTCCTTCAGAAACATATCGTTACTCATAGTGATCCCCTCTTCTGACATTTAGTCCGCATAAACAACACATCTTCTGTATATATCGGTAACCGCTAATGATCTATGAAGAAAATGTCGAAAATAGTAGAAGAACATCACATACCAGGAGGAATTCATCACCATGAACATGCTTCAAACTTCTTTATTTAAGCGGATCTCCCGCCGCAAGGGGATGCGAATCGGCCTTATTGTGCTCATCATCGTTGTATTATTGGAACTGATCGCGCCTTATGCGTTGCTCCAGATCTCCAAGCCCGACCCGGTTCGGACGGACACGAAGGTTCTAGAGGCTTTCCCTGCGGATTATGACAGCTCGCGAGCCCGGTTTATTACCTATCCTGATGTGTTGAAGAAACAATGGAACAATGTCACGATGACTTCCGAGGCCATAGGCGGAGAGCAGGGTTTGTATACGGATGTGATTCGGGCCGATGCGTCGGGCACACCTGAACATCTTCTTGTCATCACCACGGGCGTCCACGGAGTTGAGGGCTTTGTCGGCTCGGCGATGCTTGATCTTTTTGTCCAAAATGAATTGAAATCACTCGACCCTGAACATACCGGACTCCTGCTTGTACATAGCGTTAACCCTTGGGGAATGAAGCATAAGCGCAGATACAACGAGAATAACGTGGATTTGAACCGAAATTTCATACCGGATTGGCCGAGCTTCAACAAAGACTCCAATACCGATTACCCCAAGGTGCAAGCCTTCCTGGAGCCTAAGGGTGCGCTAGGGTATGCGCCTCATCATGAACTGGGATTCTTCGGGGGATTTGCCGCGACGGCCGTATCCGACGGCATTGATGTTTTGGCGGACGCCTTGTTATCAGGACAATACCGCAGTCCGAAAGGCGTCTATTACGGCGGTCAGGGGGATGAGCCCTCCACGGCTTACATGAAGAATTTATTTCGTGATGCGCTCGAAAGCCCCTATGCGAATATTACACACATCGACGTTCATACAGGTTACGGACCTCGTTATCAGATGAGCATTTTTACTACGCTCAGCGAGACGATGAAGGAGCAGGAAGCGGTTGCCGCCTTCAACTATCCGCTGGTGTTCACACCGGATTCGGAGGAGTTCTACGCGACGAGCGGAGATATTTCGGAATATTTCTATGCGCTGAAGAAGAAGGATTTCCCGGACAAGCAACTGTACTCCGTTGCCTTCGAATTCGGAACGCTCGGTAACGGAATGCTGGATTCCATTCAATCGGTGCGCAACACCGTGGACGAGAATCGGTTGTATCAGTTCGGTGCGGCCAGCGAAACCACGGAGAAGATTGTGAAAAATCGATACGAAGCGATGTTCTATCCCTCGGAAACGAAGTGGCGTCTGAAAGCCGCCGAGGACTTCGGTTTGGCGTTGAGCGGCGTATTGCGTCATCGCGGCGTCGTGGAGTAGAGGTACATTTGTTGAGTAGAAGTAAAATTGAAGCTTGAAGTAGCATTTCACTACTTAAATTTCATATTTGAAGGTTTGTTTCAGAATTAAGTAGTATTTCACTACTTATTGAGCCTGTTTTAGTTGAATTGGCCCCTGATCGTGAATTTTAATAGTGATTTACTATTTAATAATTCAATATTTTGGTTTTCTTCAAAATTAAGTAGTATTTCACTATTTGTCTAGCAGGGACAATTCATTAACATCTAAGTCCCCCCTTCTCAACGCAAAAAAACAGCACCGTGCTTACGCAGAGTTCCTGCGCGAGCACGGTGCTTCCATGTTTATTGCTGCTGAAATGACCTCAGCGACTTTCTGGGGAAAAGTTCGTTATTTACTCGCCTTCCACTCATCAATCTGCTTCTGCAGCTCCGCTTGTACTTTCTCCAGCCCGTTATCCATCATCTTCTTCTTCATCTTCGGAAGTACAACATCCGGATCCACCGCACCGCTGCCCAGAATCTTGAACTCTTGCGACGCGTTCGTCAGCGCCGAAATTTCATTCTTCAATGAATCCGCATTGAACAGAAATCCCAGCAGCTGCGCTTGCCCCGCGTTCTTGTTATAATCAGCATACATTTCCCACTTATTCGCGGATTCGACCTCGGACAAGTAATTCAGTTGCTGATTCCCGATCATCCAGTTATTCTCCGGGAAGTATCCGTTTTCGCTGAACGTCTTTTTGCCATTGGCCGGTTTAATGACCCCTTCTGAAACTTTTTCATAATGTTTACCTTCAATGCCGTAAACAATCAAGTTAACGAGCTTCGGATCCGTATGCAGCAAGTTCAGCACCATCATGGCGCGTTCGGCGTCCACGGTCTTCTTGGGAATCGCGAACATGGAACCGGTAGCCGTCTCCGTTGTGACCATCGGCGGGTCCAGCACTATTTTGTAATAAGGAATGCCGTCCCCCGACTCTGCCTCTTTCTCCGAGTCTGGTTTGGCGGAACCGAACCGGGTCCACGCTTTGCCGGCTTTAATCAAGTCGGTAGACTGAGCCTTTGTCGTTGCCGCGTCTCGATTAATATATCCTTTCTTGAACCAGCTGTTCAGTAACTTGTATCGTTCGATTTCGTATGGCAGTTCCGGGGTATAGACCACTTTGCCGGTCTTTGTCTCATAGCGGAAAGGCGATATTCCGTTAAAGTTAGGCGCTCCTGAAATGGACTCATACTCTGCATGATAATTAGGATGGTTCTTCAGTACAAATGCCCCTATATACGAATTGTCGGTGTGGAACAACGGGGTAACACCCGGTTCTTTCGTTTTCACCGTTTCAAGCACTTTGTCCAGATCTTCACCCGTTTTCACTGCGGCGATGTCAATACCCAGCTTATCGGCCAATTCTTTCTTGAAAAATACAGCTCCATTCCCCGCGATTTCCTTATTCGTCGGTACGGCGTAAACTTTGCCGTTCACAGCTGCCGCTTGCAGGAAGCGGGGATCCAGCGATTCTTTAATGCCCTGGCCGTGCTGCTCCAACAGTTCATCCAGAGGCAGGAAAGCGCCGTTCTTCGCAAAGTTGAAGTAGTTCAGCCAGCTGCCCGTAAACATCAGGTCCGCCTGTTCGCCGGATTGCAGAATCAGCGGCGCTTTATCAAACCACTGGCTCCAGTTGATTCCGTTCATTTCCAGTTCCGCGTTCAAGCCTTTATCCTGCAGATACTTGTTGATCTCATCCTGCACCAATTTTCGGTCCGGGTCCGTGTCTTTCCCCGTCGGATGGAACAAGCGCAGCTTTACCGGCGCTAACTCCGGTTCAGGTTCGGGCTCAGGTGTCGGTGTAACGACCGGTTCTGTCTTCTCTTCCGTTGCCGGCTTAGCTTCATTCACCTTATTGTTGGCGTTGTTGTTGCAAGCGCTCAGCACCATCATCACAACAAGCAGGCAGGAAAGCATGACAAGGGAAATTGTTCTTGTTTTATTCACTGAAACCCCTCCAATGATTTGTTTTTTCCTATATGCTGATCCGGATTGCGCCGGGATTAGCCTTTCACCGCGCCTACGGTAAGTCCTTTGATAAAATACTTCTGAAAGAACGGATACGCCAGCATGAGAGGACCCATCGCAACGATCACCATCGCCATACGCACGGTTTCGCTCGGCACATTCGCGTAGACCTGGGTTCCGAGATTGAGTCCTCCCAATTGACTCTTTATAAACTCAAGCTCCCGAATCGCTCTTTGCATGACAAATTGCAGGGAGTAAAGCTCCTTGTTCGTCTCCACAAACAAGAGGGAGTTAAACCAGTCATTCCAATACGTAAAGCTGGTAAATAAGGCAATGGTGGATAGCATCGGTAAGGACAGCGGCAACACAATCTGGACAAATATGCGCATCTCCCCCGCCCCGTCGATGCGGGCAGATTCCACAATCTCTTCGGGGATATTGTCCTTGAAGTATGTTCTTGCCACGATTATCCAGAAAGGGGACGACATCAAAGGCAGAATAAGCGCCCAGATGGTATCTTTCACATGAAGCAACTGCGTGTACACCAGGTAGAACGGAACCAGCCCGCCGCTGAACAGAAAGGTAAACAAGATAAACCAGGTGAAGGCTTTGCGGAACGGCAGATCTCTTTTGGACAAAGGATAGGCGTACATCGTAACAAGAATCACCGTCCCCAGTGTCCCGAGCAGGGTCACCAAGGATGTCACGCCATAGGCGGTGAGCACCATCGTCGGATCTTCGAACAGGAAGCTGTAAGCGTCGAAGGAGAATAGGCTGGGCCAGAATTGGTATCCATGTTCGTATACCGCTGCTTCGTCCGTAAGGGAAATGGCGATTAACAGAAACACCGGCAGTATAAATGCCGCGGACAACAGGATAAACAGGCAGTGCACCGCGATCATGGACGGTTTGGAAAGCTCGTTGACCTTATAGGTTCGGACCGTTTGAAGCTGCATTATCGTTCCCCCTTAGAACAAGGCATGATCTTTGTTCACCTTGCGTATAATTCCGTTTGTAATGATGACCATCAGGAGACCGACAGCGGATTGATAGAATGTTGCGGCCGAAGACATCCCTAGATCATTAAGCTGAATAAGCGAGCGGTACACGTAAGTGTCAATCGTATCGGTAACCGGATAAAGAATGGATGAATTCATAGGCACTTGATAGAACAGTCCGAAATCGGATCGGAAGATGTTCCCTACGGCCAGCACCGTCAACACAATCATGGTCGGAGCTAACAAGGGGAGTGTGATGTGTCTGATTTGCTGCCATTTACTCGCGCCGTCGATAACCGCGGCTTCGTAATATTCTTCCGAGATGCCGGCGATGGCCGCGAGGTAAACGACCGTGCTCATACCCAGTCCTTTCCATAGGTTGGCTAAGGGAAGAATATAAGGCCACCACTTGGTTTCTCCATAGAAGTTTGGCACGGTCCACCCCATGTTCACAAACCAGTCATTCAGATAACCGTAAGTGGGACTGAGGAAGGCATAGACGATATAAGCGAGAATAACCATGGACATAAAGTTCGGCATGATAAAAATCGTTTGATATACGGTAGAGAACCACTTCTGCCGAATCTCGTTCATGAGGACGGCGATCGTCACCGCAAAGAGCAGACCTGATACAATAAAGACAAGATTATACAGGACGGTGTTGCGAGTGATCAGCCACGCATCGGATCCGCTGAACAGAAACTCGAAATTACTGAATCCAACCCAAGGGCTACCCCAAATACCGTCGCTATAATTGATTTGTTTAAACGCAATGGCCAATCCGAACATCGGCAAGTAAGCGTTTATGATGAAAATCACAATGGTCGGCACCATCATAAGCATCAACATCCGGTAGCGCTTGAACCTGAACCATCCCCTTGTACTGACTTTGGCGGCGGCGGGAGAAGGTCTCAGGGCCAGGTTCGCTTTTTGTCGATGCGCGGCGGTTGAATGCCCTTCATCTAACACGTGTACGCACCTCTTTCACTTCCTTCGTTCATAGGAACTCTAGGAATATTTCTTGGTATAAATCTATTATACAACCGCTTTCAGAGGGCTTGAATAACGTATGGTGACTTGAATTTACGTTTACGTTACCGTTCAGATGTTGCTTATTAAAAACAGAAAGAGAGAGTCCGCTGTCGGACTCCCCCTTCAACTGCAACATTCCTATTGATATACATCAAGTTCATGAATTGACCAATACTTATCGTTTACGGTACCTGTCTGTACGACTTTCAGATATCTTGCCGTCTGTTGCGGGAACGTAATGTTGGTGATTGCCGAACCACCGGATCCGCTGGCTACCGGCGTTCCCCAGGTTATTCCGTCGCCGGATACATAGATTTCGTAGCCACCCGGATAGTCATATAGGCTTGCTGCGGCATCCAGCACCACTCGGCTGAACGTCTGAGTAGATTTCATGTCTGCGATTACATGTTGTCCCGGAACCTGGAATGCGTTCGTATCCCATCTTGTAGCGAGGTTACCGTCCAGCAAGTTGAGGGACGACGAGTTGTTATGGGAAGCGGTAACGGTCCATCCTGTGCGATTTAACCGGCTGTTCACGACAAGGAATTCATGGATAGCCCAATATTTGTCGTTGACCGTGCCCGTCTGCATCACTTTCACATAACGCGCATGCTGTTGCGGAAAGTTAACGGTGGTGACGGCAGTAGAACCTGTGCCCGTCGCCACGGGAGTCCCCCAGCTCGTTCCGTCGGCGGAAACATAAATCTCATAGCCGCGAGGATAATCAAACCAGCTCTCACCTGCATCCAATACGATTCGGTCGAATCGTTTCATGGCCTTCATGTCCACCGTAAAGGATATGCCTGGTGCTTGAAACGTGCCCGTATCCCACCGGGTGGCCGCGTTGCCGTCAAGTGTCATCGCTGCCGCGGCGCTGTTATGGGAGGACGAGGCGGTCCATCCAGCACGGCTTAACGTACCGCTTTCTTCCCCTGCCCCGGCCTCTGTTGTCACGGTTACGGCCGGACTTGATGCAGAAACATTACCGGCGGCATCAACCGCTTTGACCGTGAACGTATAAGATGTGTTTGCCGTTAAGCCTGTCACCTGATAACTTGTTCCCGTGATCGGTGCACTGTTTACTTTGACAGTGCCATTGTACACATCGTATCCATTCACTCCTACATTATCCGTCGAAGCAGCCCATGTTAAATTCACCGTAGCCGCCGTCTTCGCCGGAGATTGCAGCCCTGTCGGCGCACTCGGCGGTTGTGTATCTGCAGCGGTTGCCGTAATCGGCACCATCTTAAACGTCCGATAAAGCGACGGGTTCTTGCTGTCGCAGATGCCCGAAGTAAACTGCACAACATCTCTGCCGCCAACGCCCGCATCGTGATCATTCACACACAAGTTCATTCCGTAGGAATGTCCGTTTGTAGACTGCAATCCCGGAAGCATGTTCAGCGGCATCGCAATTTCATATACGGTGGTTTTCTGCGCTTCATTCCTCGTAATCTGCACCTGAATAAGTGACGAAATATCTCCGTTGTTGGGACCGGACCACTCCGTCGCCATCTTCGTACCGTTGTTATGAAGCGCCGTGCCGAATTCCACCGTGGATGCTTCCTGATAAGATGGGAACTTCACATTCGGACCGTCCACCGTAATCTGAATGGAGTCGTTGGCCCACATATTCGACGGAATTTCAGTCTGATAATGAACATCGTCGATTACTTTCACGGCGAAATATTGCTTTGCGTTGTCCGCCATGGTGAACATCGTAATCTCCGCATCACCCGCCCCTGCCGCCTCGGCGGAACCGTACTTCGCGGGATGAATCGGGTATGCGTTCGTCCAATCGTTCAGGTTCCCGTCAATGGTCGGGGCAACAGGCGTAACGCCGGTGAGAAGGAAGTCTGCCTTGAAATCCTTCACCTTCAGCGCGGCTCCGGCCGAATCCTTGCCCTCCGCATGGAACACATACTCATGGAAAGGAATATTCCCTCCGTGTGCGTAATTGAACGTAATCGACTTGGAAGCGCCTTGCGCCAGATTGAATGCCTTGTCGGAGGAAGTTAATTGCGTTCCCGTCGGACCTTGCACGTCCAGTGTACCTTGAACAGCTCCAATGCCGGAGTTGGTCACCTTGAACTGTACGGCTGCCGTCTGGTCCACGGGCTGCGTTAACGGCTCCATCTCAATGCGAATCGGCTCCAGCACCCGAACGAGAATATCCATCGTTCCAATTATTTCCGTGCCTCGCAGCGCCTGAACATTCACCTGGTAATCGCCCGCCGCCACCGTTTCCGGTACGGAGAGAGTCATCGGCGTTTCCCATTCCTCGCCGACCGCCAGACTCTTCGCCAACGTCACCGGCGCTTGATTCCATCCGGCGGGGTAATTGATCTTCAGGGTTCCGTTAAACGCGGTGTCGAACCCGTTGCTTAGAGTCATCGTTAACGTACGGGTCTTTCCGGTTCCCGCTTCCGCAAGCTTAGGGTACACATCCAGCACCGTTTGCCGGTAGAAGACCGGATCCGCGGCGCTCATGGATTGCGCCAAACCCGCATTCTTCTGTGCGAGCAGATAAAACACGTCGGCCATCGCGTTCTTGACGCCCAGGCTGGCTTCCCCTTGATCGAAGTAGCGCACGGCACGCGCCAACACCCGTTCCGGAACGGTCAATTGGCCTTTCGTTCCGCGCTTCACCGCGATTGCACTTTCCGCGTTGCTGATGGCTGCAGCCGCAGCTGTCTTAGAGGCGGCCGGCGGCGATGCTTCCTGCATGGCGACCAGCGGTTTAGCAAGCAGGTGTGCGTAGTAGTAGACACCTTCGGTAATAATATGCTCTTGCACCGCCGTTAACTGTCCCTGGACATAACGATTAATAACGTTCCCCGCAAACGTATAAAGGTTATTGAGTTGTGTTTTTACATCTGCAGATCGAGTCAGTGCGTTGGATGAGCTCAGAATGCCGGACACAGCAGCGTCTATGCCCGCGAATTCCGCTGTCAGCGCTGATTTGGCTGTGCTGTTCGCAATCTCACCCAACTTGCCGTTAATGAAAGCGGCCTTCTCCCCGCGGAACTGTTGAGCCGCCGAGAACAACAACGACTTGGACAGGTTCGCCGAAGTCACATAGACCGGGCTGTCCGTCAGATTCAAACTGAGGTTGCCGCCGCTTGTATTGACCGTTGCCGGGTTTCCGTACATATCCGTCACTGTGACCGATCCTGACCCAGCCGGTATGGTCACACTGGAAGCGGAAGTTGCCCATGCGACCAGAACCAGGGAACCGTCATACTTCTTGTATACATGTACAAACTTCGAAGGGCTGGCATCCAGGTCACCCACAAAGTCGGTGTTGACCAGCTTGCGTGCCATCGTCCCTAACGCCACAAAGGAAGGCTTGGATGTGCCGTCGGTACGGATGGCTCCGAACCGGTGTTCCACATCGTTCGGATTGTTGCCGGTATCCTGCAGCGTATACATGATAAGCCCTCGCATGGCGTCAAGCGAATTACCGATCAGTTCTGTGCGCAGCAGACTCTTCGCCTGCCCTTCCTCGCTGATGCCGTTGCCGGTGTTGGACGTGGTATATCCCTGCTCGGTGATGAAATGCTCCAACCAGCCTCCCCGCGCGTCAATCAGCTCCTTCATTTGCTTATAACGAGGCTCGATAATCGTTTCCGGCGGATTCGGATACTCATAAGGATGATAAGACAATACATCCATATAGTCATACAATCCGCTCTCCAGCTGTTTCGTCAGATCGCCGACAGAAGCGCCGGAATACCCCGGAGCAACGACGGCCGCCTTGGGATCGGCGTTTTTCATGCTGTTGTATACCGCTTTAAACAACGATGTAACCTCTGTCATCTTCACCGGTGAGTCCGGCCAGAACGCGCCGTGGTTCGGTTCATTCCAAATTTCGTACAGAACATCTTTCTTACCT
Organism: Paenibacillus swuensis; assembly: GCF_001644605.1. Lineage (NCBI taxonomy): Bacteria > Bacillati > Bacillota > Bacilli > Caryophanales > Paenibacillaceae > Paenibacillus > Paenibacillus swuensis. Next base: position 2,735,429 of record NZ_CP011388.1, on the reverse strand, counting down.
GCCAGATGTCCCGCCGTGGCCCCCAGCTTCTCCGCGTAACTTCTTCTAGAAGGGAGGGTATTCTGTGAACCGTTCAGATTCAAGAAGGTGTTGTTCATGATGAGGCCATTGGACTTGAACGTATTGTAGGCGTTATCCAATTCGGTGAAATTCCACGTGCCGTCCCCGTTCTTGGTAGCGGTGCCCAGCTCGCCCACCCGGGAAAGAGGCAGCCCCGCGAATTTGGCAACGGGAGCCTGCGAAGCGGAGATCGCCCAACCGAACTTGGACGGATAGAACGCCATCGGCGCCTCCATCGTATCAAAAACAGTTAACGTCTTGGTATACGTGCTCACCGTACGTCCGTCTGATTTCAGCGCGGCTTCCAAGGTGTATACGCCCCGATTCGGTACCTCCACAACGAGCGGACGATTCACCACAGATGTCCCCGGTTGAAGGGTGAAGCTGTCCGTTTTAATGTCGATAACTGTGCCGCCGGCATTCTTGACGTTGTATTCAACCACATAATCGTGCGCCATGAAATCTTCGTTCAACACATCCAGGTGTAACCCCTTTGTGTCAGGCAGCTCATAATTGTTGCCTGCCCGAATGAAATCATAGTTGAAGATTGGATCGTATAAAGGCTTAATCAGGACATCATCCAGCCATAGCTGCTGATTCTGAACTTGGATTCCGGCAAAACCGCTGACGATACCGCCGTTGTTCACATCCAGACGCTTGACCCCTCCCGCGTACAGTTGATATCTTCCGCCGGATGCCACAATGACATATTCTGTCCATGTATTGTCCGGGGGTACGAAGCCACTGACTGTACCGGTTGGGGTATACGCGGCACCCGATTGTAAGCCCAATGCCAGATCCGTACCCGCCCTGGACCTTAAACCGTACCACTGGGTGTCGCTGGAACTTCGCGCGGCCGCGGTCCATTGACCGCTTTGCGTACCGTTGCGCAATGCTTTAGCCTTAAACCGCAGGACGTAATCACTGTAAGTTGCAGTCACAGTCCTAAGAAAAGCAGAGGTCCCGCCTCTTGCATCCGTGTACAGCGCTTTGTTGCCGTCAGGCTCGCTAACGACGGACCAACCGGCCGTACCTGACCATACACTGCTCTGCACACCGTTATAGAACGTGTCGTAGAGATATGCTTCCGGATGAGCGGTAATCTTCACATCGTCCACCCAGAAATATTCATGCATAGCTGTGAATTTAATCGCTTGGGCGGGCAGACTCGCATATCTGTGATCAAATTTCTTTACGCCGTCCAAATACACTTGCACCTGATTTCCGTTCTTCACGAGCTTGTAATCATGCCACTCATTCTCCCGAATGGGAATACCGATGCCCCCCGCTTCCGTGAGCATAAACTGATTCCAGATATGGGATAGCTCCAGTGCGGCACCTCCGACATCAACAGAAGCGAACGGAAAGTGAATGCCGTCCTGATTCGGGAAGGAGTTCCACTCCGTTTCATATCTGGCGCGGAATTCCAATGTAAAGTCTTTGTACGTCTGCGCCGTTGAGATTTCCGTGTAAGCATTTGGCCCCCCTTGAAAGAACAGCACCTGATTCGTCGGAGTCGCAGGATCCGGGGCGTGATAAACGGGTGTCCCTGTAGTCGCCCATTTCAGTGGATCAACACTTGCACCTGAGAAGTCATCCGCCATCGTTACATCCTTCTCATTTCCTTGAGCCTCCACAGCTGTTGGAACATACGCGAACAGCGAAAGCACCATCATTGTCGACAACATGATCGTAAGCGCTTTCTTAATTTTCATTAATTTCACTCCTTCGTATTTGTTGTAGTCCTTGCCACGATCGCAATGACACTTTCATTCTATACTCCCCGGCCACAAATCTATTATGTTTAAGTGACGAACCCTTGCGTTCTGATGACAAAAATCCCCCGGAATACAGCACATTCGCTGTTCTCCAAGGGAAATAGGCATTCATCAAGTTACGAGGTAATGTAAAGCGTTAAGTAGATTTCACTTCTTTGCGGTATTGTTGCGGCGAAACGCCGATCTGCTTTTTGAACAAACTCGTGAAATGAGGAATATGGGAGTAGCCAACCGTCTCCGCCACATGCCCCACCTTCATCTCCGTCGTCTCTAACAGACGCTTGGCCCAATTCAGCCTTTGCCCGATAATATATTCAGATAGGGAGATTTGCTCTTCTCTCTTAAACAACCTGGATAGATACGCGGCGTTGAGATACACATGGTTCGCCACATCCTCCCGTGTGAAATCTTCACTGAGATGATCCATCATGTACCGTTTGGCCTTCTCGATCACTTCCAAAGACGGCTTACTCTGTTCTTTCAGACCCGTAATCCCCTTGCTTACGGAACCCTTCACCCACTGGCGAAGCGCCTGTAATGATCGAGTGGCCGAGGAGATTTCCAGCAGCTCTTCCGCATCATACACACGCCTAATCATCATGTTCTTCTTGTGCATAACGTTATAAATCATTCTTAAAACACCGTGATACACTGCTTCCAACACGTCAACATGAACCACCTCTCTGCCCATCTCAGCAAAAAAACGGTCCACAGCTTCACCTAACTCTTCCGCTCTCCCCCGTTCAAATAACATCTCCCAATCCGAATAAACAGGTTCCATATGTGTGTTTCCTGTTCTGGGAACTTCATGGGAAAGGGAATACACTTCCCGATTGGAGTTAACATGATTACGCTCCTGTTGGAGCAATCGTTTGGCCGCGCCGGATAAACCGCGAACCGTAACGGGAGAGCTGATATAGCATGAGAGTTGACAACCGAACAGCTCATAACAGGAGTCGATGAAGGTACGGCACTGTGTGGAAATCAGTTGTTCCAACGCTTCCGGCGAGGTCTCAGAACGCGGATAGATTAACGCATAATTATCCCCGTTCCCGTCCTGCATGACCGCCCCTTGCAGCCCGTTCAGAATAACTTCGGATGCCGCATTCCTTACAGCGAACTCCATAATCTGTTCATCCCTGGAAGTGAGCTCCCCGCGCCATTGTTCGAGGCTGAGCAGCACAAGAACTATCGGGTCACTATAGGAAACCGGCAACCCGTATTGAGCGAACGTATCGTTCATTCGGCTTTCATCAAACAGCACCCGCTCCGAAAGGATATCCTGCCATAAACGCTCGACCAGAAGAGGCAGCTGGTTCTCCCACAGTCCCGCATATTTGCCATAGGCCTCCCCATGGAATTTCGACTCCCGCTTTTTCCGCAGTTTCTCCAGCGCCGCGCCCGCAATGCCCTTCAACTCATCGTAGTCCGGCGGCTTCAGCAAGTAACTATGCCCGCCGAGCTGAATGACTTGCCGCGCATATTGAAAGTGGGCATGACCCGTGAGAATAATCGTTTCTGTTTCCATCTTGTTGCCCGTCATCCACTCCAGAAGCTCCAACCCTGATTTCTCCGGCATCTCAATATCGCAGATCAGAAGATCGATGGCTTCGGATTCCAATATACTCATCGCCTCGAAGGCATCGTAAGCTTTGAGAATCCGGCTGATCTGCAGCTCTTCCCAAGCGATACTGTCCGCGATTCCGTCAACGGCATACACCGCATCGTCCACCACCAATAAGGAATACATGATCTCACCCCACGGTTATTAATGAAAAGCGGCGTTAAGAGGGAAGTGCTGCACCCGATGGATTACAGCCCTTGACCGGCAATATCAACTTCACCACAGCCCCGCCCGACGGATCATTCTCGAACCGGAGAGCTGCCTCGTCTCCGAAATACTTGTTAAGTCGGTGGTATACATTCCGCATGCCGACGCGTCCGTCCACGCTTCCGGGCAACAACAGTTGATCGCGGCTCAGCTGTTCCAGCTTCTCCGGCGGGAAACCCTTGCCGTTGTCGCGGACCGTAATGCAATAGCTGTGAAGGGGCGCCTCCGGATCCGGCCCCGCTTCGATGTCCAGATGAAATGCTCCGCGCCCTTTCATGAGCCCGTGTACAATCGCATTTTCCACCACGGGTTGGAGCGTTAACGGAAATACGGCACAGGAGCCATAGCGCTCCGGAATACGAATGCGGTAAGTAAACCGGTTCGGATAGATCATCCGCTGAATCTCCAGATAATTCACGATATGCTCCGCTTCCTCGGATAGACGAATGACCGCCGTCTGATCGGACTTCATGATGTTCCGGTAATAGTGAGCGAGATGCTGAGCCATCTTGAGGGCAAGATCATTCTTCTGCAAATTAATCAAGCTATATAAGATGTTAAGGGAATTGGTATAGAAATGAGGATTAATCTGCAACTGAAGCTTCATCAGCTCCGACTGCTGCGTTTTGATCTGTTCTTCATAGACATGAATTTTCAGATCCTCAATCTGTGCGGCCATATGATTAAACGTGTCGCTCATCACATGCAATTCGTTTAGGGGCTGGTCTCTCAGCCGAACGGAAAGATCCCCTCTGGCCAGCTTCCGCATTCCCGCAACGGATTCCGCAATCGGCTTGAACAACAGACGATGCACGGTCATGAAGTAGAATAACACCACGATCAGGAACACCACCGGAATAACATATACGGCGACCCGAAAGAATGTAAGCCCTTGCAACAAATTGCGTTCCGGGATGACCACACTGACCCATACGTCGGCCTCCAGAACATACTCATGCACTAATAAATAATTGGCCCGTTCCCCTCCGGGGTCCCTGAGTACGCCAACACTTTCTTCCTGAGGCCATGTTCGGATAAATGAGGGGGTCGGAGGTGTGTCGGTAAAGCTTTCTTTTTGATACAACAATCGGTTATTCTTCGTAATGTAGACGCCCCAATCCCTGCTTACCGATGTTAAGTCGAATGGTTTCATGACCGCGTCCAAGGAAATTAACGCCCCTAAATACAGATCCGTCCCCGTTGTAATCACCTTGTAGAGGTATACGCTCCCCGAAGCTTGAAGAACGTCCCAGGGACCCCCCACATATTGATCGGAATCTTCGAGAAGCTTTTCCTTGTGGGTTACAATGAGCTCTTCCATGCGGGAATAGTTCGTTAGCGTAACGAAGCTCAAATCATCTTCCCTGGCGTTATAGATCAGGAACGTGTCGACAATATTGTAATATCCAAGGTCGATTGTCAGCTTGTTTAAAGCCTTGCTCTTGGCCGTTACATACTCGTAACTTTCTTCAGGATGGAGCGTAAGCTCAATAAATTCCGGTTCATACTGAAACACTTTGCCCAGATAATTCCGGATGTCGCCCAACGTCTTGTGGACTTGCTCGGTATGGTTGCTTAAGAAAGTGCGGTTGGATTCGGATACCTGCCGGACGACCATGTCCGTGGCATAATGGTTATTGTAATACAGCAGCACTAACAACGGAATGGCGATAATAAATACGATAGCCGTCACTCTGAACTTTAATGAATTCAACACCTGCATCCCGAAACCTCATCCCTGGGGGAGTATGCTTGTCTTCATTATTTTACCACACCCATAAGTGATCGATTGGATCGTTCAGTACTTTATTCTTCTTGGCAAAATAGAGCAGGCACTGATGCGGCGCGATGCTCACAATCAGTTGGGATAGGGGCTGGTCCGTGTATTCCCCGGTCTGCCATACCCTTGTGAATACCCGCTCCGTACCCGTCAATTCGGCTATGGAATACTGTCCTCTGACCGTAAACTCCGTGGGATTGAACAAGTAAATTAAGTAACGCTCCTCCTCCGGCCAGCGATGAACAAATACTTGTTCGGGACCTCGTTGCTGAAGGTATGGAAGAATCGGCTTCTGCTTTCCGTGCGGTTCTATAAACCGGAACAGGGATAAGCGGTCATGGTTTACTTCATGCAGCGGATCCGATGTATAGACAGCGCCTCCGGACACCGCTTGCAGTAACGCCAGAGACTCGATTTCCCGGTCGGTCAGGGAGATGTGAAAGTCGCGGAGGATAACGGCGTCGGGATCATTTTGCCAGAAAATATGATTCATGTAGTTAACCGCCATCGTCTCCCGGATCATGTTTACGGGTCCATGGCCGTCCCCGATCCACGCAGGTCCCAAATCCCCGGCAATCCGCATGCCGTCAGCAAAGCCGATGAAGGCGTGAAATGGTGCGATGCATCCAAGCCAGTAGCTTTCCTCGCCAATCTCCTGACGAACCGCCTGCAGAAAATCACGAAAATAACCAATGCTTGTTTTTCCTGGCGTGTGCCTGCTGACCTCAGAGCTGTCTTGCACGCCCCAGAACATGAAGTCCGTCTTAAATAACCGCGCTCCCCACTGATATAACGTTCTGAACACCTGACACAGATAAGCCATAGCTTCGGGGTGGCTTGTATCCAGCACATAATATTCTTCATCCTTGTAGCCCCAGAGCTTGAATTCACCATAGCAACGCAGTTCGGTTACAGGTGTACCGTCCTTCTTCCGAAGCACCCAGTCCGGATGCTCGCGGTACAGCCGGCTTCGGTTACCGACCATAAAGGGGCCGATCCAGATTCCTGGGGTATAACCTTCTTCCGTGATTCTCCGAAAGGCCGCTTGAAGACCGTCCGGCCACAGATGATTGATTTCGAGCCAATCTCCAAGCGAAGGGAAGTAGCCCGCATCAATCTGGACATATCGCAGGGGGGTGCCGGTTGCGCTGAAGCCTTGCAGATAGTCTGTAAGATCCTCCTGGCTGAACTCATAGTACTTGTAATACCAGGAGCACCAGTGGTACGCGGGCGGTTGGTGCGTGCGGGCTTGCATACGGGAAGCCATGCGGCGGGCAGCGCCCGTAAGTCCTTCTTCCAAGGAGGGCGTTTCAAGGATGTGAATGTCCGGAATGGACGTCGGCTGGAGACGGGTCCGCTCGGTTCTGAAACCGCAGGTAAGCTTCATGGTAAGATCTGATCCGGAGGACTGCAAATCATAACGATGCATATAGGTATCATGTTCTTCGGCAAAGAGAACGAGGCAGCCATGCTCATGTGTGAATGCCGTCAGTCCATAGCTTTCGGCTGAACATGCCGCGCTGTTGTTACCTGCCAAAGAACTTAAGGATTGGTAACCTGAGGGACCCGCCATGCCGAAGCCTTGCCGGAAATACCCATCGGCGCCCTGAACCCGGCCTTGATAGATGGGGTGAACCCACTGCGGGAATTCGGACATGTCTTTCAAGCTTGTGGAAAGGGTAACTCCATCATCTGTCTCCTTAAACTGCAGCGTCAAGCTGCCCTCAGGGAAGGTGTAAACGATGGTTTGACCCTTCACCGCCGTCTGAACAGGATGAACGGATTCGCCATCCCAACCGGGGTAACATTGCAGCATGTAAATACGATCTGTTCTGATATCAAAACAACCGTTCTCATGAAGTGTAATTCTCATCGTGCTCGCTTCCTTTCCGGCATATATAGATACAGTATCTATTGTAAAGGTGATGGAGCCCGCGAGGTTATGATTACATGACGGGTTATTATTGTATAGTGACTGAAGTGAACACAAAAACTGCGCCGACGGTTGCCCGCCGACGCAGCTTCTTCTATATTCCCCAAGCCGTTCTTGCTTCTTGCATCGTCACCGTTTGCCCCTGTCCCCAGGCATAATGACCTTTGTTGGCGCCGTACCAGCGGTCATCCACCGGTTCCGATGCCAACTGATAGCGCGTATCCACACTAATGCGGTAACGATCGGTCGTATTGGTCAGGGAACCGTGCATCATATACATGCCGAAGATGAGCACATCGCCCGCCTGAAACTCCGTTGTGGCCCATTGGCCGCCAAATTTATCAACAATCTCGACCGGATCGTTAGAAAACCAGCCTTGCACGTTATCCCGGTCCACATCCATTTGCCCGTAGGTAGCCTTAATTCGTTCAAAGTGCTGTGAACCCAGACACAGGGCCAGCCCGCCCATGTCATAGGATACGTCGCCGAGCGGTGTCCACATCGTGTAGAGATTCTTAGTGCCCCGGCCCATATAGACGATATCGTAATGTGCGCCTGTGAACTCTCCTTTACCGACGGCACGCAGCCATTTGAAATCATAGGTCAGAGAGGGGCCGCCCAGAAAGCGGTCGAAGAAACCCATTACCTTGTTCGAGTTCACCACCTTTAGCAGATCGGGATTGTCGTTATTCAGTCCTTGGAACATCGCCATCTTGTTCTCCGGTCCGATGACCCCCTCATCCAATAGGGTGTCTTCAGCCAATCTTCCCATCACTCGCATCTTCTCCAGCAGATTTCGCCTGGCGTTCAGCACGTCTTCCCGATTATGAAAGCCCCTAAGCAGCAAATACCCGTCTTCCGCAATCCGTGCTTTTAATGCTTCAGCATCTTCCGCGATCGCATTGGAATCCCGGAGTTCCGTCATATACCGGCCCCCCAATTCCAAGTCGTGCTCGCCGATTCGAACGGTCTTCATACATCATCTCTCCTTTCAAGTTACTTTGACTATACAGGAGGATCAGTATGAAAGATTTATAGAAATCGCTCCTTCATTTGTGTAAAAAGTTCGTGTCCCCATGGCCGGGATCGTCCCCAAGGATCCCTTGCTGGCGTTTACGCCATACTGAAGGTGCGACGCGTTCATTCTGTTGAAACCAGGCGCTGAACGAATGAAGCGTGGAAAATCCGCATTGCTCCGCAACAAACTGGATGGTTTTCGATGTAGACCGCAGCAGCCACTTCGCCTCGTCAATGCGCGCCTGCATCTGATACTGCTTCGGTGACATGCCGTACACCGCTTGAAAGCCTCGCCGAAACGCAGCCGGAGACATCCCGCTGCGCTCGGCCAACTCTTTAATTCGCAATTCGTCCCCAAGTTGGGTTCGAATCGTTTCACCCGCATCCATCATGGAGAGGGGGGCCGCATCCTCCTTGGCGTGCTGCTGAATGAACAAAATCATTACTTCCAGCCACGCCGCAATCTTGCGCTCCCGTTGTACTCTGGCGCCTGACAACATGCGCATCCAGAGCCGAAACAGAGCCGTAAACGGCTCCAACTCCATGGACGGCAGACGCAGCAGGGCAGGTTTGCCTTTAGGCGTCATCCCATCAAAGCAGGCTTGCACTTCCTTCGGCAGTCCCCCCGCTTCAATGACCGCGAATCGAATCGGCGTCACGGAACTGTAGCGATGGTTCACCCCCGGGGGAATGAAGATGACACTGCCCGGATGAATGCGATGCCGCTCACCGTTCGCTTCAAACTCGCCGGAGCCTTCGAGCACCGTGCTGAGTTCGCAGGTTTGATGTTCGTGAAAACCCATATCCCAGCCTGCTTCATAACTGGCCAAAGCCGTTCCGGCTTCCGTCTTCCTCATCCAATGACCCCTCACTTGTCCACAACATCCGTTATGCCTCATTTTTTACATTCGCCAAGCCCCCTTCCGTCACCTTCCACTCCCCTTCAACCTTTAATCCGCTCCATATCTTTCCGTCCATCGTACGCAGTCCTTCGAACTGAATTTGTTCCCATGCCGCCGGAGAGGCGTGACCGATCTTCAGATCTCCCCAGTAGTCGCAGACAACGGCATCATTTAAAGCCTGTAAATACAGTCCGTGACTTGTCACATAAAAGGCCGCATCCAGGAGATTAGAAGATTCATACAACTGAATCCATTCCGAATCCGTGTAGTTAGCGGGAATGAACTCCTCCAGAGAAGCCAGGAGACCTTCTTCGTCACCCATGTGAGAAGCCGCCAGCAAGTAATCCGCCAACGTCCACCCGTAATAGAAGCTGTTCCCCGCACCATAACACAATTCGGCTCTGCGGTGATAGGCCGTTTCCGTTGCGGTATCCAAAGCTCCGAGAGGGAGGAACGTAAGGGGATTCAGCTGTACGGGATGTTTCTGCTCTCCGAACTGCCTGGCTTCCCGTCCTTCATAGGTCGTGTAAATTCCAAGCTCCGCATCATACAGTTTGGCGAAAGCCAGGCCATCTTTCAGAATGGATTTCCATTGCTCGTATTCCGCCGGGTGCAATCGGAGTTGGTCCGCCAATCGAATCGCGGTTTGGAATGAATATTGCGCGCTGTATAAGGCGCACAGGTAGTTCTTGGCGTTCTCCCCGCCCAACTCGTCTTGCCCCATGGAAGGCGTCCAATGAATGCTCCAAGCTTCATCACCGGCTTCTTTGTGAACAATGGATCGGTAGAACTGCGCCGAACCATACACAACAGGCCAGGCGTGCTCCAGGGCCCACGTTGCATCCCCCGTATACTGCGCTGTTTCATAGGCCATTCGCGCGGGATAAGCGCTGTTATGCAACTGGTACTGATACCAGTTCGGACTGCCCTCCCTGAGGTAGTTGGTTGCCGTACCAATCGGAAATTCCCAAGCCCACACCGTTCCTTCCGCATGAAAAATCTCTCCGCTAAGCAACCGCATCTCCTCACAACGCGATGCGTAGAATTCCACCCAGGATCGTGCGATGTCCAGATGCCCTAATCGGAGCAAAGCGGGATGAATATACGATAAATCCTGGGGAAATGACAGCGGCCATCCGCTTCCCGACCATCCCATCGGAGCCGCGGGGCAGCGCGAGTCCGGCGCATAGCTGGCCAGGACATAGAAGAGCGACCTTGCCCACATCGCCTGCGCTTGCGGATCAGGCACCGATATGTACGCGTTCCCCCACCTTCGGTGCCACGCTTCCCGGGTATGTTGCATCGCATCCGTACCGAATCCCTGTAGTCCTCGAAGCATCTCTTCCTTCCGGGCTTCTGCAGCGATACCGATGATAAGCAGGTGCTTTCCCCGAAGTCCGTTCGCACGGATCTCCGGCGCGGTGCTGTCGGATTTCATCTTCATGACGCCTTCCTCCGATAGCACCCGAACGGCGATGACCGTGTTTGCGGTGCCCATGGACAGCACCCCATGCCATTGTTTCTCATCCTCGGATAATTGGGCATCCCGAAGCGTACCCTCCAGCCTTTGCTCGTGATACGTTTCCACAAGAGTTTCAGGAATGAACTTAAGCGCGGGAAATGCGCCCTCCCCTACACCTTCATGATGGATCTCATAGAGCATGTAGTCTCGGAACTCCGGATGAAATGAAGCCTTGATCGTCATGGAACCTAGCCGTGTTTCCAAGTTCGTTATGGTCGTGCCGTCATGCAGCATCAAGCTTTGCTGATGTATATCCATAAGTGCCGGCTCAAGGTCCGCTTCCGACCATGCCAGTCGCGCCACCGGCAGCCAAATATCCTGCGCGTACTTGCCCCGATGCCAATGATCCGCGTGCATGATCGCGGTGCGTCCCCTTCCCGGCACCCATCCTTCCTGTCCCATAAGTCCGTAAGCATCAAGCCTCACACCGCACCTTCCGTTACCTATGTAAAGATTTAATGATTCCTTGTTCGGCTTTCGATGGATATCCCCAACCTTTAATGCCTCTTGAATAGACATACGACCCCTCCAGACTTAACAATCTATAACTATCATAATGCCCGTCGTCCATCCCCTCGACAGGTTGTTATGACTTCTTCTTCGGATTTGGTGACCAATATAACTCGGTCTTTTCCCGCCTCATGAACGCGTATCATGCTATAATTTGTTTTAGCGCTTTTGACACTTACCCGGAGGGAAAATATGCGGTGGAAAATCATCGAGCATCAAGATCGATACTTGGTATGTCGCAAAACATGGCATTCCATGGAATGGATGGGCATTGAGAAGAAGGATATCCGTATTCTAACTGTCGGTAAGCGCGAGATTACCTTTGAGGTTTATGCCGAATGCCAGTCGAAAGAGTTGGCTCATAAATTACTTTTTCTGAAGCAAGCTCAGCCTTAACGCAACAAAACACCGATCTGGTGACCGGTGCTCAAGAGACATCGCGCATTAAATTAGATTTCAAAATGAACTTTTCCTGGGGTTTCCCGCTGTTGCTCAGGCAACAAGACCCGATTCAGAATCTGTTTTTCAAAATGAAGGAATCCGCTATCCTTCTCCCGAGGACGAGCCAAAGTAATCTGAACATCCAAAGCAACTTCGCCATGTTCAATAAGGATCACTCGGTCTGCTAAAGCCACAGCCTCGCTGACGTCATGCGTGACAAGAACGGAAGTAAATCCGCGCTCCTGCCAAAGCGATTCAATTAACTGTTGCATCTCGATGCGGGTCAAAGCGTCCAAAGCGCCCAAGGGCTCATCGAGCAACAATAACTTCGGTTGTCCGGCCAAAGCCCTGGCCAGGGCGACACGCTGACGTTGGCCCCCTGACAAGACAGACGGCCATTCCCCCGCCTTGTCTTGCAATCCTACCGCCCGAAGCACATCTAGCGCCCGATCCGTAGTTTCAGCAACTGAACGACCCGTAACGCCGATCTTCACATTATCCAAGACGGTTCGCCAGGGTAACAATCGGGCGTCTTGGAACATGACACGGGTCTCCGGATGAATTCCCTTAATGACTTTCTCATTAAGGGTAAGGGTTCCGGACGTTGCCTCCTCGAGACCGGCTGCCAAGCGGAGCAATGTGCTCTTCCCGCAACCGCTGCGACCTACGATGGCGATAAATTCACCCTCCCGTACAGACAAGGTTATATTGTTCAGCACAGGATTGGCGCCGAACGCTTTGGTTACTTGAGACAACCGCAGAGCCAACCCCTCCGACTTCTTCTCTGCACGCTTGGGCTCAACAGGTTGATAAGCTTCCCGTTTTCCCTGGGCGTCACGCCTCAGGTAATCCTCGAAACTTTCCTCTGCTTGCCGTAATGGGGATGCCACTGCAACCATCTCCTTTCCAGCCCTTTAGCCGCGGAATCCGACAACTTGCCTAACAGGGCATACACAATAATGCTGAATACGACAATATCCAGTTGAAAAAACTCTCTTGCATTCATCGCCATATAGCCGATACCGGCATTCGCGGAGATGGTTTCCGCCACAATCAGTGTGAGCCACATAATGCCTAATGCGAAGCGAAAACCTACCAGAATGGAAGGCATGGCTCCCGGCAAAATAACGTTGCGATACAGTTCCCACGGACTTAAACGATACACTTTGGCCATCTCAATCAGCTGTGGGTCTACTGATCGGATGCCGTGCAACGTATTTAAATAAATCGGAAAAACAACACCGAGCGCGACCAGGAACAACTTCGCTTCCTCATCAATTCCAAACCATGCGATGACTAACGGGATCAGCGCCAGATGCGGGATGTTCCGAATCATCTGGAGGGAAGCGTCCGTTAATTTCTCGGCCAGAGGAATGACTCCGTTCAGTAGTCCCATAACGAATCCGATAGTTGCTCCGATCGCGAAGCCTATAAAGGCTCTTCCCGCGCTGATGCTGAGCGCGCGGGCCAAGTCTCCGTTCGCGGTCAGGGTAACAGCCGCTTTCAGCACAGCCAACGGTGTCGGTAACACGCGGTCCGATATCCATCCGATGCTGCCGAACAGTTGCCACAACGCCACGACTACGGCAGGAATGATCCAAGGCAGAATTGTATCTGCCCATCTATGTTGTAATTTGAGTTTACCTCCTGCGCTCATTCCTATCCCTCCTCCTAATCCGTTGTTGCCCCAACACGCTCGCTAGGCTTCACTTCATTGGCGATCATCTCGCCGAAAGGACTGATGGAAGAAGGCCCAGCGGGCGGGCGATGGTTGAGCGGCAGATGAGGGAACAGTAACTCAGCTACCCGATACGACTCCTCCAGATGCGGGTATCCTGAGAAGATGAACGTGTCAATGCCCAAGTCAGCATATTCTTGCATACGGGCCGCCACAGTAACGGGGTCGCCTACTAAAGCCGTACCCGCGCCTCCGCGCACTAAACCGATGCCGGCCCATAAATTCGGGCTGATTTCCAGCTCCGCGCGACTCCCCCGGTGCAGCACGGACATCCGTTGTTGCCCAACGGAATCAAACCGGGCAAAGATGGCTTGGGCAGCTTCCACTGTGGCATCATCCACATGTTGAATGAGGTCTTCCGCCGCTTGCCAGGCCTCTTCCTCCGTTTCACGGACGATGACGTGAAGACGGATCCCAAACTTCAAGGTCCGTCCCCGCTCTCCGGCAAGCTCGCGGATACGAGCGATCTTTTCCCCGACTTCACGAGGCGTCTCGCCCCATGTGAGGTAGACATCCGCGTGATCCGCGGCCACAACGCTCGCCGCCGGAGATGATCCGCCAAACCACAGCGGAGGGTAAGGTTGCTGGATCGGAGGATAGAGCACCTTCCCTCCCTCAATTCGCAATTGTTCTCCTTCGTGGGTCACCGTTTCGCCTGACAGGACCTTACGCCACACGTGAAGAAATTCATCGGTTAATGCGTAACGGGTATCATGATCGAGGAACAATCCGTCGCCGGCCAGTTCCACCGGATCTCCTCCGGCAACGACATTGATCAGCAACCGCCCGCCGGATAACCGGTCGAATGTCGCCGCCATCCGGGCGGCTAACGTAGGGGACATTAATCCGGGTCTAACCGCAACCAGAAACTTCAGATTCGTAGTCTCATGGATTAATGAAGCGGCTGTAATCCATGGATCCTCGCACGAGCTTCCTGTAGGGATCAACACCCCTTGAAAACCCAACCGATCCGCGGCCTGCGCAATTTGTTTCATATAAACCGCGTCCACGGCGCGCGCCCCAATAGCGGTTCCCAAATAGCGGCCGTCTCCGTGTGTCGGAATAAACCAGAATATATTCATAGACTATTCCTCCTTAAGAACTGCGTCTTCAACTTTAATATCTTTAGGAATTAGTTCCAGGGAGCGGAAGGTATCGGCAATCTGTTGCTGGGCTTGGATCAACTCGGCGTCAATAGGCTGTACCCCGTACTGTCTGCGTCCGGCAGCCAGCTCCAACGAAGCTACGTCAATACCCAGAATGGGAGCTAACTTCTCCGCCAATTCTTTAGGATGGTCTTTGGACCAGGTATCAATCTTGTCGGCTTCCTCCAGAAGCGCGTCAATCACATCCGGATATTTCTCCGCGAACGATCTTTCCGCCAGGTAAAATTCATGATTATTCACCACGTCTTTGCCATCCGCCAGAATCTTGGCGCCTGTCGCAGTCTGTGCCGCGGCCAGGAACGGATCCCAAATGATCCAGGCATCCACGCTGCCCTTCTCGAATGCCGCGCGGGCATCCGCGGGCGGCAGAAACTCGACTTGAATGTCTTTGTAAGCCACGCCGGCCTTCTCCAACTGCTTCACCAGAAGGTAATGAACGTTCGAACCTTTATTCAGCGCAACCTTCTTCCCTTTCAGATCGGCGACTGTAGCAATGGCGGAATCCTTATGAACGAGAATGCCTTCGCTTGCCGGACTGGCGGGTTCATGCGCCAAGTATACTAACGGCGCGCCTGCGGCTTGCGCAAAGATGGGCGGCGCTTCACCCGTATGACCGATATCAAGACTGCCTACATTTAACGCCTCTAATAATTGAGGTCCGCCGGGGAATTCCGTCCATTCAATCTTGATATTGCTTTCTTCAAGCCGTTTGTCCAAGGCCCCGTCCGCTTTCAAAATATTAATCGTTCCGTACTTCTGATATCCGATTCGAACCGTGATATCTTTCGTTTTGGATGCCTTTTCGCCATTGGCTTCCGTTTGATTATTCACCTTGTTATTGGCGGTTTCCACGTTAGTATTGGTGTTGCACCCCGACAGAATCCCGCTCAATAACACTACACTTACAAGTAACATGATCCCTTTACGCAACTTCATCTCTTATCTCTCCCCATCTCATACTGGTATAAAAATGTCGAAAGGCCCCCCGAACACACCCTGAAAAAGGGTGCAACAGGAGGCCTCCGGTGGTCCGGTCAACCTTAAAACATTTAATTCCGATAAGATAACTTGGTTATAAGAGGATAATATCACCCGATAGGAATAGTGTCAACGATAAATTCAGAATATTCTTTACCCGCTTGGAGCATTAATATGCGCAAATACCTAACACTGAAACCTTAACTCCACCATAAAAAAAGCCAAACCACGGCTTTCACCGGGCTCAGCTTTCTATTTTATAATGGCGTCACAGGTTGCCCCGTTGGTTTCTTGCTCCGCTCCACCCGCAGAATGGTTACCATGATAAACAACAACACCAAACCTTGTGGAATCAATACTTCCCAGCTCTGATAAGTGCCCAGCGACGGAATTTCAGGTACGGCTGTAGTCGCATGCGCGGGAAGCGTTCCGGCTACCTGCAACGCGTGAATGCCCACGCCGAGGAATTTGAAAGCCATGTAATACATGAGCAAACCTGCAACACGGAAGAAAGGCCTCACCGGAATTCGCGCACTTAGCTTCTTAACGGCAAAAGCAATCACGGCCAGCACAACCACCGCCGCCCCGATGCCGAGCATTATGTCCGACACCGCGATAGACGGAGCCATACCGATGTAGAAAATGATCGTTTCAGCCCCCTCCCGCATGACGGTGAGGAAAGCCGTGATAGACAGCGACCACAACGCTCCTTTGGCCAAAGACGCCCCAATGGTGCGCTCCATAAAACGATTCCAATTGTGCACATTAGATTTCCCGTGTAACCATGCTCCTACCGTCACCATAAACAGAACGGCGATCAAGCTGGATATGCCCTCAACGAACTCCCGTGAGCTGCCTGTAGCCATATTGGACAAGAATACCGATAGTACCAAGGCCAAAATAACCGATACCGCAATCCCCGCGGCCGCACCGGACCAAATCCATTTGCGCTTATTCTCATGCCCGGAACGCTTCAACAGCGCAAGCAGCGACGCCACAATCAGAATCGCTTCCACACCCTCCCGGAACAGGATAGCGAATGCATCCCAGGCCGTATAAGCCGAGGCTTGCGCGTAAGGCTCCAGCTTAATGATCAATTGGTCCGCTTTACGGCTCACGTTGTCATAGTCCGGTTTCGCCGCAAGAAGACCGCTCGACAGAGAGATCATATCATTCTCAATGTCCCTGTAAGCCTGCTGCGAACGGGTGCGAACCTCCCCTTCCAATTCGGGCCATGCGGTAATGAACGTCTCCATTTTGGCAGAAGCGGCCTCGGCTTGACTTTTTTCCAGATCCCATTTCACTTGCTCCACAAGCGTAATTAGTCCAGCTATGGAATGGATCGACACGCCATCGACCGAAGAAGAGGACGAGGAAGTAGTTCGACCCGCGATGTAATCCTCAGCTATTGTTATCAGCTCTTGCAGCTTTTGGGCGGATTTCTCTGGGTCAGGCATTTCCGCAGTCAGAGCGATCCGGGCCCCGCTAAGCTTCACTTCAATGCGGCCGTAAAGTTCACCGTCTTCCCGACGAATCGCGGTTTCCGCTTTACCCCAGGCCGTAATAAAGCGGTTATAGATTTCTATGGCGGCTGGCAAGTTCCCGTTCTCCACAGCTTTCAATGTATCCTTCAGCAGTGGAAGTAAGGCTTTGAGGTTGGATTGAATCTGCCCCGACTCATTCCCTTGATCATCCGCCGATACGTAAGCATCCGTTGCTTTAGCCAGCAGGGAGACGGCTTTTTTCGCTCCGTCCGGATCGCTGTCCGCCGTTTTCAAAGCTTTCTCGGCTCCTTGTAAAGCCATAAGCAGCGCTTTCGAGTCTTCCGATTTCTCTTCGCTTAAGACCGGTAAAGCTGCCCGGATGCCGGTTACAGCTTCGAGCACAGTCGCCCAATCCGTGTCGCCGCTGCTAATTAAAGCATCGCTGGAGTAAGAAATCAATTGCTTATGAAGCGTATCGGTCGTTGGCTGGGCCCCGGCCACATAGGGAAATCCGAGGGGCAGCACCAGCACCAGCATGAGTATAGTCGTTAGAATATGTCCAATCCGTTTCATAAGTTTCCACTCCAGCTTTTATAGTAAAGTATCTCCGATGTAGCCGCCCTTGTTCACTCCTGGCAGCATAGCATAAATTCCGCTACCCACATGCTCGATATATTCGTTCAACCGGTCAACCTCCGACATCTTCGCTTGCATCGGGATATATTGGCTCGACGGATCGCGGTTGTAGCAGATGAACAGCAGCCCCGCGTCCAGTTGGCCGGTCTTGATGTCAATGCCGTTGGAGTAAGAGTAGCCGCGGCGGTGAATTTTCACTTTGCCGCCCATGCTGGCCACAGCCATATGCGAATCGGCGCCGATCATCGGCTTGCCGTTCTTGCCCTGCTTCGCGTAGTCGGCAAGGTCATGTTCCTTGGCCGCGCCTAACGGCGCGCCTGACTGACGATGACGTCCGAAGGTCGCCTCCTGCTCACCGAGCGAGGTGCGGTCCCAGACCTCAATGCGCATCCGGATGCGGCGCATAATCATGTAGCTGCCTCCGTCCATCCAGGAGGCGCCGTCGCCCGCTTCGGCCCAGACGATGTCCTTCACCGCTTGCTTGTCTTCGACGTTCGTGTTCACCGTACCGTCCTTGAAGCCAAGCAAGTTCCGCGGTGTGGACCCGCTTGCATCGGCCGCGCCGGTGCGCTGAAAGCCTTGCTGCAGCCATCGCAGAACGGCTTTGCCCCTCGCGATTCGGGCCAGGTTGCGTAAAGCGTGAAACGCGACTTGCGGATCATTCGCGCACACCTGAACGATAAGATCGCCGCGGGACCATTCGTCCACGAGCTCATCGCCTTTGAAAGCAGGGATGTCGACGAGCTTGGAAGGACGCTTGTCAGCGAGACCGAACCGGCTGTCGAAGAAGGAAGGGCCGACTCCGAACGTTAACGTGGTACGCATCGCTTGCAGGCCCATCACTTCGCCGGTATCCGCAGGCGGGACAAGCGCGTTGTCGCTCTCTTCGCCCACGCTTTCCCCATTGGCCAGCCTGGCGGAGGCCACCGTCCATGCTTTCAGGAGCTTACGAACCTCCGCAATGTCGGTAATCGTTAAATTAAAGGCACCCATGCAGACAAAATCCTGCATGGGCGTGACAATCCCGGCTTGGTGCGCGCCGTGGAAAGGGATGACGGCGTCTGAATCCCCCGCCGCCGAAGCGGTTTGCTTGCTCTCACCGAGCATCCCCAAGCCCTTGATGCCGCCAGCACCAAGAAGTAATCCTAGACCTCCGACAGCTCCCGTTTTCAGAAGATCACGTCTGGAAAGCGTCGACTTCCCTTTAATCTGGTCATTATGTTGCGTTTCTTCGCGTGTCACGGATCTTATCCCTCCACTACAGTACCGATTTGTGACAGAGGTTCAGCTAAAGCGTCAATCGCTTGGCTCAGCTTCTTCACTTGTTCCGGTTTCAGTTCCGTATACAGCACGAATCCTTCCCCTTTGCGATATGGAGCCAAGGTCGCCTCCAATTCTTCAAACCGTTTCGTAACCTCCGCCGAAAGCTCCGGGTTCTTGGCTTCCACAGTAGGTTGCAACACTTTAAAAATCTCATGAGAGCCTTCCACATTCGCCGCAAAATCATACAAATCCGTATGCGAGTACCGCTCTTCTTCCCCGGTCACTTTGCTGGAAGACACTTCGTTTAGTAACTCCACCGCGCCGGTCACAAGCATGGCCGTATCAATTTCAACATTCTCAACTTTTACGCGAAGCTGTTTCACATCCTGCAAGAGGGCATCGGCCACCGGCTCCATTCCGGCTACCGATTTATCCTGCCACAGCGCCTTCTCCAGACGATGGAACCCTTTCCATTCCGCCGCAGGCACATCTCCTTCACGAGCATCGATCCAAGGGTCAAAATCACCCAACGATTCCGCTATAGGCTCAATCCGCTCAAAATACATGCGGGACGGCGCGTAAAGCGCTTTGGCTTTTTCCATGTCGCCGGCTTTTACTGCATCTGTAAAAGCTTGCGTATCTTTGACAAATTGATCCGTTTGGTCAATGACGAATTGGTGGTACGTGTCCACAGCTGCTTGAAAGTTCGCGTTATTCGCGGAACTGTTCGTTGTCTGCTCTTGCGTTGCGGTGTTGGTTTCATTATCTGTAGTCTGGTTCACAGACGCATTTTCGTTCGTTCCGCATGCCGCAAGAAATATAGCAAGGGTAAGGATGATAGCCGTCAGTTTCAATCGTGGATTAAACAAGTAGATCTCTCCTTCAATAGTTGAGAATGATTATCATGTTCATGATATAAGGAAAAGGTTCGGGGGTCAAGTGTTAGTTTGTGGGGGGCTCCACCCATACCCGTTTCAGCATGAAACAGACCCCGATCCCACATGGTTTGTGGGGCCGAGGCCTGTATTAACATACTAGTTATTTTTAGACTGTACAAAATCGGATTGAAATGTAAATTTCACTTCTTTGCCCTGTACAAGATTATTGACTTCCGGCGCCAAGTTCATGAAATGGACGGTGTAGCCCATAAACATGGTCTTGCCTGCACCCAATTTGAGCGCCAGTGCCGATGAAACGCCGTTGTTGCTGTTGTACAACTCTTCCAACGAACCCGTGAACACTTGTTTTACAGCGAATGGCGTAGTTTTATATTCAAAAATAGTATCCAGCAACACGGTTCTGATTTCAGCCAAGAAATCGTAGTAAGCGGCTTTTTGCTGCTCAATTGTCAGTCCGGTCCATCGAGCTTTAATCGCGTTCCACCAGATCGTCTGTCTTTCCTTGAACAGATCGTTCTGCTGTTTGTTAAGGTATTGCAATACTTCCGTACCATACTCAGTATTCTCCGGGGCTTCAAACACTGCGATCGTGACTGTGGCTTGCTTCGCAAACTCCATTGCATCACTCACATTACCCTCAGGCACTGCTTTTAAAGACTTTAACTTGCCATCCAGTGTCCCATTGTTATCAATAAACAATGCTCTGGTGTGCGTGTCTCCCGGGGCCCAAAACCCTGTTCCCATCATGCCCGCCGCTACATTATCATTGGTGTAAAACATCGGTCCCGTCATCGGCACGTCCTGGCGGCTCGCGCTCATCTTCAGCGTTCCTGAAGCAAAGGTGTTCATAGTGTTGGTCGCCGTACTTTTAAATAAGGCATAAGTTGCACCGCCTATGGCAAGCGAACCCGCCATTACGCCTGTCATTGCCAGCAAAGCCATCTTCTTTCTGTTCATTCGGATATCCCCCCAAGAGAAGAGGACGACTTATAGCCGCCCTCTATGTTTTTAGTAGTTTATTGGTTGTTTTTAGTTTGTTCGGCATTCACGGTCAGACCCAGTTGTGCAGTCTTGTTCTGATATCTGTCGTCAGCGGCCAGCGGAAGCTCCCACTTCACAGTCAGCACTTCACTTGCAGCAGGTGCCAGCACACGGTTGTTGTCGCCCGGAACAATCACATTGCCCGCGCTGTCTTTAATCGTAATCTTTACTCCGTCCGTACCCCATGCAAGATCGCCGGTGAGGTTCTGAGCCAGATCATAACGCAATTCCAGGGAACCGCCGTTCGTTACGGTAAGTTGAGTAGACCCGTTGTCGCCCGGTGCGATATTGGAAATGTCAAAATACTTCGTACCCTCAGGCTTGTCCAAGCTCACTTTGACGGTACCGGATGCAAACGTGTTGCCTGTATTCTGAGCCGAGCTCGTGAACAGTGCGAAAGATCCGCCTGCTACCAGTGTTGCGCCCAATGCTGTTGTAACCATAGCCAAACCTAATTGTTTTTTCAAACTCATGTTCATTTCCTCCTCGAATTTTGTCCCTTACAGGGATCTTATATTGAATCTTCATGGCTGACAGGTCGCACTGCCAGCCACGAAGATCGGTAAACACATTACTTGGTTTCTACGGCCGGAACGGCCTCTTTGGTATCTTCCATTCTGGAAATCGTTCGGTACAGGTTCGCCATCTGCCAAAGAATCAGCAACGCTCCCGGGACAATCATCAGAAGCACCACACCCGCGGTGGATTTAATAAACGTGAAGAGATATCCCAGCCATGGAATGGTGAAATTCACATAGGATGCAATAATATGGTCAGAAGGGATCGGCTGCGCATCTTGGGCATCGTTGTTATCGCCCTTTGTGATGTATTGAACCGCCCCGTTGACAGACTGTACCTCCTGAATTCGATGGGTAATGATGATGTTCTGATCTTCCGGTGATCTAAAAGTAATGACATCCCCTGATTTAAAACCCTCCGCATTCTCCACCGGTTTCAAGGCAATGACAGATCCTGTTTGAATACCGGGTTCCATCGAACCGGACAGCACGGTCATGATTTCATATCCCAACAACTGAGGCGCTCCCCCGGAAATACGGGAAGAAACTGAGAATACGATGACAACTGTGAACAGCAGCACTAAGAGGATCGTGATCAGATTGCTGAATACTTTAGCAATCCTTCGCCAAACACCGGGCTTTTCTTTCCTATGCCGTACGAGCTCGGACATGTTATTCCGCTCCCTTCATACTTTCCATACTTTCAGTAAGTTCCTGAGTAGGTTGTCCTGCTGCCTCCGGCGGTTTTTCATCCGGCTGCTGTACCGGTAGTTCACCTGTGGGCGGTACCTGTGTTTCACCAGACGGCTGTACCGGTTTTTCTTCCGGATGTTGTGCCGGGTTTTCATCAGACGGCTGTTCCGGCGATTCACCCTGAGGTTGAGCAGCTTGCTCGTCATTATTTGCATCTGCATCAGGTACTTGACCAGAGGCAACATCCTTGTGCTTCTCTTCAACTTCTTGCTCCCCATCTACTTTAGTGACGGCTTGCTTTTCCTCGTTGGCCCGAAGCTCTTCCAACTGTTGTTCAGCTTGTATCATCAGATGTTCCGCATGGTTCACAGATTCATTTATACTTCCTGTACTGATTTCCCCGCGTTCATAGGCGCTCATTACATATGCCGCAACCCGCTCCGCTGAGTGCATCTTCGTCTCTAAGCTTGTTAACGCTGAAGTCTCGTAGAGATCAGCTTCCTCACCGATCTGGTTCACAAGTTCCTCATAATCCGACTTCGCTGAACTCAATTCCCCCTGGGCCTGATTATGATACTCAGAGAGCAGAAGCAAGTCTGCGCGTGTCGATGCAACGGATTCGATTACCTTCATTAACAATTCGCTGAGTTCCGTCCATATGTTCTCGCCGGCTTCTAAACTCTCCGCTCGCAGCAATTGATCGTAAAGCTCGGTAGCTTGCCCGATCCTTGCCTCCGCATCCGCCCTGAACAATTCGGAAGCTACTGCGAGATCGTTAACCGTCTGGGGGAAAACGAAAGCGGAAGAGAAATGATTGCCTGTCACTTCCACGGAGGATGTTAGCAGCGCATAGGTCGACGGCGGCAACGGACTCAGCGTTACGGCTGCGATGGTTAAACAGGTCATCGACCGGATCATTCGATGATGGTTCCTTTGGTGACGTGAACATCTCGACTTTCTCAAAATCGTGTACCCCCTGAGCATCCGACTCTCGGTCGTGTGTTCCCTTGTGTTCATGGTTTCATTCTACCGACTGCGACTCAGACTCGCGTCCCTCTCGTGGCTACTTTTTGTGTTAAAACCGCGCGCTTATTCTGGAACTTAAGAGTCATATACTTTCCGTGTAGCAGCTTTAAGGGTAGCCAATAGACTACCTTGGGGTATACTTTAGTACCATACAAACTCCCCTCAAACAACAAAAAAACTGCCCGCTCGTCATCAAGACGCTCGGACAGTTTCCTCTCTACTCGTAATGCTATGAAATTCTTCCGTATCTGACGATGCCTTTGGAATTGGCATATAAGGCGGCTTGTGTACGATCCGGCAATCTTAACTTCGCCAATACTTGGCTAACGTGCTTCTTGACCGTATATTCCGAGACGAACAGTCTCACCGCGATTTCCTTATTATTCAGACCAAGTCCCAGCAGGCCTAGCACTTCCTTCTCCTTGAATGTCAACTCTTCGAACGGATATATATCTTTTCTCACCTTGATCTCCATCAGGCTCGGATCGTAATATCTTCGCCCCCGCTGAAGCAAGCGAATCGCATATAACAGCTCTTCCGGTAAAGCTTCCTTCATCACATATCCATCGACCATAATCAGTTCCGCCGCGCTCAGTTGATCGCTTGTCATCATGGATGTCAGATAAATAAACTTGGTTGTTATACCGCGTTCCTTGAACTCTTTAATCAACTGTAATCCGCATCGATCATTAAGCTTGTTGTTCATGATACAAATATCCGGCTTCGCGGTCTCTAACAAGTTGTACGCTTCTTCTTCCGTCTCTCCCTCACCGGCCAATACAATATCGGATTCCGTCGATAACACTGCAATGAGTCCCCGTCTGACTAAAGGATATGAATCAATGACTACAACCTTTATCATGTTAACCCTCCGTTTTTTGACAAAATGATGTAGAAAGTTCCACGAAGTAGTTCTTTGTATGTATCTCTTTAGTCATATCGTACAATAAATCCGATGAAAAATTTGTAATAATTTGTAAGTCATAATGCGTTGTTTTTGTAAGAAAATGTCGAAACATTAACGGGTTTATTATTTACTTACATTTATCGCTCTCATATATTCCTCTGGCGTTTGCCCGATTACCGTTCTGAAATCTTTAATGAAATGGGACTGATCATAATATCCCAGATCCGCAGCAACAGAGATCCAGTCTATAAGCACATCGCGTTCTAGCTGTTCTGCCGCATTTTGCAATCGATAAAGTTGAATAACCCACTTCGGGCTAACCCCGACGTACTGCTCGAAGAGGCGTTGCAACGTTCTCACGTTCATATGGACTGTTTCACACAGCGTATCCACTCTCGTAACTTCACGGCTCCGGGCCACTATTTCCACGATGTTGGTGATGTGTTCCACGGTTTCGTCCCAAGGCGGAAGCTTGTGGATCAACAGATTTTCCATTTTCCGTACCATGCTCTCTTCACTCGGATCGTTAAGAATAATTTGTTCTAAATCTATGGCATCAATCCCGAGTACTTCCTTCACAGACTGGGGCTCATCCGATAGACCACTGACTGATTTACGCGTGAAAGGGTAGAACCCGCCGGGTTTAAACTTCACCCCGAACACTCGGCCTTGACCGGCAAGATGATAGGCAAACTTCTCTTTACCCGGCCCATACACCGCTGTTCTCCCGCGCTCCACCACCAAGTTGACACATGGATTGGGCACGACATGTTGTTCATAAGGAGGTTGCCCTTCTAAATTCCAGCTAACGGTCCAATAATGCATCACAAAGCGTCCGACCTCTTCGGAGGGAGTATATCGCATAAGCCGGAAATTTCGTTCACCCTCTTGCCTATGAAGGATCCCCATGTTCGGTTTGTTTCCTTGCGCCATATTCTATCACTGCTCCTCATCTGAAAGGGATGTCGCGTTTTTACAATACAATCTGGAAAATAATGAATATACTTCTTATACGAACATATCAAATAAGGCGGAATCCTACAACGATATGAAAATAGGAGGCAATGAACATGGATTTAAGATACGAGTTTTATATCAATGCAACGCGGGAGGACGTCTGGCACGCGCTGATTTCCACGGAAGGTACGAAGGCTTTACTATTCGGCAGTGTGCTGAAATCGGATTTCAACGTGGGTGATTCGTATGCTTATGTTGGCCCCGGGAATGAAGGAGAAGATACCGTTCATGTATACGGCACAATTCTTGCGTATGAACCGAATGTACAACTTAGCTTACTGGAGCACCCGGGTCCATCTTATAGGGAGAATCACGAGGAGCTGCAATCCCGCATCACCTTCATGTTAGAGACGGTTGGCCAGTGTACGAAGCTGACGCTGATTAACGATCAGTGGACGGAGAACCATCCCTCTCGCGAGAGCACGGAAAAGAGCTGGTGGATGATTCTAAGCAATCTGAAGACCTATGTGGAAACGGGAAAAACGTTAGATTTCGGTTGGTAAAAGATCATTATAACGATTCTTCAACATGCAGAGCGGTGTTTCAACATGGTAAGATCGAATTACTTTAAGGAACGGAGGGGCTACGTGTGTACAATTTTATCCGAGTTCGATTTTTGCGTCGCTAATCTAGCGCTCAAGACTCTGTCCGTGTACAGAGGACTCAGGATAAGTTTGTCCATATCTACCCCTGAATTGTTCATCCATTCGGAAATCAACCAAACAGCTAGAAACTAGGCGCATGTTCCTCATGTTTCCTGGCATGCTCTGTTTTATTGCAACCGTCTGGATCGATCATGTCCTCGACCACGGACAACACAAGCTCAGGCTTGTGTTGTTTATTTTGTTTTAAATCTATATAAAGAGGATGATGAAGAATGGAACAACTTAAAGAGAAAGCGATAATCATGGGGGTTCACCTTGCGAACCGGCCTGATTTTGCATATGCCATGGAAGAATTAAGCAACCTTGCGGAAGCATGCCATATCGAGTTGGCAGGCGAGCTCACCCAGAAAGTCACGCGGATCGTTCCCTCCACTTATATCGGCAAGGGAAAGATTCAAGAGCTATCTGAGCTTATTGAAGAAAAGGGCGCTTCCCTCGTCATCAGTAACGATGAGCTGACCCCTTCCCAGATTCGCAATCTGGAATCTTCTCTTGACTGTAAAGTTATAGACCGCACGGTTCTGATTCTTGAAATTTTCGCGGAACGCGCGCAAACAAGGGAATCCCAACTTCAAGTAGAAATTGCTCAGCTTCAATATATGCTACCCCGATTAGTGGGACTTCGTACGTCATTGGGCCGTCAAGGAGGCGGTTCCGGTATGATTAATCGAGGCTCCGGGGAAACAAAACGCGAGCTTGACCGCCGCCGGATCGAAGAACGAATTACGGCGTTGCAAGCCGAACTGGAGATGCTCGTAACCCGGCGCCAAACGCAACGAAAGCAACGTCGTAAGAACGAAGTTCCCGTCGTGTGTCTAGTCGGCTATACGAATGCGGGGAAATCCAGCTTGATGAATGCTATTTTGCAACAATATAACAGGGGAACGACCAAGCAAGTACTCGCCAAAGACATGTTGTTCGCCACCTTGGAGACATCTGTCCGAAACATCAACTTACCCGACCGTAAATCGTTCTTGCTCACCGATACTGTCGGCTTTGTCAGCCAGTTGCCCCACCATTTGGTTAAAGCCTTTAGGTCCACCTTGGAGGAAGTCGCCGAAGCCGATCTGTTGATTCACGTTGTGGACCTGTCAAGTCCGGAGTACACCAAGCAGATGGAAGTTACGAAGCACACGTTGAAGGAGCTGGGAGCGTCGGAAATACCGGTCATCATCGCTTATAATAAGGCGGATTTGACGGAGTATCCTTACCCTCAAATCGAAGGTGACTCGGTTTACCTATCTGCCCGGGAACATCGGGGAATAGATGAGATGGCCCAGGTAATTCGCGATCAAGTATTTCAACAATATGTACATTGCGAGATGATCATCCCTTATGATCAAAGCCGTCTCGTTGCCTACTTCAATGAACACGCCCATGTCACTGAAACGAGTTACGAAGAGGACGGCACCCGGTTGAAAATGGAATGTCGCGCATCAGATTTGGAACAGTATCGGGAATTACTCCACCAGGCAAACTTATAATTTCTGATATTCAAAAGAAAGCCGCAGTCATACGTGACTGCGGCTTTCTACGGTTCGATCCCTATCTGCAGCGGTGTTGGCAAGTACCATTTCGAACAATCATTGATTGAATCATCTCATTCGCTTCGCAAACACTCGCCCCGCGCTCGACCAGATTCGCATAAACCGGGAATAAATTCAGGTGCTGCGGAAAAGTTCGCGCAAAGTAGTTGTATAGCGGGGAATTTGTACCCGAAGGGCGTGTTCCGATTTTCTTCCGGCCTTTGGCACGTCTAACAGGTTGTACCACTCTCTTTGTACGCCGCTTGCAACGGCAAGGATTACAACAACTCATACTCGCATCCTCCTCTCAAAGCTACCATATCGTATGCTTCGCAATGATAGATTGATATAGTTGGATCGCATAGAGGCGTGCGGAAAATTAGCAGACTTCGCTATATTGTGAATTCTAGCAGAACGTGATAATATGTAAACGGTTACATCAAGAGAAACTACAAAGGAGAGAGTTTATGATCAAGCGTTTATTCTCAATGATTATGATTTCAGCCCTATTCTTTACCGCTCTTCCCATTGCCAATGCGTATGACGGAACTACGCTGGATCACGGCATTTATTGGTATGGATCAGGCAACGTATCACAGAAAGCGGTCGCAGGGGTTGGCAATCCTTATTACAATCCAACTAAACCAACAATCATTTATGTGCATGGCTGGCAAAAGGATACGACCGCTACGGCGTTCCGTGAAACGTTTAATTACTTACATAACGATGCCTCCTATGGAGTCAACGTGAACACAGCGGATGCCTGGGTAAGCGCGGGCTGGAACATTGGGATATTTTATTGGAATCAGTTCGCGGATGAAGCCGAAGTGAAGGATGCCGAGGCGAAAATCTGGACGGCAACGGGTCCTAAGGCAATGCGTTGGCGCAAGAAGGACGGCACTTATATTGCGGGTCCGACGAAATCAGCAGGTGATCTATTCTATGATGCCTATGCTTCCGCAATGTCCAACTATACAGGCTCAAACATCAGGATCGCTGGCCATTCATTGGGAAATCAAATGGCTGTGAGGTTGACGAAGCTAGTCAGCGATAAAGTTACTGCGGGGCAGTTAGACTCTAAACTGTTACCTAAGCGCGTTGCCTTGCTCGATCCGTTCTGGTCCAAAGATCCGAAGTCCTATCTCAACAACAAATGGACAGGAGAAGAGACACGCAACTATGTTTCTCACTTGAAAACAAAAGGCATTATTTTTGAACAATATAAATCTTCCGGAATAACGGATGTTGGCGTTGGTGATATGAATGCGGCGCTGGAGAAGATGACGGCCTTCTCTAGGCTCGCACCATGGTACATTCCTGCTCAAGCCATTGCTAATAAGCACATTGCTGCACCAAACTGGTACTTTTACTCCTACGCTTCAGCTCCGCCCCTTGAAATTGTAAGCGGTTCCTCAACATCCAATGGCGCTGCTTCCGCTAAAACCAGCGATGCCCGAATTCTACAAATGATGACTCCGAGTTACGAATGGGTGCAAACCCAAGGCAGGGAAACAGCGAATCCGACTGATGATGCTTTTGAAAAAAAGGCTAGGTAAATATCAATCTATATTCATTAAAAGGGCTGTCACTAGAGGTCACCAAACCTTGAAGGACAGCCTTCTTCTAATGTTGTTCCAATGGGCAACGTCTGTCGATGACCGACCTTAGCGCTCCTGATGCTGTGAAATCGCTATTTTTTCAGCTCTACATAGATTAGTCCGCTTTCTTTTTGCCCATCGCATATTTCCTGCCCCACTCGCCCATACTCTCCAATATTGGAATAAAATTCTCTCCGGATTCGGTTAAGGAGTACTCCACTTTCGGAGGCACCTCTTGATACACTTTCCGGTGGACAATCTGATCCTTTTCTAATTCTCTCAGTTGACTGGTCAGTATACCTTTGGATATGCCGGGCACCAATCTTTGAAGTTCGCCGAATCTTCGGGTCTGTCTCAAATGCCACAAAATAATGATCTTCCATTTACCAGCAATGACATTTTGCGTTTCCGTTACCGGGCAGACCTCGATTTGCTCTTGGGGAATTTCGCCCTCAAATGATGTTTTTGCCACGTGCATCCCTCTCCTTACGCATGGTTCTATTTATGTGACTATGTTATAAAATAGTGACTACTTACATTTTATATACCAATATAATAATATAAGACTATGGTTAAAGCAAAACAGAATTCAAAACAAACTGGAGGAATTCAATATGAACATCGGCATTATCGGCGCAAGCGGCAAGGTTGGACAACTGGTAATGAAAGAAGCTAAGGACAGAGGCCATGAAGTGACAGCCATTGTAAGAAACGCCTCCAAAATCGCGGAATCCAACGTGAACGTTCTGGAGAAAGATATTTTTAATCTTACCGCTTCGGATCTGAAATCATTTGATGTTGTGATCAACACGTTTAAAGCTCCGGACGGCGAAGAACATCTCTATGTCGAATCCGGAAGAGCGTTAGTACAAGCGCTTAAAAATGCTCCAGATACCAAGCTAATCGTAGTCGGCGGCGCCGGGAGCCTGTTCGTGGATGAAGCGAAGACACAGAAACTCATGGATACGCCGGAATTCCCGGATTTCGTATATCCAACGGCATCCAATGCGGGGAAACAACTCGAAGAACTGCAAGCTGCAGATTCAATTACATGGACTTATATCAGTCCTGCTGGTTTTTTTGATCCGGAAGGCAAAAGAACGGGTTCTTACCAAACAGGAAAAGATCATGTCATCCTGAACAGTAAAGGTCAAAGTTATATTAGTTACGCGGATTACGCGATTGCAGTATTGGACGAGATTGAGCAGCCGCAACACGTAAACGCACGCTTTACCGTTGTTGGTGAGGCGGAATAATCAAGGAGTGAGGTGAGTTAGATGAAAGTAGAAATTTGGTCCGACTTTGCATGCCCGTTCTGTTATATTGGCAAACGCCGCTTTGAAAAAGCGCTGGAACAATTTGCGCATCGGGATGCTGTCCAGGTCATCTACCGCAGTTTTGAGCTGGATCCTGATGCGCCCAAGCAAGTCCCTCATGATGTCTATGATATGCTCTCCGGCAGATACGGCATGAGTCGTCAGGAGGCGATCGCCATGAATCAGAACATGAGTCGCCAAGCCGCTTCGGAAGGCCTTGATTTTCAATTCGACACGTTGGTGCTGACGAACACGTTCGATGCTCATCGTCTTAAACATTGGGCTGACCAGAATGGCAAAAGTGCCGAGGTATCGGAGTTGTTGTTCCGGGGATACTTCACGGACTCCAGCAATTTGAGCGATCACAGCACCCTTGCGGACATTGCCGCGGAAGCTGGATTGGATCGCGAAAAAGCGCTCACCATGCTTGCGGGCGAGCAATTCGCCGATCAGGTACGCGGTGACGAAGAAGAAGGCAGCCGTCTAGGGATTCGCGGCGTGCCGTACTATGTCATTGATCGTAAACATACGTTATCCGGCGCGCAATCCGATGCTATGTTCCTGAACGCTTTGCAGCAAGCTTGGGCCGATCAGCAGACGGAACAAGCTGTTGAATCGTCCAGTGACGACGCTTGTGCGGACGGTACTTGCGCGGTGCCGGGGAAATAAATTCACAACAAGAGGGAGACCATGTGGTCTCCCTCTTGTTGTGCTAATTTGCCAAAGATGTAGTTACCATGCCGGAAGCAATAAATCCACTAGCAACAAGTGCCGCCTCAGATTGTGAATCCGCAGGTACATAGCCGTTTTCCAAAAGTCCGTTGATGTATAATTTATTATAGATAAAGCTAAACACCAGATTTGTAAGACCTAGCGTGAATGAGGCTGCTAATAATTGAATAATACACCATTTCCAATCACCTCTGAATAGTGCGGGGAAAAATCCGAAAAAAAATGTTGTCCAGGAAAAACCGATTTTTGCCTGTTTAACCATCCCGACCTGGTTCTTTAGTTGTACGACCATATTCTTATCTCCTTCATGTTAAATTCTACATGTATATTACTATGGTCTTAATAATTAAACAATATTAATTATTAAGCAAGTAAAACCGATATATAGATATGCAAAAATACCTATAGAAAGTTGGAGAATATGCTTAATCCTCGTTTAGTTCATGATAATGAGAAATCGCTTTATATATTTTGTCTACTCTTTAGCATTGTTGTCTATGTAAGTCTGATTATCTCTATTATCGGTATTATTTATATTATCGCTGGCATTATAGCAGCCCTATTCGTACAAGGTTTAATGATGGGGCATATACGGGCGAACGGAATCAAGATTACGGAACAACAATTCCCGTCTTTTTATCATACTGCTCATCGTATTGGCAAAGAAATGGGTTTATCCCGTCTACCAGATATTTTTGTTCTACAATCCGACGGTATGCTGAACGCTTTTGCAACTCGCTTTATGGGGCGGAATTATGTAGTGTTATACTCCAACTTGTTTGAACTTATTGAGACGGGGGACGAGGAAGAACTTTCATTTATACTGGCGCATGAATTTGCTCATATCAAAAGAAATCACATTAGTAAAAACCTGCTTATTTTACCCGCGCTTTGGTTTCCTTTCCTAGGAAAAGCATATTCCAGAGGTTGTGAATTCACCTGTGATCGCATAGCCGCCGCATACATCGGAAATGCCCCCGCTGCCATTCAAGGACTAGTTATCTTAGCGATTGGGCGTACATTATACAAACATGTGAATATATCTGATTATGTGCTTGAAAGCAGTAAAGAGCGCGGATTTTTTGTATGGCTTAGCCACATTGTATCTACGCATCCACCGTTACCCGTTCGAATAAGCAAAATAGAGAATATGCATCTTTATCCTCAACACTATGGTTATACTTCGAAGAGTTTTGAAGCCTCAGTACAAAGCTAAGGCTCTCAACTCATAGTTATCGGTTGGGCTTCAAAGTCTGAACCACAAACTTCGTAAAATCCTGAGCGGTGAATGCGGGTGTGACTCCCGGGATGGAGGATCGGGCGCGAAGACCCAGGGAGAGAACGACAAACATCTCCGCGGTCCGATTCACATCCATTGTTACAGGGATGACCCCGCTCCGCTGACCCGTTTCAATCCAGTTGCGAGCCAAAGCAACGGATCGGTCATGAAACTGCTGAAGCACCTGGGCAATGGCCGGATCATGCTCTTTCCCCAGGAGATAAACAAACACTTTGTTCGTCATATCATCCGCCTGATCGAGCGCTGAAAAAGCTTCAGCAATTTTCCGCATCGGTCCTTCAAAGTCCCTCTTCCCCTTCTCTACCTCGTCGATGAACCGCAGATTCGTCTTCTCCACTCCCTCTTGCAATACCCAGGCAAAGATCTCATCCTTGCTTTTGACATAATGAAAGATAGCCCCTTTGGATAGTCCGGACTTCTCGATAATATGATTCATGGTGATGGACTGGCATCCGATCTCGTGAACTAATCGTTTAGTCGCGTCCAGTAACTGTTGAATCGTTTGTTGTCTGCGTTCTTCCTGCTTCATGATTTAACCGCCTTTGCAAGCATTCTGTTGATCTGTAAATTTAACCCATTAATACGATTAGCAGCGCCGTTATGAATATGATTTGCATCAAGGTGCGCGCGAACAATCCAGGTACAGGCCTTCCGCCGATCGTCAGCTTCCGCCTTGCAGCATAAACATTTGCCGGGAACATGGCTAGCAGTAACAGAATTAAACCCAAGGAAGCAATCTTAGTAAATGCGGGGATCATAAGAGCTGCTGCTCCGACAATCTCTAGCCAGCCCGTAGCCGTTACGATCCACTCTCGCTTGGGCAGGAACGCAGGAACCATACGCACCAAGTCGGCGCGCCGACTCCCCCAATGGGCGGAAGCCGTCAGGAGAAACATGAGGGAAAGGGACAATTGTAAAGCAGAATACCCATGGTCCAAATAGGTCCAACCACCCCACCCCAGCAAACGAATTAGAACGAATGAGCCTACAAGAACGACTAAAGGGATCATGACCAACCTCCTAACAGAAGGATTATGTTTTCCAGTAATTTTATTATATATACAGACTGTCGGTTTGTATATAGGGTTAATGATTGAATGCAAATCATCCTGACCCTAAAGTCAGGACTTCCATGCTTTCTCGTACATCTGGCGCAAAAACAAACTAAACCCGAGGCCTACCGCTGACAAGCCTGCCATCAACAGATACATGGACTCGCCGCCGAATGAATCGTAATACCAGCCTCCCAAATACGATGACGCTATGCCCGACACCCCGAAAAAAAGAATAGCCAACACCGTCTGCCCCGTTGCGCGCCACTCTTCGGGCACAATGCGGTACAGGTATTGGATTGCGGCGGAATAGAATACGGGGAACGATAACGCTTGTAATAGTTGCAAATAGATGAGAATCTGAGGATCCTTCACCCACGCTGATAACACAAATCTTAACACGTAGAAAATCGAAGCAAACAGAATTAATCCGATCTCATGACCTTTACGCAGCCACCAGTAACTAAGCGCGAATACTATAATTTCGCCTCCGGCCGACAGGAACCACGCCAGACCCACACCATCAACGGTCCCTCCGAGTTCCCGGAGGTAGATACCGAGGAATTGATCGTTCATTCGGTTCGGCACCGCCGTAATGAAGATGAGCAGTAGAAACCCTAACGTTTTGCGATTCGAAAAAAAGGTTTTCAGCGCACTCAACGTAACAGGCTTTGAAGTCGATGGCGCATCAGGCAGCATCAACGTCAACAGAAGTCCCAACACGCCCAGCCCCACGAACAACCACGCAAGGGACGGCGAGCCGAACTTCGCCACCACGATCCCCACAATCAAGGACATGACCGCGTATCCGAATGCCCCGAAGGTACGGATGGAGCCGTAGCTGACTTTATTCTCCTCGGCAATGCGGAAATTCAAGCTTTCCGTGAGCGGGTCAATCGGCAACAGGAAGAAGTACATTACCATCGTTAAACCTAACAGCAACCACACTTCATCCGTCCTGTACAAGAAGAACCCCGTAACCGTCGCCATTCCCAGAATGAACAGGATGATCAACTTTACCGTCTTCCGCTTATCACTGACTACGCCCCAGAACGGTTGCGAGAACACCGAAACGAGTCCGCCCGTGCCGATAATGAGTCCAATCTGCTTAGCCGAAATTCCTTCTCCGTCCAAGTAGACCGGCAAGAACGAAATAAACATCGCCAACATGGCGAAATACACAAAATTAAATAACCGTAATACATTCGAAGACATGCTGTACCAGCCTTTACTTAGATGTTTTCATTAGCACAGGATTATTTGCGCCAAAAAGTCGAGCACTCTGCTTTATCCACAATATTAAACTCAATCATTTTCTCAAGTAATGCGTAGTTAACGGGACTAGTCCACGGAATTCGTACCAGTTCCTTGGTATGATCATAGCCAGCCTGCGCAATGGCATCTGTGAATTGATTTATTCCAGCCCTTTCTGGGGCAACCGCCATATGTTTCTTGGACACGCTAAAGCCGATAATATAGGTGTCGTGATCGGTAAACATCGGCTGATTCCACGCGATTTTGGGCATTAAAGTTGGAAATTGTTTATTTACCCAAGCCAATACTTCTTCGGTGCGTTCCCTATGTTGCGGATGATCTATTGCATCTAGATATTCGGTGAAAGCTTCCATGTGTTTCCTCCTTGGTTACATTTTTTATATATAATACATAAAAAAAACACCATATTTATAAGTCATCTCCGCCAATGATATCTGCTTAAAGGTCCGAGGCACTTATTTCTTGGAATTAAAATATTCCTTATTTGTTCTTAATTGTTGTTTCAGAATCCTGTTAAATAAACCTTTGCCGATCTCTCCTGTGCCTTTGGATACCGCGGTTCGCAGAACCACACCGTCAGGTAGAGTTTTTTCATATAACTTATCTCTACCATTCTGTCTTACCAAAACCCATCCGTCACGTTTTAAGAAGTTCTCAAGATCACTCCAACTAGGCATGAAACATTTGAGAAACTGCCTCAAGATTATCTTCCAATAGTACACGCAATATATAAGGGGCATGCTTATGACGGTTAGGTGTGTTGTAATACCGGGAATAGTTATTTTCATAATCAATTGCGTATTCAACCAGGTGTCTTGCTAATTCCATTCGCAATTCATTGACTGACTCACCATCTGCTACAATATCTTCGATCTGCTCAATAGATCCGGCATACCGTCCATCTTCATCTTGCTCGTATTCAAAAGTTAGTTCATATATAGAAAGCAATTCGCGCATCTGTTGTTTGGAAAATGCCATGATGACATCTCTGTTCCGTTTCACGGCCTGAGGTTTCTCTCGCACAATAGTATCAATAAACCCACCAAAATTAGCCCTTACATCAGTTGCATTTAGAACAGTTTGCATATTCATTCCTCCTCACTCCTATTCTACAATTTTATGTACATAATGTACACTATGTATTGTAGTCTTAAGTAATTGAATTTATTCTTATAGTCTGAAGATTAACAGGATTAATTTAAACTTCCCAAAGACATTATTATTGTAGTTTTTGTTTAATTACTAAGAGGGTATCAGTAAGAATAGTTTAATATTATGGATACTATTACAACTATAATCTGAGAGGATTTTGCTTATGAACTTTGAAAATAAAAAATGCTTTATCATCACACCTATAAGTATTGAAGAGAGTGATATCAGACGTGCAGCGGAAGGAGTTATTGACGCCGTTATAGTGCCACTGTTGACTGATCTTGGTTTTAAACAAGAAAATATTACAGTCTCGCATAGGCTTCCACAAACTGGATCCATAAATAAACAAGTCATTCAAAGAGTTTTAGAGGATGATTTAGTTATTGCTAATCTAACTTCATTAAACGCTAATGTTATGTATGAACTTGCTCTGAGACATTGTGTGAGAAAACCAGTCATTCAAATATGTGAAAATAACGGTACTAATTTACCCTTTGATATCATTGAGGAAAGAACTGTTTTTTATAAAAATGATATGTATGGAGTAGTTGAGTTATCCGCGAGAATTTGTGCTATGATTCCAGTGGCTCTTGATGATATAAAAATAGATAATCCTGTTTATAGAGTTATAGACTCTAATCTATTCCAGCCAAGTGACCATGTTAATGATGCAGATAAATATATTATTGATAAGATTAATGATTTAGAAAGAGCTATTCTGCTACCGAGCGCAGGTAAAAATAAAAATATGATACAAAAGAACGTTTTTACACTTCCCCAAGCAGTAAATAATTCAAAGTACTACTATGTTGAGTATTCTCAAACTGAAAATTTTAAAATGGATTCGTTTATCTCAAGATTGCAGATTTCTTTAAATGAAATGGGATTTTCAAATATTATTATTTCTGACCTTAATTATTATCAAATATCCGAATACTCAATAATCGCAGTTAATTTTGTAGCAAACCGAACCATATTTATAGAAGACATAAATTCTTTAGTGAATAACATTTATGATGAAGTTAAAATTATTGATCTACTCGAGTTACCATATTAGGAAGACACAGTAAGGTTTCCAAACCCAAAAGCTGGGCACCTTTAAAAAAGCTCTCATCTTTTGGGTTTTGTGAGGCTACTCCTTCTAGTGTATTATTTTGAATTTACCATACTTCATTCGTAAACAGATACTCTCTGTAGTTACTCTCATGCAACACAACTTGCTGATCAATCCGGGTGCCGGCCGCGTCATAAATGTATTTATACATCTGTAGACTCTCGATTAACGTTTCGACGATCTGATTATACCTAGCTTGAACTTCAGCCTCTGAATGATATTGCCGCTGGAGGTTCTCTATAAGGAACGGTGGGTGCAGCGATAGATATAGCGTCGGTTTCACCAATTCAAGAAATGGTTTCATAGATGGAATAAGACTGTATTCGCTGCCTTCAATATCGATTTTGACAAAATTCAAGTCCTTGATTCTGTGCTTGTTTATCAAATTTTCAATGGTCATGCATTTTACGCTGCAGGATTGATCCGAGACGGTTTGAATGAGGCTCGAACTGGAGTCCCCGAAGGCACTGCGCATATATAGACTGGCTGTACCCGACTTCTCGGATAATGCGGCATGAATGGCCGTTACTTTGGCTGCGATCGCGGGGTTTAGTTTTAGATTGTTCCTTAGTTCTTTAATAGCAACCGCATCCGGTTCCAACGCATACACATGTTTGGAGATGTGGGAACCATATAATACGGTAGGTCCAATCCAAGCGCCTATATCAAGATAGCTGAAGTTCTCGTTAAGGAAACGGTCAAGTACATTAAATGTTCCTTCTTCCCACTGATTCTCATTAATTAGACTCCACACTTTAGAACTATGCGATCTCAAAACCACGTCAAACGCAGCATTTCTTTTGGTGACCGTAGTTACTGTATGAGCCATCTTTTTCATCTCCTTATAATAATTTAATTCGTAATGTTCTATGGAACATGTTGTTTCGTATTTTAGAGTAATAGATTAATTTATTCCGCAAGTCCTATGCTTGATTGGGTAGACGTAATCGTTTATGCAACCATTTTCCTGACAAAATAAAAACACCGAGCCAATCAGAGGCTTTACCCTGTAGGCACGATGCATTTACTAGAACAACTCTAACTGCTTATTTACGATGAAATAGAAATTTCGCCAGCAGCTTTAATCTTTCCTCTGCAGCAACACGGCAGTAATAATAATTAATCCTTTCACCAGTCCCTGCAGATATGGCGACACTCCCACGAGATTCATCGTGTTGTTCAACACACCAAGGATCAGGATCCCAAAGAACGTGCCGATTACCTTGCCGCGCCCGCCTGTCATCCGGGTTCCGCCGATGATGACCGCCGCGATCGCATCCAGCTCGTACGATAGTCCGGAGCTCGCGGAGGAAATGGAGTTCAGGCGGGAAGACTCAATGACGGCAGCCAAGCCGACAAGTATACTGCACAACATGTACACGCCGATCTTCACCCGGTCGACGCGGATTGCGGACAGAATAGCCGCTTTCTCATTACTGCCAATCGCATAGACATAACGGCCGAACTTCGTCTTGTGCATGAGCACATAGATGAAAGCCGTGACTGCCAGGAAGATCCAGATGGGATAAGAGAGCCCCAACAATTCATGGTTCGCAATCGCCGTATACCCTTCGACTTTCCCTGCGATACTGCCGCCATCAGCGATGTAGAGGGCCAGTGAGCGGGCCGCCGCCATCACTCCCAACGTGGCGATGAAGGACGCGATTCTTCCCTTTGTGATCATGAATCCGTTTAAGCCGCCGATTACAGCCCCCGACCCAATGGCGGTCACTAGTGCGATCAGTACACTCCCCGTGTTGTTCAGCACAATAATGGTAATTGCGCCTACGAACGCCAGCACCGCGCCTACTGACAAGTCGATCCCGCCCGAGAGCATCACAACCGACATCCCCAGCGAGATAATTCCAATAATCGATACTTGGCGGAGAATATTGACGAAGTTGGTAGGGGATGCGAAATCGCCGCCATTCACGATGACCGCCAGCAGCACAATCGCCAGAAAAGCAAACACGACGCTGTACTCCGACCATAACCAGCCCAACGCGTGCGCGGGCCGATTCGAGCGTCTTTCCCATTCCAGGTTCATAATACCCGTTCCTCCCTTCTGGCGCCGGTTGCGTACAACATGACGGTTTCTTCTGTAATCTCATCCCGGCCGAGCCGCGCCGTAATCTCACCTTGATACATCACGTTCACCTCGTCGCATAGCTTCTGCAGTTCGGAAACCTCGGAGGACAAGAGAATAATTGCCTTCCCCCGCTCCGCCAGATTCATAATCAATTGATACACTTCGCTCTTGGCCCCGACATCAATGCCTTGCGTCGGATTGTCGAACACCAGAATGTCCGGATCGACCTCCAGCCAGCGGGCGAGAATGACCTTCTGTTGATTGCCTCCGCTGAGCGCGGTAATTAGCACGCTCGAATCGGGCGCTTTAATGTTCAACCGATCCCGATACTCGGCGAATTTCGCCTCTTCCTTTCGCTTCCGAAGGAGTCCCTGATGCGTGAAAGAATCCAGTGAAGACACGCTCATATTCTGCAGCACGCTCATATCCCTGAAGATGCCGTTCTCCTTCCGATCCTTCGGCACGAAGCCGATCCCTTCTTCCAGCGCCTGCTTCGTATCACGGATGCGCTTTGGAATGCCGTGAATTCTCAACTCGCCCTTCGCGCCCTTGCGATAGCCGATGATGTGCTCGAACAGCTCGGTTCTGCCGTCGCCCGCTAAGCCGATGAACCCCACAATCTCCCCCCGCTGAACGGAGAATGATACATTGCGAAACCACGGCACACTGCTTAAGCAATTCACCGCCAGCGCTTCATCGCCTTTCGGTCTCGTCCGATAATAGGAAAGTCCGCTTACACTTCGGCCTACCATCAGCTTCGTCAATTGCTCTTCATCGGTGTCCCGCACCTCCCCGTTGCCCGCTACCGTACCGTCGCGAAGCACGGTGTACCGATCGCAGATCCGCAGCACTTCCTTCAACTTGTGGGAGATGTAGATGATGCTGACCCCGCTTTCCTTCAAGGTGCGCATCAGACTCATCAATCGCTCGACTTCATGCTCGGATAACGAAGTTGTCGGCTCATCCATAATGATGACTTTGGCGTCCTCCATCAGGGCGCGGGCAATTTCCACCATCTGCTTGTAGGAAGGGCCAAGATCCCTGACGTACCT
Organism: Paenibacillus swuensis; assembly: GCF_001644605.1. Classification (NCBI taxonomy): domain Bacteria; kingdom Bacillati; phylum Bacillota; class Bacilli; order Caryophanales; family Paenibacillaceae; genus Paenibacillus; species Paenibacillus swuensis. The sequence goes on along the minus strand of NZ_CP011388.1, from coordinate 2,695,418 downwards.
CCGGGGGTCAAGTTCCAAGCCCATTCGGTTCAACACGTTCGAAGCTCCCTCACACATCATTGCCGTATTCAAAAAACCATATCGGTTTGTCTTTTCACGTCCAAGATACAGATTCGCATACACCGTTAGATCCGTAACCACATTCAGTTCCTGATGGATGAACGAGATGCCCTTCGCTTTCGAAGAGCGAGGACTGTCGAAGCGGACGCTCTCGCCCATTACGGTCAACTCGCCCGCATCCGGTCGATGGACGCCGCCGAGGATATTCATCAGCGTGGATTTACCCGCTCCGTTCTCCCCGAGCAGTGCGTGGATTTCGCCGGGACGGACTTGCAGATTCACACCCTTCAACACGGGTACCTGGTTGAACGCCTTGTTGATTCCCTGCATTTGCAGCACATAGCCCTCCATACCCTTCTCCCCGCTTCTATACCTGTAATGGCAAGCCGCAAAGGTTTCGCCCCTCCGCGGCTTGCAGCTTGTCATTCCTTAATAATTGGCGTTCTCATCATACATCTCGCCTACGTTATCCTTCGTCACTCTCTTCGCGTCCAATGTAATCACTTTCTCGGCAGGTTCCTTGCCGTTCACAATGTCTACCGCCGTCTTCACCGCGGCCTTTACCATCAGCGGGGAGTATTCAAACGTCGCCTTCATCAACCCGCTGCCCTCCTGGATTAACTTATACACTTCCTTGTTCCCGCCGGCGCCCGTCACCACCTGAATATCCGTGCGGTTAGCTTCCTTGATGGCTTGCAGAACGCCGAGCGCCATCTCGTCGTCATGCGTGTAGACCGCGTCAATCTGCGGATTCGCCTGCAGAATGTTCTGCATGACCGTCAACGATTTCTCCTTTTGGAAATCGCCCGCCTGGCTTGCGATGATCTTCATGTCCGGATGCTTTCCAATCGCTTCCTTGAAACCTTCGCTGCGCATAGTCGTTACACTGGCCGGTACACCGATAATTTCGACAATATTCCCTTTGCCGCCCAACACATCCGCCAGATAATCGCCGGCGCCGAGTCCGATGCCCTTGTTGTCGCCTTTAATAAGGGCTGTAAAGTCGTCGCTGTTGATCTCCCGATCGACGATAATAAGCGGAATATCCGCTTTCTTGACCTTCGCGGCAACCGGGGTCATCGCGTCGGTTTCAATAGGCAGCATGACGATGGCGTCCACTTTTTTGGAGATGAGATCCTCAATATCGTTCGTCTGCTTATTTGGGTCGTCCGCCGTCGTAATGACATACTCCACACCTTGCGCTTTCGCCTCGTCCTCCGCATTACTGATAATCGCGCCCAACCAGCCATGGTCCGCCGCCGGAAATGACATGCCGATTACCTTCTTGCCGTCATTCGATCCGCCCTCGCCGTTGTTCGTGTTGCATGCGGCCAACACCAGTACCATCACAACAGCCAAACAAGCGGTAAAACCTCTTCTCCATGCTTTCATTAAACACCCTCCCCATTGTTTCTGAGTGATATAAAGCGCTTACAGTTACTATTTTCCATGAAATGGGGCGAGGATACTATCCGGTATTTTGTGCAAAATATTATGGTTTCTTGCGATTTCACTTCTCTCTACACCATCTCCGAGCCTGTCGCCAGCGCGTAGATTCGCTCCTCAGTCGCTTCCGAATGATGCAACTCCGCCACAATGGCTCCTTCGTACATGACCGCGATTCGCGTACACAGCCCCAGCAGTTCCGATACATCGGAGGAAAACACAATCATGCCCTTCCCCCGTTCCACCAACTCATGCATTGTCGCGTACATCTCACCCTTGCTGCCGAGATCGATTCCCCGGGTTGGCTCATCCAGCAGGAATAAATCGCAATTCGACACGAGCCATTTGCCCAGTGCCACCTTCTGTTGACTTCCTCCGCTTAAAAAGCGAACCTCCTGATTTAAATGTTCCACTTTAATATCCAAATCCATTACTGTATCCAAAGCCGCGCCCACCTCGCGTTCCGCGTTCAGCAAGTGCCTCTGCTCCATGACGTCCAGGGAGGATATCGTCAGGTTCGACTTCACCCCAAGTTCCATAAACAACCCCTCTTCCACGCGATTGGAATGGACCAGACCGACACGCACGTTACGCGATTTCAGCAGGTTCCCTAGACTTCCTAGACTCCCTAGACTCCCGCCGTTGCCTCGGGCTTGAGCGAACAGAGCGCGGGCCAGCTCCGATTTACCAGAGCCGACCAGCCCGGCAATGCCGAGAATTTCACCCTCATGAAGCTTGAGGTGAATATCACGAAAGTCCGGATGCTGCGTTAGTCCCCGGACTTCGAACAACGCCCGCCCCGGCGAATTCAGGATCGGCGGGAACCAATGCTGAGGACTGTGTCCGAGCATGTGGCGAATGAGTTGTTCCTGTGTGACGGCGCCCACTTCGGAGGTCAGGACATGCTTGCCGTCCCGAACGACGGTGACCCGGTCGCATATGTCAATCACTTCCTTCATCCGATGAGAGATGAATACGATCGTGACGCCTTCCTCCCTCAGTCTTCGCATGATGTCGAACAGGCGCGCGCTTTCCACACCGGACAGGTAGGAGGTGGGCTCATCCATGATAAGAATGCGGGATTTGCGCGCCAACGCTTTGGCAATCGCCACAATGGATTGCTGACTGTAGGTCAGACTGCGGACCGGCGTGTCCGGATGGACGGCATAGCCTAGCTGCTTTAGCAACCGCCGGGACTCCGCCTTCATGTAACCGATGCGGGGGATAAACCCGGCGATCGTCGGCTCCGCTCCCAGGAAGATGTTCTCGCACACGCTCAAATCCGGCACGAGCACCGGATCTTGATGCAGCATGGCGATGCCGTGCCGGCCGGCGTCCTGGACGGACTTGAATTGGACATTCGTTCCGTCGAGCTCAATCGAGCCCTCATCAGGATGGAGCAGTCCCGCCAGGATGTGCATCAGCGTCGATTTACCGGCTCCGTTCGGACCGATCAGCGCGTGAATCTCGCCCGGCCGGAGTTCCAAATCGACCCCGTCGAGTGCGACAACGTTGAGGAAGCGTTTGCGGATTGCGTTAAGTTTGAGCATGGGCACTCCTTTCGCGATGTAGCGATTGGTAAGCTAGCGACTTAGTAATTTAGAAAGTTAGCGAGTCAACAAGTTAGCGGGTTAGCGATTCGATTCATCGCTTTTTGCGGTATTCTCCGGGGGAGACGCCTGAAAGCTTTTTGAAAATCTGATTAAAATGGGTCAGGTTCGGATAGCCGATGCGCTCGGCGATTTCATAGACTTTCAGGTTCGTTTCGAGCAGCAGGCTCTTCGCCTTCTCCATGCGGCAATGAATGACGTAACGGATCGGGGCCATCCCCGTCTCATCCTTGAACACGTGCGCCAGGTGATGCGGACTGACATGCACCAGCCTCGCTAGATCCGCCAGGGAGAGCTCGCGCTCGAAGTTGGCTTCAATGTATTTTTGGATGTGTTGACCGATCGTTGGCTCGGAGGATGCGGCGACATTTGGCCAAGGGGGATGTGCAGATTCGTATAACGGCGGCGCGTAGTCCGTGGAAATAATCGGCTTGGGCTCGTGTGAGGAACTATGTATGGATGACGTATGAGGTGAGGATAAATGCGGTACTGGATGTGATGCCGATGCATGCGATGCTGGTGAATATGCTGATTGTGCGGTCTGCTGGATCTGGCGTAGTAACATGATGACAATGGTTTGGAGATAGCTGCTGATCATTTCTTTTGAACCTAATTGAGGGTGTTTAACTTCTTGTTGCAGGACATCCAGAGCATATTCAAGACGTTGGCGCTCGGGTTCCGACAATTGAATCGTTGAAGTTACATTGCGATCCAAGCTAACTCTCACAGAATCATGAAGTTGAATATTGAAGCTGAGGATTATGCCTTGAAATGACGAAGTTCCCGTTACAATTCGAATGATCTCCGGGGGTCGAAGGAACAGGGCATGACCGGTCATCAGCTCATAGGGGAGCAGGTTCCTTGTCATGCTACACTGCCCATTATAGATATACAGTAAAGCGTATCCTTCATCAACGTTCATTGTATGGGGCAAATCGGCACAGGCATGCAGACGTTCCAGAGCGAGGAGCGTGGGGGTGCCATGAATGAGATCAACAAGATTGTGCAGGGAACTCCCCTCCATTCCGGTCTCATGCGATGCGGTTGTGCTCCGAGATGTAAATGCTTACAAAAGTATTTTATTCCAAAAAGAGCCAATTCACAACCCGTAAACACCTCAATCCTTACTCCAAAAATACAGGACGGCTAACACCGCCTGCTCTTCGGAAGTTGCATATTTGTACCTACTCGGTAATATTCCACCTAACATCCAACGCGCCTTGCGCCCGTTTACCCGTTACAACAATGTTAACGGTGGTTGGTGCGTTAACCGAATAGGCAATCCACCCTTCCCCGTCCCGCTTCACGTTCGTATACGCTCCGCCTTCCGCATCCAGGTGAGTCCCATATCCGCCATGCTTAATTTGCCAATCAATCCTATACGATAACGTTTGACCCGCTTCGAGCTTGACCGGAATGGTTCTATGTCCATGGAAGTAAACGAATTCAGCCTCATATCCGTCTGTCGTTCGGCGATCCGTCCACTCTTTCGTCACGGTGAAATCAGTGACAGAGACATATACGGCACCCGCAAGCAAGAGGATGGCAGTAATTGCGCTGTAAGGCCATCGCCCGCGGAACAGTCTTGTCGCACAGAGGAAGGTTAGCGAGCAACATACCCCGAAAAAGCCGGCATACAGACCCCAAATCCATTCTTCGCGAAACCAGATCAAGAAGGGGATATACCCCCCTAGGGTATATAACATTATGATTCGTGCCGTCCGTGAAGACCCTGCCTTCCGCTTCCGGAGTAGCACGTCCACCGCGACCGAGAACAAAATCGCATAAACATAGATAAACAGCCACAGCCGCAACTGCCGCGTCAGCTCCCACATTTCGTATAATTGGAACCGGCTCATAATCATTAGGAAACCTAAGAACACAACTCCTGCAGCGCCCAGCTTGGATGCCGCATAGGCGGCTAGACGGGACCTTGGTAATTTCGTCAACATGCTGATGCAACTCCTTCTGTAACTCTTGCATCCATCGTACCATCCGGTTGGCGAAAGGAGCAGTTCTAAGTTTTGTAGTCTAATAAAAATACCAAAGACAAAAAGGGCTAATAAACGACTCCCATTTTTGCCTTTGGTATCTATTGCAACTCTGATTGATTAGATTATGCACAAGTGTTAGTCACGCTTCAGGTCAATTGTTCCTTTACCTTTTGGGACAACCTTGTCAGCTCAACGTGCCTAGCGCCTCGCGGGTGAACACTTCCAATTCCTCGGTACGTCCGTCGCGAATCTTGGCGGCCCACGCCGGATCGCCAAGCAACGCGCGGCCCACGGCCACAAGGTCGAACTCGTTGCGCTCCAGACGCTCGATGATCTCGCCGATGCCGGCGGTCTGACTACCTTTGCCTTCCGTGAACATACTCATAAAGTCTGAGTCCAGCCCGACAGAGCCTACGGTGATGGTTGGCTTGCCTGTTAGCTTGCGTGTCCAGCCCGCAAGGTTAAGGTCTGATCCCTCAAACTCCGGTTCCCAGAAGCGTCGTGTGGAGGCATGGAAAATGTCCACGCCCGCCGCCGACAACGGTTCGAGGAAGTTCTTAAGCTCCTCCGGTGTATGCGCGAGTTTGGCGGAATAGTCCACGGGCTTCCATTGAGAGAAGCGGAAGATGATTGGGAATTCGGGGCCGACGGCCTTGCGAACCGCTTCAATCACTTCAACGGCGAACCGAGTGCGTCCCACGAGGTCGCCGCCGTATTCGTCCGTACGCTTATTGGTGACACCCCAGAAGAATTGGTCAATGAGGTAGGCATGTGCGCCGTGAATCTCGACCGCATCAAAGCCTATGCGTTTCGCATCGGATGCCGCGTCGGCGTAGGCCTGTATGATGCCATGGATTTCTTCCTTGGTCAGCGGCTCGGATACCGGCTGTCCCATAAGGTTAAGGCCGGATGGCCCGACTGGAGCCGCGTCGGATTCCGGGAATTTCTCGCGTGTTCTGGCCGTACCCGTATGCCAGATCTGTGGAGCAATTTTTCCGCCCGCCGCATGTACCTCACGCACAACGTGCTCCCAGCCTTTCAGCGCTTCCTCTCCGTAGAAATGAGGCACGTTGTGGTCGGATGCAGCCGCAGGATGGTTGATGACGGTGCCCTCCGTAATAATGAGACCGACAGCGTTCTCGGCTCTGCGACGGTAGTAGGCGGCGACTTCAGCGCCTGGAACGCCTTTCGGTGAGAACGTACGGGTCATCGGGGCCATGACTATGCGATTGGAAAGCTCAAGATTCCCTCCATTGAACGGCTGGAATAAAGCATCTGCGGTTTTGGACAAGGTCATCTAAATCTCCTCCTAAAATTATGTAGTTCGTTTATATATCTAGATTTCTAAATATATAGATATTTATTTTAAAATGCAAGCCATTAACGAACTCTTATCAATCCTTCCCTTTCAGATTGGCGTTCAATTCGTTCAGTAACGAGTCTATTCCCTTTTCATTGCGGCGGTAATAAGTCCATTGACCGAATCGGCGAGATTCCAGCAGTCCCGCCTTCTGCATGGAAGTGAGGTAGGACGAGATCACGGACTGGGTAAGACCCGACTTCTCCTGGATACTGCCCACGCATACGCCACTCGGAAACTCGGCGTGCATCACTTGAGCTCCGAAATTCGTCTCCGGTTCCCTGAGCCAGCATAGGATCTTAAAGCGCGTCTCGTTAGAAATCGCTTTAATGGCGGCCTGTTTGTCTTCGTTGTTCATGGTATGACACTCATTTCGTTCAGATGTTGTTTTTATTATATCAAAAGTGGAATGCGTAGAAAAAATATATAAACGCTTCGTGACGGGTTTATACTTACACGGACTTGATGTAGCAATTAAATTATAACTGCGATCTGACATTCATTATATTAGTATCTATTATAAGACCTGCTGCCTTCATGAAATCAAATCCAAGTATACCGTCAATCTCTAGACCATAGTCCATACTGCCGATCTCGACCTGAAAATGAGAGAATGACTGACCATCGAAATGGATGGCATCCATGTATTTAGTGTATACGTACTCCACTCCACCTACTCCACGGATGATATCAACGACATCATTCTCTTCAGGGACAATACCGATATCTCCAACCACATCAGCACTGAAAAGCGTGCTTGCCGAACCTGTATCAAGTAGCACTCTGCTCAGTTCAAGCTCTTTTCCTCTATATACTATCGTTAGCTTTACAAAAGGTAATCCGTAAAACTCAATTAAGTTCATCTTGGACCTCGAATCCCGACATAGCGTTCCCTCGCTACTAGTTCCGGTCGAGAAGTGTGAAAGAAGCAATATTCACGGTTAGGTTCCTGTCGATGCAGTTCGCTGTAACGGCGAAGGGCTTCTCTTGAATCAATCAGCGCATCGATTACAACAACTTCTTCAATGTAACGATGTCCTTTTTCTGAATAAGCCTTCGTAGCCTCCAGAACAACCCATTTTTCCGGAAACCGTTCCTGAACTTCTTGCCACCGCATTTCGCCACCTCCGATATATTATTTCTTATTACATATATACTATCATAATTAAAACTCTTAGAAATTAATATACATCTAAGCATATTCTAAGATATCTGGCAGTAGATATCGATGTGTGCTCGTCCGTTCACAGTTAACGCGAAATGTGGCAACTCAATCCACTTCCTGCGCGCGTACTGAACCACAAGGGATTCTCCTCCGCATACCAATGACAAAAGTATCCAATGAGTACTTTTTCATTGTTATGGAGGCGAGGGGAGTATCGATAATCCTGATTTAACCTGCTGACGAAGTCTATTCGATGATGACAACACCTAAAGGTTGATATCGATGCCGTGCTCCTTCGCTACGCTTCGTCCGCGGGGACTGAACCCTGGGGTTCTCCTCCCTGATCGCCTCCATTCACGCAAAAAAGCATCGATCCAGAGGATCGATGCTTTTTTGAAAAGGTATGGAGGCGAGGGGAGTATCGATAATCCTGATCTAACCTGCTCACGAAGCTTACCCGATGATGACTACATCTGGCGGTAGATATCGATGCAGTGCTCGTCCGTTCAAAGTTGGCGCCAATAGCGCCAACTCGAACCACTTCCTGCGCGCGGACTGAACCCTCACGGGGTTCTCCTCCCCTCGCATACCTAACGAAAAAAGCACCCCTAAGGGTGCTCTTCGTTTAGGTATGGAGGCGAGGGGAGTATCGATAATCCTGATTTAACTTGCTGACGAAGCCTTCTCGAAGATGACGACATCTGTCGGTAGATATCAATGCCGTGCTCGTCCGTTCACAGTTGGCGCCAACAGCACCAACTTTAACCACTTCCTGCGCGCGGACTAAACCCCCGGGGTTCGCCTCCCTGCTCGCCTCCATACCGAAAATGAAAAAAGCACCCTCTCGGGTGCTCTTTCATTTAATCGGTATGGAGGCGAGGGGAGTCGAACCCCTGTCCGAAAATATCGCCACACCGGCTTCTACGGGTGTAGTCACAGATTTGATGTCACCCGAGAGTCGCGCTGTAACCCGCTACTCGTTGGGTCAGCCTGATTGTCTTCTTCTGCAAGACCCCAGGCGGAGACCTTACAGCGTATCCCACTAAAGTGAGCCCCTATCCTAGCACATGGGCGATGCTTGGTAGAAGCTTAACAGTCAGGTTATTAAGCTGCTGCTAAAGTTGTACGTTGGTTGCCATTTAATAGGCTTTAGCGTTGATGAAGCGGACGCGTCCCCACTACCCGCAACCGATGCTCAAACTATCCCCGTCGAATCCAAGAACGCCCCCGAGATGTTGAGCATGAGTCACAACAATCGATCTCACACACAAAAGTACTACATAAACATTATATCACAGGCACCCGCATTTCTTTACAAAATGTTAATGGAAAACAACCCTTCCACTGGGAACCGGAATAACCGAACCAAATAATTAACTATATTAACAATTTCACGTACAAAAGATTACCGAGCCACCTTCTGCTTCTCGCGCAACGCCCGTTGAATATCACGTTGTGCATCTTTCTTCGCAGCGGTTTCGCGCTTGTCGTAGTTCTTCTTACCACGGCCAAGGCCGATCAGCATCTTCGCGTATCCGTTGCGCACATAAACCTTAAGCGGCACAATCGTATAGCCTTCCTGCTTGGACAACCCCAACAGCTTATAAATCTCCAACTTCTTCATTAGAAGCTTCCGTGTCCGGGTAGGATCCGTAGGATTATGGATATTACCTTGTTCAAAAGGACTGATATGCATGTTATGAATGAAAATCTCACCGTTCCGAATGGTGGCGAAAGCGTCACTAATATTCGCCCGACCGCCGCGTAACGACTTGATCTCCGTCCCTGTCAGCACCATGCCCGCTTCAAACGTATCCTCGATGAAGTAGTCATGGAAAGACTTTTTATTCTGGGCAAGTTGCTTGCCGTCATTTTTCTTAGCCATGATCTCGCTCCCCTTAGAATCAAAAATACTCCCAACCGTTATATTATATAACCGGTCAGGAGCTAATTGTAACAACTCTCCCCGCGGAAATCAAGCGGGGAGAACGCCTATACACATATGTTACCGCTCCGCGCGAACAGAACATGCCCATACTCCGTATGTGCACGTTCCGCCCGCTCCCGCGTTACTTCCGCTTGCGCTTGCCGCCGGCCTTCTTGGCGACGGCCTTCAACCCGCGCCCGCCTGCGGCTTTGCCGCCACCACCGCCACCGCGGCTTCCGCCGATGCCGTTGCTGCCGCCGCCGCCCGCGGGCGCATCGCCTCCGGCGGCCTTATCGGCTTTCGCCGCACGCCGCCGCTCGGCGTAATACGCGTCGTTCTTCTCGCCGTCGCTCGCAGAACCGCCCCAGCGCCCGCCCATGCCGGCGCTGGCACCCCAACTGCCGCCCGCTGGGCTAGCTCCTGCTTTTCTACCCTCACCTTGGCCGCCCGCAGGGCTAACACCTACACTCCCGCCTGCACCGCCTTTACCGCGTTTCCCGCGGCCACCACCGGACACACCGCCTGCTGGACCGCTTTCACTTCTCTTACCTCTTCCGCCTCCGGGCGCACCGCCTGCTTTGCTACCCTCACCAAAGCCGCCCTTGCCCCGACCTTTACCGCCTCGTCCGCCGCCAAAGCCGCCTTCGCCGCCCCGCGCTCCGCGGCCCGTAAACCGCTCAACAATGCGATCCCGCGTACCCGTGCCGCCCTTTGGCGCATCAGCCATCTCGAAATCAATCGTATGATCGTCCATGTTAACACGAGCCACGCGAATCTTAACCTCATCGCCGATGCGGTAGATTTTTGATGTACGCTCGCCTATAAGCGCCAACTGATTCTCATGGAAGTTATAGTAGTCATCATTCATATCGCTTAATCGAATTAATCCTTCCACCGAGTTTGGCAACTCAATAAACATACCGAAGCCCGTTACACTGGAAATCATGCCGACGAATTCTTCGCCGACTTTGTCCAGCATGAACTCACACTTCTTCAGTTGATCCGTATCCCGCTCGGCATCAACCGCGACACGTTCACGTTCCGATGATTGCGTAGCAATGTCGGACATCCGGCCTGCCAAGTATTCATGGCGCTTATCACTCAACCCTCTACCCTCGGCCTCCAGAATTTCACGAATGACACGGTGGATCACCAAATCGGGATAACGACGAATCGGGGAGGTAAAGTGGGAATAAAATTCCGCCGCCAAGCCAAAGTGCCCTGTACTCTCCGCGTCGTATTTGGCCTGCTTCATGGAACGTAACATCACCGTCGATATTACAGTCTCTTCCTTTGTACCCTTAATATCTTCCAGCAAGGCCTGCAAAGACTTCGGATGCACAGACGAACCGCGTCCGCCGCGCAGAGCATGTCCAAAGTTGGTGACGAATTCCGCGAAGTTCATCAGCTTTTCTTGATCGGGATCCTCATGGATTCGGTACAGGAACGGCACTTTCAACCAGTGAAAATGTTCCGCCACCGTCTCGTTCGCCGCCAACATGAATTCTTCAATCAACATCTCGGCAACAGAGCGTTCACGTTGGATAATATCAACAGGTTTACCCTCTTCATCCACAATCACCTTCGACTCTTTAAAATCAAAATCGATTGCGCCCCTGTTCATTCTCCGCTTACGTAATTTTCCCGAAAGCTCTGCCATGACACTGAAATCGTCCAACAGATGCGCATAACGCTCTTTAAGCTCCTCATCCGCCTCACCGGTGATAATTAACTTAACATTCGTGTAAGTCATACGCTCCGTCGTCCGAATTACGCTCGTAAAAATATCATGCTTCACGACCTTCATCGTCTCGGCATCGAATTCCATTTCGCAGGACATCGTTAAACGGTCCACTTGAGGATTCAAGGAACAGATTCCGTTCGACAACCGGTGCGGCAGCATCGGAATAACCCGGTCCACTAAATACACGGAGCATCCGCGGTTATAAGCTTCCTGATCGAGCTTGGATCCTTCACGAACGTAGTAACTCACATCCGCGATATGTACGCCAAGCTTGTAGTTGCCATTCTCTAACCGGACAACCTGTACGGCATCATCCAAATCTTTGGCATCGGCGCCGTCAATCGTCACGATTCGTTCTCCGCGTAAATCCCGGCGTCCCTGTTGAACAATTTCTTCCTCTGTAATGGAGTCCGGCGCTTTCTCCGCTTCCGCCATCACTTCATCAGGAAAGGCTTCCGGCAAACCATGCTTTCGGATAATGGAGAGAATATCAACACCCGGATCATTTTTGTGACCCAGAATTTCAATAATTTCACCTTCTGCCGCCGCTTTTCCTTCCGGATAGTTAACGATATTAACTACGACTTTTTGGCCTTCGTCAGCGCCCATAAACGCATTTTGGGGAATAAAAATATCCCGGTTAATTCGCTTGTCATCTGGCAACACAAATCCGTACGTTTCGTGATGTTGGAATGTACCTACGACGCGGGCTACAGAACGTTTAACGATCTTAACAATCTCGCCCTCCAGCTTGCCGCCGGCCGCCCCGCGTTTGGTTACCTTTACCAGCAAAATATCGCCGTTCATGGCACCCTTCATATCATTAGCGCCGATATACACGTCAGCGTGTTCGCGATTTTCCGGAATTAGAAATCCAAAGCCTTTAGCGTGCGCCTGCAGCCGTCCTCGTACCAGATCCATCCGTTCCGGAAGCCCGTAACGTTCACCTTTGCCTCGAAATACCCGACCGTCATTCTCCAATCCCGTCAAAAGCTGCAGAAAATCTTTAAATTCCTGCGCCCCGTCAATCTTAAATTCCTTCTCAAGCTCCTGATATGTCATCGGCTTATATGCCGGCTCTACCATAAGTTCAAGTACCTGTTCCACTGTTACCATTAAACTTCACCTCATCCGTTTCCTAAAACACATGCCATCTGAACTTCTATACATGAATGATCGCAAGGATGGCAAATATATACTCTATAGTATACACGAAAATTTCAACGGGCATCCTCTTTTAACGCCACTCTGCGCAAAAAACGGTCAATATCCTTATACACATGCTCATGTTCGTGGTCGTGGAGAATGCCATGTGTAGCTTTAGGGTAGTACAGCAATTTCTTCTGATCCGAGGATACGTTCTGATAAATATAATGCGCGCTCCGAGGGTGAACGATATTATCCTTCATGCCGTGCGCTATAAGAATCGGTGTTTTCACTTTTTTCAATGAGCTTTTCACTTGTCCCATCAAGCTTCGCAAACTCATCACGCAAGGAAAAGGCGTTGTTGTATAAGTGAACGACCGCTCTATATCGTATTCTGCGGGCTTGTCCTGTTTCGGATACCTGAATTGTTGAATCACTTGTTGTAAACATGCATTTAACATAATCCTTGTGCTGTTAACATAAATGGGCGCGGATAAACTCACCATGCCGTTAATTTGATTCTCCATTGCCAATTTCATGCCCAGCAATCCACCCATGGAGTAACCCACAACGGACAAGGATTCGAAACCTTGTGTCTGCATATCTTTCAATGAATCCCTGACATGATTCCACCAGTCCATCCAACCTGTAAGGCTCATTTCTGCCGGACTCTTCCCATGACCGGGCAACTGAACGGCATTCACGGTATATCCCGTGTCATTAAGGTAATATCCCAATTTACGGTGCTCCGCAGGCGATCCTGTAAACCCGTGAATCAGCAGAACCCCATGGTCCTTCCGTATACCGTGTCCGTTCAGAAAGAAGGGCTCCGGCGTCTTGTATTCGCGCTCCATCATCACACTTTTTCCCCTTTAGCCCGAGTTAAACAACCCATGTGCAATGTATTACCTACGATGAACGCTTTTTAAACGAATTCCCGAAACAGGATTATAAAAATAAAAACAGCAGAGGATTATTAGTATCCCCTGCCGTTTCGGTTTCATTACTTCGTGACGAACGCCACGATTATGGTAAGTATGAAAAATCCTGCCGCTAGTCCCATCGTTAAGCGGTTCAGGAACAATTCCATCCCGCGGGCCTTCGTCTTGCCGAACAAGTGCTCCGCACCGCCGGAAATCGCTCCGGACAAGCCTGCGCTCTTGCCTTTTTGTAACAATACAGCTGCGATTAGACCTACAGAAAAGATGATTAATAGTACTTTCAAGAAGATTTCCATCGTTCCACCTCATTTGGTTAGCTAAGACCTAGGCCGAGAATTCAGCACTCCTATTTTACCATAGGGGTCTTGATTAATCAAACTATTAAGCAATTCCGATGGACTTCAGGTAATCGATGCTCATTTTGACACTTTCTAACGGATCGCGCTCACAGGAATCCTGCTCCACAATGTAGTACTCAATCCCGATTTCCTCTGCAATGTTGAAGATTGAGGAGAAGTCGATAATGCCGTGACCCACTTCCGCAAAGTATTTACGGTCATCGCCTGTCATATCCTTCACATGTACAAGCGGTGTGCGTCCTTTGTACTGCTGCAGGTATTCCACCGGATTCAAACCGGCTTTCTGCACCCAGTACAGGTCAAGCTCCACAATCAGGTTGTCAGCGGATACGGATGCGAACAGCTCGTCCAGCATCGGTTTGCCGTTGCGCAGAATTTCCAGTTCAAAAGCATGGTTATGATAGCCGTATTGGAATCCGTTTTTCTTCACTTCTTCCCCGATTTGTTGCAATTGAGCGTAGAAGTTGGTGAATTCTTCAGGTTGCGTAAACTGCTCGATCGGCGCAAACGGAGAAATGATATATTTGGTGCCCAGCTCATGATTGTATTCCAGATGTTTTTTCAGCTCGTCGCCAATTTTTTCCGGTTCTCCGAAAGGAAGTCCGATGTGTGCGGAAGAAGTCTTTAAACCCAGCCCGTCCAACACGGAAGCCATTTCTTTCGCCGGCACGTCGCCGTAACCCGCAAACTCAACCACTTCATAACCCATAGCCGCTATCTTTTTCAGTGTTCCGATGAAATCTTCACCCGTAGCATCACGCAGTGTATACAATTGCAAACCAACAGGAATTTTCGGCATTTTTGGCATCTCCTTCAAATGTGGATCTATATTTTGTAAGCCCATTCATACTTCAGTTCACTGTTGATTATAGAAAAATGACCCAATTCTGTCTATGAACGATCTTGTTGTATATGTATGCGATTTAGCCCACCCTGCCGATTGCACGCGCAAAATAAAAAGCAGCCCGGGGAATCCCCGGACTGCTTGGCTTAGTCATGCTATGATTTTGGAACGCAGATTACTTCTTGATGTTGTAGAATGCTTTCGGGCCCGCGTATTGAGCAACATAAGCCAATTCGTCTTCGATGCGAAGCAATTGGTTGTATTTAGCCACACGGTCTGTACGAGAAGGAGCACCGGTCTTGATTTGACCCGCATTCGTCGCAACCGCGATGTCCGCAATCGTGCTGTCTTCGCTCTCGCCGGAACGGTGGGAGATAACAGCGGTGTAACCCGCGCGTTTAGCCATTTCGATCGCATCAAACGTTTCTGTAAGCGTACCAATTTGGTTAACTTTTACCAGGATGGAGTTACCGATGTTTTGCTCGATTCCTGTGCTCAGGCGCTCAGTGTTTGTAACGAACAAGTCGTCACCCACCAATTGCACTTTGTCGCCCAATTTCTCGGTAAGCAGTTTCCAACCTTCCCAGTCGTCTTCGGAACAACCGTCTTCGATGGAAATGATCGGGTATTTGTCTACCCAAGCTGCCAGGAAGTCAACAAATTCCGCGGAAGTGTAGGATTTGCCTTCGCCCGCAAGGTGGTATTTACCGTCTTTAAAGAATTCCGTGGACGCAACGTCCATACCCAGGAATACATCTTCGCCTGCTTTGTAGCCAGCTTTTTCGATAGCGGACATGATCGTTTGAAGCGCTTCTTCATTGGAACCCAGGTTCGGTGCGAAACCGCCTTCGTCGCCAACAGCTGTGTTCAGTCCTTTTTCTTTCAAAACAGCTTTCAAGCTGTGGAAAATCTCAGCACCGATGCGCAATGCTTCTTTGAAGTTTTCAGCGCCTACTGGAAGCACCATGAACTCTTGCACGTCAATGTTGTTGTCCGCATGCTCGCCGCCGTTGATGATGTTCATCATTGGAACTGGCAATGTCTTCGCATTAAATCCGCCAAGGTAAACGTACAGAGGAACGTCCAAAGCTTCTGCAGCAGCGCGTGCTGTCGCCATGGAAACCGCAAGAATCGCGTTGGCGCCCAATTTGGCTTTGTTTGGCGTGCCGTCAAGCTCGATCATCTTTTGGTCAACGCCAACTTGGTCAAGCGCGTCCAAACCGATGATTTCAGGAGCGATAATTTCGTTAACGTTGTCAACGGCTTTCAGAACGCCTTTACCCAGGTAACGGGATTTGTCGCCGTCACGAAGCTCAACAGCCTCGTATGCGCCTGTGGATGCGCCGGATGGAACGATGGCGCGGCCTACTGCGCCGGACTCCAGGTAAACTTCAACTTCAACGGTAGGGTTACCGCGGGAATCCAATACTTCGCGTGCGTAAACATCAGAAATAATTGTCATGGGAATAGTCACTCCTATAGGGAATTTTATTTGTTAATGATGGTATGTCCGGTCATTTCCACCGGTTGGGCAATGCCCAGAAGGTCCAGCATCGTCGGAGCGATGTCCGCCAGGATGCCGTCATTTCTTAGTGTAACATGATTGGATGTGACAATAAAAGGAACCGGGTTCGTCGTATGCGCCGTAAACGGCTTGCCGTCCGGACCGATGACCATATCCGCGTTGCCGTGATCGGCCGTGATTAGAGCCACGCCGCCTTTAGCCAGCACCGCTTCAACGACTTTGCCTACACATTCGTCGGTAGCTTCCACCGCGCGAATCGTCGGCTCAAGCATACCCGAGTGTCCAACCATATCCGGATTGGCAAAATTCAGAATGATTACATCCTGACGTTCTGCTTCAATCTCGGCTACAGCCGCCGCTGCTACCTGATAGGCGCTCATTTCGGGTTGCAAGTCATACGTGGCAACCTTCGGCGAGTTGATCAGGATGCGTGTTTCGCCCGGGAGCTCAACGTCGCGTCCGCCGCTGAAGAAGAAGGTGACATGCGGGTACTTTTCCGTTTCCGCAATGCGCAGCTGCTTCAGATTGTTCTGCACCAGCACTTCGCCCAGCGTGTTATCCAGGTTCTTCGGTTTGTAGGCTACAAAGCCTTCGACCGATTCGCTGAACAGCGTCAGGCAGACGAAGTACAGGTTAAGCGCCGGCTGCGGTCCGCGGTCAAAGCCGCGGAAATCGGTGTTCGTGAACACCTGCGACAGCTGAATCGCGCGGTCCGGGCGGAAGTTGAAGAAGATCACGGCATCGCCGGATTCAACGAGGCCAACCGGTGTGCCGTCGTTGTTCACAATAACGGTTGGCATTACGAACTCGTCGAATACGGACTTCTCATAGGATTCGAGAATCGCTTCCATCGGGTCTGTGTAAGCCGGGCCTTGTCCGTAGACCATAGCGTTGTATGATTTCTCGGTACGTTCCCAGCGTTTGTCGCGGTCCATCGCGTAGTAACGGCCTTGGACGGTAGCAATCTTGCCTACGCCCACTTCCGCAATTTTCGCTTGCAATTGCTCCATGTAATTTCTTGCGGAGTCCGGAGCTACGTCACGTCCGTCCAGGAACGCATGAATGTACACTTCGTGGAAGTTATGCGCTTTGCAAACCTCCAGCAGGGCGTACAGATGCGCGATGTGGCTGTGAACGCCGCCGTCGGACAGCAGTCCGTACATGTGCAACTTCTTGTTGTTTGTCTTCGCATGATGAATGGCGCCCAGAATCGTTTCATTGTCAAAAAACTCTTTATCCCGAATAGACTTGGAGATTCTCGTCAAATCCTGATATACAATCCGACCTGCGCCGATGTTCAGGTGACCCACTTCGGAGTTACCCATCTGGCCTTCCGGCAAGCCAACCGCTTCGCCGCAAGCGACCAGCGTCGTGTTCGGATAGGTGGCCAGATAGCGGTCATAATTCGGTTTGTTGGCCTGCGCCACCGCATTGCCGACCACATCGTTGCGAAGACCGAAGCCGTCCATAATGATGAGGGCTACGGGTTTAGGTCTGACCATCTTACTTCGCCCCCTCGACGAGTGCGATGTAGGATGCCGGCTCTAGGCTGGCTCCGCCGACAAGCGCACCGTCGATGTCGCTTTGTTGCATGTATTCGCTAACGTTGTTCGGTTTTACGCTGCCGCCGTATTGAATGCGAAGCGCTTCAGCCGTTTGCTCGTTGTATAGGCTTTTCACAACTTCACGGATGTATGCGATGACTTCGTTCGCGTCGTCCGCTGTGGAGGATTTGCCTGTGCCAATTGCCCAGATCGGCTCGTAAGCGATCACGGTTTGAGCCGCTTGCTCCGCGGAAAGGCCTTTCAATGCGCCTTCGGTTTGAACGCGGCACACTTCTTTGGTTTGACCTGCTTCGCGTTCTTCCAGCTTCTCGCCAACGCATACGATCGGCGTGATGCCGTAGTTGAATGCGGCCAGGGTCTTTTTGTTCACAGTCTCATCCGTCTCGGCAAAATACTGTCTGCGCTCGGAATGCCCCAGAATGACGTAATGTACGCCAAGATCTTTCAGCATAACGCCGCTGATTTCGCCTGTGAATGCGCCGTTTTCTTCCCAGTGCATGTTTTGTGCGCCGACTTTGATCTCGGTGCCTTTCACAGCTTCCACTAAGGCCGGCAGGTTGGTGTAAGGCGCGCATAGCACGCTTTCTACGCCTGAGACTTCAGCTTTGCCTTTAACTTCGTTAACAAATGCAACGGATTCGGCAATGGTTTTGAACATTTTCCAGTTGCCTGCGATGATGGGTTTACGCAATAGTTACACTTCCTTTATCATTATTTCCCTTTAAGAGCCTAAGGCCTCTTTGCTCCGCTTCGCTCGCAGTGTTGGTATCTGGCTCCACCGCTGTTAATCTCGTTTTCTCTTTATTAGGTTTAAGCGGTGAGAAAACGATCTTAAAGGCGGTCCGTAAACTCTCCGCTCAGATACCAACACCTAAAGCTACGGTCGCAAAGAAAAACCTTAAACCCTTAAAAAGAATGATTCTCAAGCAAGTTCCACAGGTAATGTGGACGGCAGCCTGATGCATGCTGCCTGAGTGAATAGTGTGTTTGAGCGTTGCCACCTAAGAGCAAGTAGCGAAACACTACTTAATGTGGCCATATCCCGAGTACTCGCTCGAATAAGTAGTAAATCGCTGCTTATTTAAGCCAAAATTGGTTACTTTCCCCGGTGCTACTTAGGATTAAATAGCGAAACACTACCTAATGTGCTCAGATCACGCATACTCGCTCGAATAAGTAGCAAATCGCTACTAATTAGAGCCGGATCGGTTACTTTCCCCGGTGCCACCTTGAAATTAATAGCGAAACACTACCTAATGTGATCAGATCGCGCGTACTCGCTCGAATAAGTAGCAAATAGCTACTAATTTGAGCCGGATTGGTTACTTTCCGCGGTGCAACCTTGAATTAAATAGCAAAACACTACCTAAGGTGCTCAAATCGCGCGTCCTCGCTCGAACAAGTAGCAAACCGCTACTTATTCTCACAAGTAAGGTTACTTTCCCCGGTACCGCCTCAGCAATAGTAGCGATATCGCACCAAATGAGTTTCAGGGAGCAACAGCATGCTCGTTTAGTAGCGGATTCGCTACTAATCGGTAAGTCTGGTTGGCTTCTGCGGTGAATATCCGCCATTTAGTAGCGAATTCGCTGCAAATGGTGACTCACTCCCGCGAAGCCAGACGAATAGTAGCGATATCGCTACTATTCACCCTGGACCATGCCCCTCCTACTTATCGTTCAAAGCGACAACGCCCGGCAAGGCTTTGCCTTCCATGAACTCCAGAGAAGCGCCGCCGCCTGTGGACATGTGGTCCATTTTGTCAGCGAGGTGGAACTTCTCAGCTGCTGCCGCAGAGTCTCCGCCGCCGATGACGGTGTAAGCGGATGTTTCCGCGCAAGCTAGAGCTACCGCGCGTGTACCGTGGGAGAACGGCTCGATTTCGAACACGCCCATCGGTCCGTTCCATACGACCAGCTTGGATTCCTTAATTACCTGAGCATAACGCTCGCGAGTCTCAGGCCCGATGTCGATGCCTTCCCAGTCCGCCGGAATCGCGTCCACGCCAACGATTTGGGTGTTGGCTGTTGGAGAGAAATCGTCCGTAACGACGATATCCGTCGGCAACAAGAAGTTTACGCCCTTGGCTTTCGCTTTCTCGATAAAGCTCAGCGCCAGATCCAGTTTCTCGTTATCCAACAGGGATTTTCCGATTTCATGGCCTTGCGCCTTCAGGAAGGTATAAGACAATCCGCCGCCGATGATGATGTTGTCCGCCAGATTGATCAAATTCTCAATTACCGCGATTTTGTCTTTCACTTTAGCTCCGCCGACGATGGCTGTGAACGGACGATCCGGGTTCGACAACGCTTTACCCAACACTTCGAGCTCTTTCTCCATCAGCAATCCGGAAACCGCCGGAATATACTCGGCAATACCTGCTGTGGAAGCATGAGCACGATGAGCCGCGCCGAACGCGTCGTTTACGAACAGATCCGCAAGCGCCGCGAATTGCTTCGCCAATTCCGGATCATTCTTCTCTTCGCCCGCATAGAAACGTACATTCTCCAGCAATAGCACGTCGCCGTTACCCAGCTTGGCCACCGCGGCTTCTACCGCTTCGCCAACCGCTTCGTCAGCCTTAGCTACCGGCTTACCCAATAGCTCGGACAAACGCTCCGCAGCTTTGTTCAAGCGCAGCTCTTCAACAACTTCGCCTTTAGGGCGTCCCATATGGCTCGCCAGAATAACCTTGGCTCCGCCTTCAATCAGAAACTTAATGGTCGGCAATGTTTCACGAATACGCGTGTCATCCGTAATCTGGCCATTCTCCATCGGAACGTTGAAATCCACGCGAACGAACACCTTTTTGCCGTTAACTTCTACATCACGAACACTCTTCTTATTCATTATCTAGCTTCCTCCTTCAGATCCGTAACCGTATGAATGAACTAGGGAAAGAGGAGAACGTGAATTCTCCTCTTCATAGTTGAAACTGATATGAAATTACAGACCTTTTTTCGCGATGAAATCACAAAGGTCAACAACACGGGAGGAGTAGCCCCACTCGTTATCGTACCAAGAAACGACTTTCACCATGTTGTCGCCGACAACCATAGTGGACAGTGCGTCAATGGTGGAAGAAGCCGGGTCGCCATTGTAGTCGCTGGATACAAGCGGCTCATCGGAGTAGTTCAGGATGCCTTTAAGAGGGCCGTTAGCCGCTTCTTTCAAAGCGCCGTTAATGTCTTCTACCGTTACGTTTTTGTTAAGCTCAACAACCAGATCCGTTACGGATACGTTAGGTGTAGGAACACGCATAGCCATACCGTTCAACTTACCTTTCAACTCAGGAAGCACCAGGGATACAGCTTTAGCAGCGCCTGTAGTGGAAGGGATGATGTTCTCAGCAGCAGCACGCGCGCGACGAGCGTCTTTGTGCGGAAGGTCAAGAACGGATTGATCGTTTGTGTAAGAGTGAATTGTAGTCATCATGCCTTTAACGATACCGAACTTGTCGTTCAATACTTTCGCGAAAGGAGCAAGACAGTTTGTTGTGCAAGATGCGTTGGAGATGATCGTGTGGGAAGCCGCATCGTATTTATCTTCGTTAACACCCATAACAATTGTGATATCCTCATCTGTTGCAGGTGCGGAAATGATAACTTTCTTCGCTCCGCCTTTCAAGTGAAGGGACGCTTTCTCTTTAGCTGTGAAAATACCTGTGGATTCAACAACGATTTCAACGCCGTACTCAGCCCATGGCAGGTTCTCAGGGTTACGCTCAGCAAATACTTTGATTTCTTTGCCGTTTACAATGATCGCGCCCTCAGCCGGTTCAACTACAGCATCCAATCTGCCGTGAGTTGTGTCGTATTTCAGAAGGTGTGCAAGCATCTTCACGTCTGTAAGGTCATTGACCGCTACCACTTCTACCTCAGGGTTGTTCAATGCTGCGCGAAACACGTTTCTGCCAATACGTCCAAAACCATTAATACCTACTTTAACCATTGTTGTTTTCCTCCTAAAATATAATTCATTTATATTTCAAGACAGGCGGTAAAGCCCGTCATGATTAACTAACTCTGTACCCTTCAGGGCAAATCTTTAACCATCGCTAACGCGGCGCCCTCATCGGTGATGAGCACATCCTGATGACCAAAACGCAGAACGGAAAGAATCGCCTCCGCTTTACTGGTCCCCCCGGCTACGGCAATCACGAGCTCCATGCTCTGAATGTCTTCCAGCCTGAGTCCAAGCATTCGCGTCTTATGTACAACCTTACCTTCTCTGTCAAAATAGTATCCGAACGCCTCAGCCAAAGCGCCTTCCGCTTGCAACTCTCGCACCGTTTCCGCGCCGACACGGCGCCTTCGGGCCATTGACATAGCATCCCCGATTCCGTGAATTACGATACGGGCTTTGCGGATGTGTTGCACGATGTCTTGAATGTTAGGTTCAAGCATCAGGGATTGATAAGCTTCTTCGCTGATATTATCGGGTACATGCAAGAGTCGGTAACCTGCACCAGTCTTCTTCGCCATCATGGAAGCAATCGTGTTGGCTTGAAACTCCATGCTCTCACCCAGTCCGCCGCGCGCGGGCACAAACCAGGTTCCCTTCCAACCGGACGTTTGTCCCAGTTGATTCGCCGCTTCCGCCAGGGTGGACCCGCCGGTCACGCCGATGACATCGTTGGGCTTTACATGCTTGCGAAGCATTTGCCCTACCGCTTGCCCCAACTGCCGCTTCACATGCGGCGAAACGTCGGCGTCACCGGGCACGATGATCACTTGCTTAATGTTGAAAGCCTGGCGAATACGCTCTTCGAGGTCCGTTAGCCCGAACAATTCGGTGACTAAGGAATCCATCTCTTGGACCAACTGTTCACCCGAATCCGTTATACGAATTCCCACTTTATCAATTTCCACGAGTCCCTGTTCGTTAAGGAAATCCACTTCAGCTCTCAGGACACGTTCCGTCATCCCCAAGGCGCTGGCGAGCGTCCTTCTGCCAACAGATCCTGTCAGCATGACGTAGTGAAGAATGCGATACCTCTTGCGAAAGACTTCGATCATGTCGGGCAGAAGCTGTTTTTGAATATTTAAAAGTGTTCTCAAATCGGCTTCGTCACTCCTGCCTCCCGCATCGTTACAATTACGGGTTGGACTCATTACGTCCCACATCATCAATTTAAGTCCCACATTCATCATACTCAATTCGGTGCTTTAATGCAAGTTGACAAACTAAAAATAGGCGGTAATTTAAGCCATTATTTTCATAGAGATAATGGCTTGCTTTTTGATCGGCTGTATTATATAATTTTCATTACTGTGCAGATGCGCCCGTGGTCCAATGGATATGACGCAGCCCTCCGAAGGCTGAGATCGAGGTTCGATTCCTCGCGGGCGCGCCATTATATTTTCACACCACATACAGTAACTAACGACAACTTCCTTATGCAGACTTCATCATTCTCTGCGAGGGAAGCTTTTTTTATACCCTAGTTTGACTTTCCTTGACCTTCGGATTCGATTTAGGTATGATAGGGTTATAATTAGGGGATTGGGATATACTTACTAATTAGCTTGCGATACTGGGGTGTGGATTCGTCTGCATTCGGTAGTTAATCGCATAACCAAATTCATTTATCAGGAGGAATCGTCCATGAGTTTCATTCCTATGGTCGTCGAACAAAGCAATCGGGGAGAACGCGCTTATGATATCTACTCCCGTCTGTTGAAAGATCGCATCATCTTCCTGGGCACCGGCGTAAACGACGTTGTAGCCAATTCGATCATCGCCCAACTGCTGTTCCTTGCAGCGGAAGATCCGGAGAAAGACATTAGCTTATACATTAACAGCCCTGGCGGATCCATTACTGCCGGTATGGCCATCTACGATACGATGCAATTCATCAAGCCCGATGTTTCCACAATCTGTGTGGGTATGGCGGCGTCCATGGGCGCATTCCTGCTGAACGCAGGTGCTAAAGGCAAGCGCTTGGCGCTTCCGAACAGCGAAGTGATGATTCACCAACCGCTTGGCGGAGCTGAAGGTCAAGCCAGCGACATCGAGATTCGCGCCAGACGCATTCTGAAGATGCGCGATAAGCTGAATCACATTCTTGCTGAGCGTACCGGCCAACCGCTGGAGCGCATCGAGAAAGATACTGATCGCGACTACTTCATGTCCGCTGCGGAAGCGGCTGACTACGGTTTGATCGACAAGGTTATCGAGCGCGTATAAACGCTGAAAGCCCGACTCATCTTCGGATGAGTCGGGCTTTTTTCATCTCAGGTGAAATTGACAGGAAACAACATACTGCGTCGATTCCCCGGGAAATATGTCAAACTTACTGCTTCACAGCTTCCGTTCCCTCGCTGTCGAACACTGTTGCGTCCAGATTCGAAACCTGCTCCGTCAGGGCCGTGTTCAACTCATCAATATTCTCCGCTGTTGCGCGGTGCTGATCGTTCGCGATGGAATCGATGATGAACTCGTTCACCTTTTGGGAATGGTGGGAAATGTCCTTGTACACATTCAGGTCGAACGTAATCGACTTCACTGCCTGGAAATCATACACCTTCGCATTCGGCAGCGCCGTCAGCTTCTCCACCATATATTTGCGCATATAATCGGTATTTTCATAGCGTTTCTTGTTCAGGCTGTACCACACCTCTTGGCGAAGCACGGAGTACGGCGGATAGTAGAACGAGAACTCTATCTCCGGATGAGCGCGCACCAGCTCCAGAATATTCTTCTCGAACGTGCTCCGGACGCTTTCCAGATCATCCTCGTTCTTACCGAAACCGACCTCCATCGCCTTGGCCGCTTCGTAGTTCTTCAACACTTGATCCGCATCATACTTGGCATAAGCGTGCCAATTGTTCAGCATATCGAGATTTTTCGCTTTCCGATCCCCGGACACCATGCCCTTCCCAATCTTAATCATTTCCTTTACGGTAGTCAGGTTGAATAAGTATTTAGCGTCATTAAACGGATTCTCATCATAGAAAAAGCTCGGGAAGCCGCCTTGATCATCCCTCACATTATCCGCCCCGCCCCGCAGAGAGAAATAATCCAATCCCCAGATGACCTTCTCCACTTTACCGGTGCGAATGGCCACGTTGGCGATCAGATTATGCTCTTTGGAGGTGGAGCCTTCCATGGAAAGCTTCATCGTCTTTCCGCCTAACGCTTTATCCACATAAGACGGCACGAAATTCTGCGTCATGGAGCTGCCGACAATTATCGTGTCATAGTCATAGTTTCGGGCCAGACCCGGATTCTGGAATCGCTCCTCCATCGAAAACAGCGGTTCATACCATGTCGCTTTCCGATAGAATTGGAACGGATCGAAGATGAATGTAAATGTCATGATCAACCCTGCGAACAAGACAGAGAACGCAAGGAAGCCTAGCAAGAACGTTCTGGATTTCATGTCAGGTTACCTCGGATTCTAAAGTTTAAAAGTTGAAGTACAGGAATTCGCTGATCTGGTTAAAGTTCAACAGGGAATAGACGAACAAGGCCGCCAGCATGATCGCGGTCACCCATCTCGGCTTCATCTCAGCACGCAGCTCATTGGTATTCTTCAGGGCGAAGCACACCAGCAAGAACGCAGCAATCCCTAATAGCTTCAGCGGTGAAACTGCGACGAATTCCACTCCGTACGACTTTAAGGAACCCAGGTTAAGTCTGGTGGCGAAGAAACTCGGGAGATCCATCCCGTGCAATCCGAACATGCCTTTTAATACATGGAATGCCTGTGTCATATTCTCCGCGCGGAAAAACACCCACGTAATGTTAATGAAGTTAAATGTAATGAACCATGCGACAAACTTCGGCATCTTCAAACCGAGCTTACCCCACAGACGGTGAATCACTTGCCCGACGCCATGCATAACGCCCCATACGATGAATGTCCACCCGGCACCGTGCCATATCCCCCCGATAATGAACGTCGCGGCCAAATTGAAGTAAGTACGGAATACCCCTTTGCGGTTACCGCCGAGAGGAATGTAGATATAATCCCGCAGAAAACGGCTCAATGTCATATGCCATCTGCGCCAGAAATCTTGGATGCTCAGCGCCTTGTAAGGGGAGTCAAAGTTAATCGGCAATACCACGTTGAACAGCAAGGCAATACCGATCGCCATATCCGAATATCCGCTAAAATCAAAATAAAGCTGTAACGTATACGACAGAGACGTCACCCAGGACTCGATAAAGCCCAAGGATGCGGCTCCGTTAAACCCTTGGGTTGCGATGGGCGCGAAGCTGTCCGCGATGACGACCTTTTTGAACAGACCCAGTACAAAAATAAACACACCCGCGGCCACATTCGTATAGTTGAACCGTTTGTTTTCCTTATCCGCGAATTGCGGCATCATTTCTTTGTGATGCAAGATCGGTCCCGCGATCAGATGAGGAAAGAACGTCACAAACAGCACATAGTTCACAAAGTTATACTCTTTCACCTGGTTGCGGAACGCATCGACCAAGTAGGCAATCTGCGTAAAGGTAAAGAAACTGATACCCAGCGGCAATACCAACTTCAGGAGCGCGATTTCCGAGCCTGTGGCGTTGTTGATGTTCGTTATAAAGAAATCCGCATATTTGTAGTAGATTAACAGCGAGACGTTGGCTATGATCCCGAAGATCAGAATGCCTTTACGCGGCGCGTTCGGCTTTTCGGATGTCTTCGTCAGGCTGCTTCCGATGAGGAAATTAAACACAATCGAACCCATCATTAACGGAAGGTAATGGACATCCCAATAGCTGTAGAAGAACAAGGAAGCGACAGCGAGCCACAACCGGGATGCATTATAGTAATTAAAGCGATTCAATAAGAAATACACGATTAAAGTTAGGGGCAAAAACATAAATAAGAACGGATATGAATTGAAAAGCAAAGGGTTCAAGCTCCTCCCTAAGGAATTTAAGACAAACCTAAATATACTATTAATAGTTTAGAACATCAATCATATGCAAAGAAAAAGACCAAGGGTATTTCTTCCTTGGTCTTCATTTCGACAAGATTAGTCTAACGGATAGAAGACGAGATCCACAGGCAGATTTGAACCCGCCGGCGGCGTAATCTCAATGTCCAACGTGGCTTCAGTTCCGGATGTACGGTCTAGCAGCATATATTTGTCCAGCGGTGTCAGGATGCCTGACTTCGGAACTTGTACAATTTTGCCGTTGATGCGAACCGGTCCTTTGTAACCTCCTGCTCTTGCGATAAACAGAATGGCCATCTTCTTCGGGTTCTCAATATGCAGATTATACACGACACCGAAGCTTCCCTTGTTCGTTGTTTCGGTGCCTGTAACAGCATCTACTCCGGACGCGAACGGATCGGTCGTCCCGTCGGCAATCGCGATTCGCTTAGGCTCGGTCATGGTGCTGCCGTCCACATACCAATGGGTATCCGCATACGGGAACGTTCCGCGGATATGCACGCTGCGCTCCAGCGGTTGATAAGTGCCGTCCGTGATCGTTTCCGGGCCGGCGTCAAGGCTCGTCGCCGCGAAGGTTACCGTCAGTTCGCCGGTGGTTTCCACATCGTAGATCGAGTTCATGCCCATCATCGGGTAGAACGAAGGCAACTCGCGATAGACGACGGTTTCACCCGGCGCTACCGACATGTTGTCGTTGGTCGGGTCATGGAGCAAGAAGTCCATGGACGCCACGTGACCGACTAACGCCGGATTCGATGAAGGATAGGCTTCACCCTTATTCGTCGTCAGGATTTTCACTTCCTGATCGCTATTGTTCGTCAGATAGATGGCGAACTTGGTCGGCTCGGCCATACCGTTAATGTGATGCGCATAAATACGGGCCGCCCCGTTGATTCGATCTTGATAGAGAATACCTTTTTGCTTATAGGTTTCCGGGCTGTCACTGAATAACAGCGGTCTGGACAGATCGTTCTCCACCGTTTTGTCCGCATAAGTGGCGGTTCTCAGGTTGGCGAACAGCTCCGGAAACTCCTCATCGGAGATGTAACTGCCCGGCTTCTGCATCTGCAGAGCGAACTGCTCCCGCGTCATATAAGACTCATCGGTGATCGTTACATTTCTTGTGTACACATTGCTGACAAGGCCGGTACGGTCGGTTACCTTCAGAGTTACCGGATAGGTGCCTGCCTCGAAGTATGCATCCTGCTTGCCTGTCCAGGACGTATACGAAATCGGGTCCCCGTCGGAGTCATAACTCAAATCTACGTACTCGATGGGCTCACCCTTGGCGTAGGAGGTTTTGCTGAAGGTGAATTTCGCTACCGGACGGGAGTTTTTCTTATTCGGATCATAAAGACTTTCCGTCGACGGCACGAAAGACAGCTCCAACCGCTTCAGTTCCGCGTTATATGCCGGTTCCTTGATCTTGAGGTATCTCGCCATCTGTTTTACTCGGAGCATCGTACGTTCATTTACAATGGCTGCTACCGTATCAATCGGAACGGGCATGCCGTTCTCGTAGGCTACTTTTCTTTTGAAATCGAGTTGAATGACGGTCGTTCCCGCCACAATCTCGGTCATCTTCTTGGCCGCATTATAAGTCACGTTGAAGCCCAGTTGATCCCCGAGAAATTTAATGGGCACGTAGGTCGTTCCTTTGATCGCGGTTGCCGGCGTATCCAGCATGACCTTTTCACCATTTACATAAGCTTCCTTACTGTCAAAATAAAGATAAATCAACTTTGATGTCGAAGACACCGCATTCGCCGCGGACAGCGGTAAACCGCTGACCAGGACGGAAGCGATGGCTGTCATTGCCGTCAGGCGTTGCCAAGGTTTCAATTCGCTTCTCTCCTTTAGTGGATCTGGTTAGTCGTTGAGCGGATAAAAAATCATGTCAATCGGGAAAGCCGATCCCGCGGGCGGCGTAAATTCGATGTCCAGCGTACGCTCATAACCTGTCGTCTTCGCAATGATCAGCGGTCCGTCCAGGTAAGACAACACCCCGCTGTCGCGAACCATCACGAATTCGCCGTTAATCTTGAACGGTCCCTTGAAGGTTCCGCCGCGCGCCATGACCATAACAGCCATCTTCGGAGGGCTGTCGATGCGAAGCTTCTTTACAACTCCATAGTTCCCTTTGTTCACGCTCGGGATCCCATTCATCGCATCGATGCCTTGTCCGAACGGATCCGTTACGCCGTCTCCGATAATAATGCGCGAAGGCTGATAGATCGCGCCTTTAGCCACATCCCACGTTGTTTCGGAATAGTTAAAGGTACCCCTGTTATGAATGCCCCTGCCCAGCTGCATCAAGGATGAGAACAGTTCCGGCGGCGTTCCTGAGTCTATGGCGACAAAAGAGAATTGCGCCGGACCATCCGTCTCCACGTCATAGAACGCGTTTACTCCCGACGCCGGGAAGAAATCCGGCATCAGAACGTAAACCATCGTTCCCCCTGTCGGAACGGTCATTTTCCTGTTCAACGGATCATACATGAGAAAATCAACGGAAGCCTGATGCCCCGCCAAATTTGCGTATTTTGATGGGTAGACTTCCCCTTTATTGGTCGTTGTTACATTCACCGGCGCAGACGACTTGTTCGTCACCGCGATAGCGAATTGAACTTTACGGTCCATCCCGTTCTGGTGGTTAGCGTAGAGCCTGGCTTTACCGTTGACCGTGTCCTGATAAAGAATACCCGGCTCCAGAATAAGCTCAGGACTGTCGCTGACGATCAGCGGCCGATTCGTGTTGTCGAAGGTTGACTTCACAATTTGGGGCAAGCCCGACAAGTATTTGCGGCCGCCTTCAATCTCCGTGCCTACCGCTTGTGTAAAGATCGGGTATTCCTGCTCCGTTAAGAAAGGCTCGTTCAGTATCGTTAATGTCCGTTCATATGTATCACTCACGCGGCCTTTCGAGTCAATTACTCGCAAGGACACGGTATATTCACCGGGTTTGAAGAAAGCTTCCTGCTTTCCTCCCCAACTGCGATGGTAGATGCCCTCCGCGTCGGGATCATAGCTCAAATCCACATACTTCACCGGTTCCCCGATGCGATAAGCGGATTTACCGAAAGTGAATTTGGCAACCGGCTTGGAACCGTCGGATTCGTAAACACCGTTCGCTGTCTTCACGTAATAAATATCAATACGCCCTAAATCTTGATGATACACATAACGGGCGCCCATATAATCCGCAACCCATTTCAACTGAATCAGCGTTCTACCGTTTCGAACCGCAACCGCCTGGCTGTATGGCACATAGGTTCCGTTGGCGTAAGCCGCCTTTTTCTTCATATCGATGAGCAGCGTAGCCGTACTCGTGCTGATTGTAATCTTCCCGTTCACTAGGGACATCTGGAATCCGAAAGACTGCTGCAGGAAACGAAGCGGCACAAAGGTCCTGCCGTTCACGACCGTTGCGGGCGAATCCAGAGTAACCGTATCGTTGTTCACCATCGCTTGCTTTTTGTTCAGATAAAGCAGTATTAATGAGCTTGAAGTAGATACGGCCGAAGCGGCTGGGGCGAAGATCGACATCCCCAAGGCAGCGACTACGGCCAGTATCGATATTTGTCTTAACAACATGTATACCTATCCTTCTCTCTGTCTAACGCGTGCTGCTTGGTAAGCTATCCGGATAAAGCTTTAGAAATCGAACTGCACACTGACATTTGTAGTTATTGTTATTTGTCCGCTTTGAATGGAAGTTCCGCCGGCTTGGTCCGCAACCATGCTCTTTTGTAACATCTCGGTTTGCAGATAAACCGGCGCGGCTTGAGCGCCTTGCTGAATAATGTTGGACACGCCTTTTAACTCCCGCTTGGAGGCTTTCGCCAATACCGCGGCTTTGCCTTCCGCATTAGCCATTGCTTTCTCCAACGCCTGTAATTCGTACTCGTCTTTCTTCTCGGTATCAAACTGAATATGATCTACCCGATTGGCTCCGACAGCGGAAACCGCGTCCAGAAGCGCTCCGATACCGTCTATTTTGCGAAAAGTGACCTGTACCATATGATTGGCTGTGTACCCGATGAGCTTCTGCTCCTTCTCGGAATAGTTATACTCCGGTTGCACTTGGAAAGAACTTGTCTTTACATCGGCCGCCGCCAGTTTATATTGCTCAAAAAGCACTTTGGTAAGCTTGTTATACGCTGCTGCATTCGCTTTCTGCGCTTCATTCGCTGTCTTGCCCTTTGTTGCCACACCGAACGAAATATAAGCTACATCCGGCTCCACTTTTAGTTCGCCTTTACCTGTAACTGTAATCGTGTTCTTTACCGCCGGGGCCAACGCTTCCGCATGTACGGGTTCATTACCGATCAAGGATGCAACACCTCCGCCTGTGAAACTGAACATCGTTAACGCGCCTGCAACCACACCTAGCACAATCCACTTGCTGGACTTTTGGTTCATGACTTATTACCCCTTCCGTTTATTAGTCCCCTACTTAGACGCCAGAAACTTGGAAAGGTTGCACAAAATAGCCCTAATTTACTACTTACACTACAGAAATGTGTCCAAAAAAAAGAAAAGCCTCCGATGAAGCTTCCCTTTGCATGTCTTATTGGTTCTCTAGTTCTTCCTTGCTGACCAGTGTGACTAAAGCGTTTACAGCCTGTTCGGCATCCGGGCCTTCCGCGCTGATATAAACTTCAGTTCCAGAGGAGATCGCCAAGCTCATAATACCCATAATACTCTTGGCATTGACCTTCTTCTCATCCTTCTCCACGAAAATCTCCGAGGAAAACTTATTAGCCTCTTGGACGAACAGTGCTGCGGGACGCGCATGTAAGCCTGTCTTTAATTTTACTACTACCGGGTGCTTCGTCATTCAGCCCTAACCCCCTATATACCTAATTTACAACTGCTATCGCATCGTATTCAGACGAAAAAAGCATTTTATACTTATTATAACATTTACCAATGAAAACGTCTAACAGACGATTGGTAAGGTCTAAGAGTCTATTCTAGCCGTTTCTGATTTTTTCGGCAAGTTCATCAATTTTGCGGAGTCTGTGGTTGACACCCGACTTGCTGACTTTGCCTTTCAACATCTCGCCGACTTCCGTTAAGTTCAGATCCGGATTCATCATACGAATCTCCGCCACTTCCCGAAGCTTGTCCGGCAAGTTCTCCAGTCCCAACTCCCTTTGAAGCAGCTTGATATTGTCAATCTGGCGAACGGCTGCGCCGATTGTCTTATTCAGATTCGCGGTCTCACAGTTCACGATCCGGTTGACCGAGTTTCGCATGTCCCGCATAATCCGCACATCCTCGAACTTAAACAGAGCTTGGTGCGCCCCGATGATATTGAGAAGCTCGATGATCTTCTCGCCTTCCTTCAGGTAGAATACAAACCCCTTCTTCCGCTCAATACATCTCGCGTTAAGGTCGAACGTATTCGCAAGACGAACCAGTTCCTTGCAATGCTCCTCATACATGGAGGAAATCTCCAAGTGGTAGGAAGAGCCTTCCGGATTGTTGACGGACCCTCCGGCCAGGAATGCCCCGCGCAAATAAGCGCGGATACAGCAGCTGTTCTTGACGACCGCTTTATCGATCCCGTCGGTAAACTGAAAACCTTCGGAAACGATGTATAAATCGGCAAGAAGCTCTTGCACCCGGGCCGGAATCCGAACAATGTATACATTGTTCTTCTTCAGACGCATTTTTTTGCGCACCAACAGCTCGGTATGCATACCGTATATTTTTTTGATGAGGGAATAGATGCGTCTGGCAATCGCCGCGTTCTCCGTAGAGACATCGAGGATGACTCTCTGATTCGATAATTGCACCGAGCCGTTCATCCTTATTAAAGCGGAAAGCTCCGCCTTCTCGCAGCAGTCTTCCGCTTCAACCATCGTTAATTCTTTCTTGGTTTGTGCCGCAAAGGACATCAGGGGATCACCTCTTCCGTACCATCCAGCTGTCCACTAACTGATAGATATGTTGACTTAAACGCCCGGCGTCATGGCGCAGATAAGTTCTGAACAACACCAATCGGTCCGCAATCACTTTATATCCGCGCTTGGTCACCTCTTCTAAATCCAGATGAACCGCCTTGGCGCCTTGCTCGGCATATTTACTCTGCACCTGTTCCGGGATTTCACCGTTATTCACAATGACATAGTCAAACAGATGGTGTCCGACATGCTGATGGACCGCGGTCAAGTGATCACTGACCGAATAGTTGTCGGTTTCCCCGGGCTGTGTCATGACATTGCAGACAAAGATCTTGACCGCTTCCGATTTGAGGATCGCATCGGCCATCTTGGGTACAAGCAGGTTCGGAAGAATACTCGTGTACAGGCTTCCGGGACCCGCAAGAATGGCGTCAGCTTCCTCAATGGCGCGGAGCGCTTCATCGAGCGGCTGCACATCCGCAGGTTCAATAAACAGCCTGTGGATTCGCTTGCCCGCCTTGGGAATATGCGATTCGCCTTCCACGATCGTGCCGTCTTCCATCTCGGCTTTCAGCACGATCGCCTGACCGGAAGCCGGCAACACTTTGCCGCGAACGGCAAGCACCTGGCTTAGCTCGCGAACGCCTGTAACGAAGTCGCCGGAGATGTCCGTCATCGCCGCAATGATTAAATTACCCAAACTATGTCCGGCTAATCCCGTCCCGCTGCTGAACCGGTATTGCAGCAGCTCGGACAAGAGCGGTTCAACGTCCGCCAACGCCGTTAACACGCTGCGAATATCGCCGGGCGGCGGCATTTGCATTTCGCTCCGGAGAATGCCTGAGCTCCCGCCGTCATCCGCTACCGTAACGATGGCGGTAATATCCAGCGGCATTTCCTTCAAGCCGCGGAGCATTACGGAAAGACCGGTACCTCCGCCGATAACCACAATCTTGGGACGTCGCTTCAAGGACGGTTCCGCGCTCATGCCTTCACCTTCTTAATGCCGATCCCGCTCATAATCTCTATGGCCGACCCGGATATTTTCAGTCTCGCTGGCCCCAAGCGTCTTGCCCAGAAATTCGGCAAGGGCAACAGAACGGTGCTTGCCGCCCGTGCAGCCGATCCCGATGACGACTTGGCTCTTGCCTTCCTTCTCATATTGCGGGATAAGAAAGTGCAGCATATCCAGCAATTTCGTTAGGAATACATTCGTTTCAGGCCATTTCATGACATAATCGTAAACATCCTGATCCATGCCGGTGTGAGGTCTCAAGGTGTCGATGTAATGCGGGTTGGGCAAGAAACGAACATCAAAAATCAGATCCGCGTCGATCGGGACTCCGTACTTAAAACCGAATGAAGTAATGTTAACGGAGATTCCGCGTTTATCGGATTCTTTAAATCTGGACGCGATCTTCTCCTTCAACTGGACAGGCTTCAGACTTCCCGTGTCAATGATCTGCGTCGCCATGCCTTTGAGTTCTTCCAACAGGCGGCGTTCGGCGTGTATGCCCTCCAGCGGAAGTCCTCCGACCGCAAGCGGATGCAACCTCCTGCTTTCCTTGTAACGCTGAACCAGGACGGAATCCGTTGCATCCAGAAACAGAATTTCGTAGCTTAGCGTATAGTTTTCCCGAATAAACGTCAGAGACTCCGACAATGCAGTGAAGAACTCACGCCCGCGTAAGTCAATAACCAACGCCACTTTGCCGATCTTACCCTTGGATTGCTCGATTAACTCGGCAAACTTGGGGATCAGAACGGGCGGAAGATTATCCACGCAGAAATAACCGAGGTCTTCCATGCTTTGCACCGCAATGGTCTTGCCGGCTCCCGACATGCCTGTAATAATGACCAGTTTCCCTAATGAAACGGTATCTTCCACGCGGATACCCTCCTTATGATCTATTACGGTTGTTTGACGAGAATCGTATTACCACTTTCCTCGTTACAGTAAGTCGATTATGATCGTGTAATCAGGCCGGCGGCTCCGACTACACCCGCGTCGTTCCCAAGAATGGCCGGAAGAATCTCCACGCCTTCCTGCGCCGTCTCCGGTGTGAACTTACGGAATACCTCACGGATCTGCTCGAAGAGGAATTCTCCTGCTTTGGACAGACCGCCTCCGATAATGAAACGTTGCGGATTTACGACAACAGCAATGGCCGCCATCGATTTCCCCAGGTAGAATGCCGCTCGGGAAATAATACGATTCGCGACTTCATCGCCCGCCTTGGCCGCGTCGAATACATCCTTCGCGGTGATATTGTCAATGTGGGACAGCGAAGTACGGTCGCCGCGCTCCACAGCATCTTTAGCCATTCTCACAATACCCGTTGCGGAGGATACCGTCTCCAGGCAACCCATCTTGCCGCAGCCGCATTGAATGGCTTCCAGATCAGGAACGATGGACATATGGCCAAGCTCGCCGCCCATGCCGTTAAAGCCTTCATATATTTTACCATGGATGATGATGCCTCCGCCTACGCCTGTTCCCAGCGTATAGCATACGACATTCGGAATGCCAGCACCCGCGCCGCTCCAAGCTTCGCCCAAAGCCGCCACATTGGCGTCATTGTTAATCTTCACGAGCTTGCCCAGCTTCTCTTCGAGAATCTGCTTAATGGGAACGTTCCGAAGCGGAAGGTTCGGTGAAGTCTTCATGAACCCGGTCGGAATATCCATAAAACCCGCGATTCCGATCCCTACACCCGCAACCTGTTCCCATGCGAACGGTGAATCTTCTACAATTTTGCGGACATAAGCCGCGATGTTCTCAAGGATCGCGTCCTGGCCGTCCTCCGTACCTGTAGGCCCTTCATATGAGTGCAGCAATGTGCCGTTCTCATCGCATATGCCTACCTTAATGGCGGTTCCGCCAATGTCCGCGCCAATGTAAATGTGATCTGACATTCGTTAAGTCACCTCTATAGTTAGGTTTAGAATAATAACACTGTTCCCACTATAAGCTAACCCCCGTTACAGGTCAAGAACAACTGCCCCCGGCATATCACTTACGCAAAGGTGAAACGGTGTCCCGGCCTAAACTTATGCTTTCTTATAGCTGAATAGAAAACGCCAACCGACTAGGCGGCTGGCGTCCTGTTCATTATAGGGAAACGCTCCAGTCGTGAACGATGTTTCCTTCCAGAAACTTCTCGCAGTCCAGGGCGGCCATACAACCGCTGCCCGCTGCTGTAATCGCTTGGCGGTACTTCTGATCCTGCACATCGCCGCAAGCGAAAACACCCGGGATGTTCGTCTCTGTTGTGCCCGGCTTTACCAAGATGTAGCCCGTCTCATCGGTGGTCACCTGGCCTTCAAGAAATTTCGTATTCGGCGTATGGCCGATGGCTACGAAAATGCCGTCCGTCTCAAACAGCTCTTCTTCTCCGGTCTCGTTGTTCTTTACCTTCAGCGCTGTAACACCGCGCTCCCCGGCAACAACCTCAAGCGGCGTGCGGTTCAGGCTCCATGCAACCTTCTCGTTCTCGCGAGCGCGGTCTTGCATGATCTTGGAGGCGCGAAGTTCGTCGCGTCTGTGAACCAGTCGAACTTCCGAAGCAAAGCGAGTCAGGAAGTTGGCTTCCTCCATGGCGGAATCGCCGCCGCCGACAACGATAATCTTCTTGTTGCGGAAGAAAAAACCGTCGCATGTGGCGCAAGTGCTCACGCCTCGGCCCACGTTCTCGCGTTCATTCGTGATGCCCAAATATTTAGCGGAAGCGCCTGTGGAGATAATGACTGTTTCCGCTTCAAGCTCGCCCATGCCTTCAACTTGCAGTTTGAAAGGACGTTGAGACAAGTTCGCTTTATTGACCCAGCCCGTCTTGAACTCAGCTCCGAAGCGCTCCGCTTGCTTGCGCATGTTGGCCATAAGCTCCGGTCCCATAATACCGTCGGGAAAGCCTGGGAAATTTTCCACATCCGTTGTTGTCGTTAACTGTCCGCCCGGCTCAGGACCTTCAATGATGAGAGGATTGAGGTTGGCGCGCGCCAGATAGATTGCGGCTGTCAGCCCCGCAGGACCGGTACCGATGACGATGGTTTTGTACTTAGTAGACATATAGAATTGACCTCCTACAAATATTTAAAAGAAGCAAGGCTTCATTTTCACTAAAATCATTTTACCTTAATATAGCATGCTAACAATCAAAGCTTTTCATTAAATTTGTGAAAAATGGCCTCCATCTTCTCCCGAATACCGCAAGCCTCGTCGATTAGCTTCACATATTTACTGATGGTAGTGATGGAAGCGCCGTACAGACTCGCCACCTCATGATAAGAGATGGTGCGGCGGTGCATCTTCGCTGTCAGGTATTCCAGCGCGGCTGCCCAGCCCTCCATCTTCACAATCTTGGGCGCGTTCGGATAGACGCGGGACAGATACTCCACCCACAGCGTTTGCAGATCGTGCTGTTGGACCATGTCATAACGGCGGTCCATCTTCGTTAACGCCAATTCCATAACGGATTGCCACTGCTCTTCCCAGACCGGCAGATTAGGCGAGAACGTCATGGCGTGAACTACGGTCGGCTTGCCTTCAAGGTGAGCGTGTATAGGCTCTTTCAGTCCGATCGTACGCAACACAAAGATGGCCACCTTTTTTAAATATTCATCCTCGTCCGGTTCCAGAATAAAAGCGCGCAACGCGTCCTTCACTTCGCTGTCCGCCAGCATGCCAAGCGCCTGAATGACCTGGAGCTTCGTCTCGTGATCACCGTGGCGGAGCGCCCAGAAAAACGAAGATCGCACAAGAGGGTCCCGCTTCATGTGATCCGGAATGCCGTCTTTGGAAGATTTCTCAAGCAACTGAAACTGCTCTTCGAAAGGCAGATGATAGTGATAGTTCAATGGCCGCTTGGAAGGATCCTTGCGAATCTCGTTCAACTGGCTCATGAAAAAACGCGGAATTTCAGACCCCGAGTCCAGCTTCTGCGTTTGCATCCAATGCCTTGCGGCATCGTCGAAACGGCCGATATTGCAAGCGGCCACCGCTGTGTAGTGGTGCAGGCTTGGATCGGCGAAAGCCTCCGAGTCCTTCAACAGACGGCGGAAATGCCGGTAAGCTGTCTCATGCTCGCCCAGAATCCCCATCGTGGTAGCCAACTTGAACACATGTTCCTGATGAAACGGGTAGGTTTTCTTCAACACCTCGACTAATTCCTGCAGGGGTTCGTGCTTCTCCAAATTTTGATAGAAGATCGCCATGTTGCATAACGCATGCAGGTTCCCGGGTTCCATCTCCAGCACCTGATGAATGGTTTCCGTAGACTTGTCGAAGTACCCCATATAGTAATAGGCTAATGCCAGATTATTTCGGGCAGCCATAAATTCCGGATGCTTACTGATCAATTGCTCCAGGACACGAACCGCTTCGGCAAACTTCCCTTCTTCCAGGAGGGAGCGCGCCTTATCGTGTTCATTCAGTCCTTCTCTGCTCTTGATCGTTACCTGCTTAGCGGGTCTTTCCATTTCAGTGCTCAGAAATTCCATCATCTCTTCGGCTTCTTCCAGGTAATGGCCTTCGGCATCTTGTTCCAGATATCGAATTAGTTCCCGCTCCGCCGATTCGAAATTCTCCATGTTGGCGTAATTGTTGGCCATGTAGAAATAACATTCCGTCATCTCCGGATCGATCTCTTCCAGCACTTGCTTCAGGATGCGATTGGATTCCTCATAGTTACCCAGCTCCGACAGAATTCCCGCAGTATTGCAGTGATTCACCGGATTGTCCGGCTCATACTCGGCTGCGCGCCGAAAATACTTTAATGCCTTATCGTAATGAAACCGATCCATCGACTGAACGGCACGCTCGAAGAAGAACGCGGCATCCATCCGCACGGAAATCACTTTAGGCTTGGGAGCTTTGGCCATAAGCTTTGTTTCTTTGATCATAAGGCACCTCCGGTAAATTCTTATAGGTTGTAATTAAGGAGAGTATACCACAGTTCCGACCTAATACCTAAACTCTTCTTCACCCTCTCCGCCCAAAAGAAAGCCAAGCCCTGACCCCGAATCCAGGGACCAAGCTTGGCTTTTGACGAAACATGTTACTCGTGTTTATGTTGGTTATTTTCTTACGAAAAATCCGATATGTTCCTTCGTTTCGGCGTCGAACACAACCATTAACGGTCCGAGCAGAGCATCCTGATCCGTTGTGTAATTTACAGATACCAGATTGCCGTTCTTCGCCACAATTTCAGCTAAAAGCTT
Organism: Paenibacillus swuensis; assembly: GCF_001644605.1. Classification (NCBI taxonomy): domain Bacteria; kingdom Bacillati; phylum Bacillota; class Bacilli; order Caryophanales; family Paenibacillaceae; genus Paenibacillus; species Paenibacillus swuensis. The sequence continues at coordinate 2,656,695 of NZ_CP011388.1, read as the reverse complement.
CTTCTGCTGTTCCGTATAAGTCATGATACCAGCGCCTTTGGCAGGAAAGATGCTAACTTGCGCTTCCTCTTTCTTGGTAATCAGGTGCTTCTTCTCCGCATCCGGCACGTGCTTCCATCCCAGGTCTCTGTACTCTTTCACGCTTGCGGCATCCAATTGTTCTTCCAACACCACAATGACGTGTGCCGGGCTTTGCGGCGGAATGCTCTTAGTCATGATCGGACCGTAGTAGGCGCGGACTTTCGTGCCCGGCTTCAGCTGCGACCACTCGACCGGTTGCCCTTCCGCCGAGATGAGCATTGTTTCTTTCCCCGCATTCAACGTCAGGCTAGGCACTTCGACCCCGTCCTTGAGTTCGCCGAACTGAATTTGCCAACCGTCATCGCCTTTCTTCACCGTAAAGATTGCTTGCTCTTTAATCAGGCGTTCTTCCATAACCTCAACACTTACGGCATGGGATTGTCCCGGGTAGCTCATGGCCATTACAGGGCCGTATTTCGCGTATACATGCATACCTGCTTTGAGGTCCTTGGCTGTAACCGCTTGACCGCTGCGAGAAGTCAGTACCGTCTCCTTGTCCACATTAAGCATGATCCAACTGTTCGGTCCGTGACCGAGAACCTCGATGCGCACGTATTGGTCAATCGGTGTTACGCTTGCGATTACCCCTTGCGTCTGCATCAAGGCCGCCTCCTCTTGGCCGTCGCCGTTGCCTTGAATCTGAATTTCTTTATCTTTGATGTTGTAGCTCAAGCCGTAGCCTAAAGCCGCAGCTGTGTCGCGAGCCGGGAGATAAGCTTTGCCGTTAATGTATACAGGATGGAGCGCAGTGTCTGTTCCGTCTATAGATACGACGATATCATTCCTTACGATCCCTTTCACCTTTTCCAAAAGCCCGTTCGCACCCACCACAGCCGTTGTGCTAAGCAAGCCTACGCTTGTTACTAGAATTAATAATTTTTGTTTATTCATCATTGATTTCTCCCTTCGAGTCTAAGTTAGTATGGCAAGGATTCTTGACGCTCAACCCTTGTTCAATGCCTCTGACGTCGATAAAGGTAGAAAGGTTTCAGTGCTGGAGATAAACCGTTGCTTCAGCTGAGCGGTTCCGTGCTTGGCGCGGGTGTCATGTGCCGGCATTTGTAGCGTTATCGCTACTATTCTGGCTCTGGGAGCCGCGCACGGCTCCATTTGTAGCGATTTCGCTACTATCTCCTTCGGGGCAGTCAATTTTCGGAATGCGCACCGGCATTTGTAGCGTTATCGCTACTATTCTGGCTGTGGGAGCCGCGCCCTGCTCCTTTTGTAGCGATTTCGCTACTATGACCGGCGGGGCAGTCGATTTTCGGATTGCGCACCGGCATTTGTAGCGTTATCGCTACTATTCTGGCTGTGGGAGCCGCGCACGGCTCCATTTGTAGCGATTTCGCTACTATGACCGGCGGGGCAGTCGATTTGCGGATTGCGCACCGGCATTTGTAGCGTTATCGCTGCTATTGAGTCTTTGCGAGTAGGGAGCTGCATCATTTGTCGCGTTATCACTACCATTTCGCCAGCTGGAATTATTTCCAACATTCCAACTGTGCTAACGAATCCTCTTAACACTAATTGCCTTTTTTTAGAGGTCTGCGCCATTATAACGAATCCTCATAACTTTACAACTCCTATTCCTCCGGTAAATACACCAGATGACAGCTTTAAAGCTGTGAGAATTCGTTACATCTCTAAAGCGGCTCATTTGGGCCCCATAGTGATACCATGATTCGTTAAACTTCGTTAACATCGTTAGCATTAGAAATCAATGAATTTAATATAGAATTGGTTTCTTGAAACTTATACTTTGCCAACTAAGCTGCCCACTCATCAAAGAAACAAAAAAACAGGCACCCAAGGGTACCTGTCCTGTCCTGTTAAATTCATATGTGGATAGCTTACAAACCGCCGTTGTTCTTAAACAATGTGGAGATTGATCCGCCCTGCAAAATAATCTGAATCGCATCCGCTAACAAATGAGCGATGGAGATAACCTTGAAGCGATCGGAGCAGTCCCGCGGTAACGCGATTGAATCCGTCACAACCACTTCCTTGATGCTCGGGTGATCCAGACGTTGCAGCGCCGGGCCGGAGAACACCGGATGAGTTGCACAGACATATACATCATTAGCGCCGCGCTCTTTCAAGCCTTCCACAACGTTAACGATCGTCGTGCCCGTATCAATTAAATCTTCGATAATAATCGGCGTTTGGCCTTCTACGTCACCGATAACATGCGTGATTGTAGATTCGTTATGCGCCGGGCGTTTCTTGATCATAATCGCGAACGGGGAATCCAGGTAGTTAGCCAGCTTCTCGGCCGTAGCCGCGCGGCCCGCATCCGGAGATACCACGATCGGGTTAGGAATATTCTTCGCTTTCAGGTAATCACTGATCAGATCCAATGCCGTCAGGTGATCCACCGGAATGTTGAAGAATCCTTGAATAGCAGGAGCGTGCAAATCCAGTGTAATTACACGGGTTGCGCCAACCGTTGTCAGCACATCCGCCACCATCTTCGCGGAAATCGGTTCACGCGGAGCCGCTTTACGCTCTTGTCTGGCATATCCGTAATAAGGAACAACAATATTTACAGTTCTTGCCGATGCCCGCTTAGCCGCATCAATCATAACCATCAGTTCTACAAGAGCTTCATTAATGGGGTGCGAGAACGATTGCACCAGGAACACGTCGCAATTCCGAATGGATTCTTCGTAGTGGACATAAATCTCTCCGCTCTTGAACCGGGAAAGCTTGATTCTGCCGACGGGTTGGCCCAGCTCCTTACAGATGCGGTCGACCAACTCCGGGTTTGAGGAACCGGAAAAAATGCGTATCTTGTCGTTCAACTTAAAAACCCTCCTAAAGAGATTGTAATTCTATTATACATCGTTTTTACAATAATTCAAAAATCGACACAAAACTTTCGTCTTTGTCGAAAACCTGTCAGTTGTGTATAACCGATTTCTCTAAGGAGGGCACGCGCATCATCCAAATATTGGCCAAGACGCTCGGGCTGATGCGCATCGGACCCAATGGTGACGGGAATCCCGGAATCATACGCATATTGCAGCATCCGCCGGCCGGGAAACATCTCCGCGGCAGGCGTACGCAGTCCTGATGCATTAAGCTCAATCGCCATACCTGAGGCTTTCACGGCGTCCAACGCCGCATTCTCCAGCGAAGTAACATCCCCGTCCGGCTTGAAACCAAACCGCTTAATGACATCAATATGACCGATGAAATCGTAAAATCCCGTACGGGCGGCTTTTATCACCGCATCATAGTATTGCTCGTAAACGGCGTCATGATTCTTGCCGTCCCACCCTGACGTTTGCCGAAAATCTGTAATATCCCATTCCCCAAGAAAATGCACCGAACCGATCACATAATCCCAAGGATAAGCTTCAATCAACCGGGAGATTTCCTCTTCATACCCCTCGATATAATCGCCTTCCATACCGATGCGGATATCAATCTGATCTTTATACTTCTCCTTCAACACGACACACTCTTCAAAATACCGCGGAAGCTCGTCCATAGCCATCGCCATCTCGGGATAATAGGTATCCGGGTTAACGTGAAGCAGCGGCATGTGGTCGGACAGCCCCAATTGGCTGAAACCGAGCTCAATGCCGCGCTTCACGTACTCCTCCAAGGTTCCGACCGCATGCCCGCAACGCGCATGATGGGTGTGATAATCGATCAGCATCTCAGGACTCCTGGCTTTCCGGTTTGACTTTGTTGTGACGGTTACCAAGTTCCCTGAGCACATCGTCCAAAGGCAGCTTCTGCTCGCGCAGCAAAACCAATAAGTGATAGATCAGATCACTCGCCTCGTAGCGGAGCTCGTCTTTGTCCCGATTTTTGGCCGCGATAATGACTTCAGCCGCTTCTTCCCCAACTTTTTTCAGAATCTTGTCCACACCTTTGTCGAACAGATAAGTCGTATAAGCTCCTTCAGGACGCTCCGCTTCCCGTTCCGCAATAAGGCGCTCCAACTCCCCAAGAATCTCAAAACGTCCCTGCCCTGATAACGCAGTCATACCCCCATCAGCAATTCCGGAAGTTTTCTGAGCATCCAGTCCTTCTCCAGCACCCGCCAACGCCACTTCTTCATTAAAGCAAGTGTACTTTCCGGTATGACAAGCGGGACCTTGAGGCTCCACCAGCACCAGAAGGGTGTCCGCATCACAGTCATATTTCATAGACAGTATATGCTGTGTATTCCCGCTCGTTGCGCCTTTATGCCACAATGCTTTGCGAGATCGGCTCCAAAACCAGGTTTCTCCGCTCTCCACAGAGAGCTTTAGCGATTCTTCGTTCATGTAGGCAAGCATCAATACTTCCTTGCTGGCCGCATCCTGGACAATCGCCGGCATTAGTCCGTGCGCATCCCACTTCAACTCCGCAGACAAGCCCATTCCATCCACCTTCATCGCACTTCAACTCCTTTACTTCTCAAATCGGCCTTCACTTCGCCAATCGTCATCTCTTTATAGTGAAAGATCGTAGCCGCAAGCCCCGCATCCGCAAGTCCCTCTTTAAAGATTTGGTCAAAATGTTCCACACGTCCCGCTCCGCCCGAAGCGATGACCGGAATGGAAACCAGATCGGACACCGCGCGGGTCAACCGCACATCGAACCCGTCCTTCGTGCCGTCCGCATCCATGGAAGTCAGCAGAATCTCACCCGCGCCAAGCTCCTCCGCTTGCTTCACCCAAGCCAGAGCTTTGATGCCCGTGGCGTTGCGTCCTCCGTGCGTGTAGACCTCCCATTCGCCCCAAGCTTCGTTGAACTTGGCGTCAATGGCTACCACAATGCACTGCGAGCCGAATTTACGCGCGCCTTCACTCACCAGCTCGGGGTTGCGGAGCGCCGCTGTGTTGATGCCGATTTTGTCCGCGCCCGCGCGCAGAATCCGTTTCATGTCGTCGACGTGACCGATTCCGCCGCCCACCGTAAAGGGAATGGTGATTTCGCCTGCCGTACGCCTGACCACTTCAATCATCGTCGCGCGTCCTTCCACCGAAGCGGAAATATCCAGAAACACCAGCTCATCCGCGCCTTCCTGATCATACAGGGAAGCCAGTTCCACCGGATCTCCGGCGTCTCTGAGATTCACAAAGTTAACGCCCTTAACTACGCGTCCGTCTTTTACATCCAGACAAGGGATAATTCGCTTCGCCAACATCCGCTTTCCCCCTCCTACCGCTCTAGCTCGCGTACCGCTTGGGCCAAATCAATGCTGCCCGTGTACAGCGCCTTGCCGACAATGGCGCCGCCGATGCCTTGACCCGCATGCTCCGCCAAACGTTCCAAATCGGAGAATTGGCTTACGCCGCCTGAAGCGATGACGGTTTGTCCGGATACCTTGGCCAGGGAAACAATCGCTTCCACATTAGGCCCGCCCATCATGCCGTCACGGGAAATATCGGTGAAGATAAAGGTGCGCGCCCCGTGTTCCGCAAGCTCCACCGCTAAATCTTCCGCTTTTACCTGGGACGTTTCCAGCCAACCGCGCGTGGCCACATACCCGTCACGGGCATCCAGACCGATGGCGATGCGGTCGCCGTATTCTTGGAGCACTTTTTGCACAAAAACGCGGTCTTCAATGGCAGCCGTACCCAGAATCACCCGGGACACCCCCAGCGACAACAGACGCTCAATATCCGTTTGAGTCCGCAGCCCGCCGCCGATCTGCACAGGCACTTTAACACTGCGGGCAATTTCGCCGACCAACGCGTCGTTTACCGGATGTCCCGCCTTGGCCCCGTCGAGATCCACCAGATGAATCCATGAAGCACCGCCCGCTTCCCACTCCGCAGCCGCTTCCCGGGGATCGTCATTATAAACGGTTTCCTGATTGTAATCGCCTTGCACGAGACGGACGGCTTTGCCTCCGCGAATATCGATTGCCGGATAGATGATGAATGATGATGGCATGAGTGACGCTCCCCCTATATTTTGCATCGAATACATAGATCTATTGAACTTGCCGCACCGTCAGCCGAAGGAAATTCTCAAGCAGCTTCATGCCGACTTCACCGCTTTTTTCAGGATGAAATTGCATGCCGTATACTTGCTCCCGGCCGACAACCGCGGTTACTTTTTGATAATAATCGGTTACTGCGAGAACGTCCGCCGCCTTGTCCGCAACCACATGATAGGAATGCACGAAGTAGACATGCCCCTGATCCAAGCCCCTTAGCAATGGATGCTCCGAACGGGCTTCCAAACGGTTCCATCCCATATGCGGCACCTTGTAATCTCCTTGAAACCGGACTACGCGTCCAGGCAACAGGGACAACCCCTCGTGATCCCCGTACTCCTCGCTTCGCTCAAACAAGAGCTGCATGCCCAGACAGATGCCCAGTAATGGAATTCCCGCTTCAGCCACTTTGCGCACCGATTCATCCAATCCGGTTTCCCGCAAATTCACCATGGCATCGCCAAACGCTCCAACCCCCGGCAAAATCACACCGTCCGCCGCCAGCAGCTCCGACTCCTCCGCTGTCACTTTGTACGCAAAACCCAGCCGCTCAACCGCTTTACTGACACTATGAAGATTGCCCATGCCGTAATCGATAATCGCGATCATTACAGCACTCCTTTCGTGGAAGGCACTCCTTGCACTCGCGGATCAATCGTTGTTGCTTCGTCCAGTGCGCGGCCCAGCGCCTTAAACACCGCTTCAATCATATGATGCGTGTTCTGTCCGTAATGCACGATGACATGCAGCGTAATGCGGGCTTCCAGCGCCAGCTTCCACAGAAACTCATGAACCAGCTCGGTGGAAAAGCTTCCTACTTGCGAAGAGGGATATTGTGCCCGGTATTCAAAATGGGGGCGGTTCGATATATCTATAACCACCTGCGCCAACGCCTCATCCATCGGAACGAAAACGGAAGCATAGCGTTTAATTCCTTTCTTATCGCCAAGCGCCTCGCGCAACGTCTGTCCCAGACAAATGCCGATATCTTCAACCGTATGATGATCATCGATATCCACATCGCCTTTGGCGTCCACCTTCAGGTCGAATTGGCCATGTTTCGTAAACAAATCCAGCATGTGATTCAGAAAAGGGACATCCGTTTCAATCTCCGCTTTCCCTGTGCCGTCCACACCAAAGGCCAGCGTGATGTCCGTTTCATTCGTTGTCCGGGTGATGCTTGATGCGCGTCCCGCGCTGTAGTTGCGCTGTTCCTGTTCTGTCATCCTTGTTTCCCCTCTTTCTCCAAACGGATCTCGATGGCCCGGGCATGCGCCTCCAAGCCTTCGTGCCGCGCTAAAGTCATAATTTTATGGCCGTTCTGAAGCAACGCTTCTTTACTGTAATAGATCATGGACGACTTCTTCATGAAATCATCAACATTAACCGGCGAGGAAAATCGCGCCGTCCCGTTGGTCGGGATAATATGATTCGGTCCCGCCCAATAGTCCCCGACCGGCTCCGAACTGTAGTCGCCCAGGAAGATGGCGCCGGCATTCTCGATCTTGCCCAGCATGCCGAGCGGATCCCGCACCATCAGCTCCAAATGCTCCGGCGCGAGACGGTTGATGACATCGATGCCCTCCGGCATCGATTCCACCGTCAGCACCGCGCCGAAGCTGTCGATCGACTTGCGCGCGATGTCGCGGCGCGGAAGCGATGCCAGCTGTCGCTCGACCTCGAGCGCGACAGCTTCAGCCAGCTCGGCCGAAGGCGTGACGAGGATGGCGGATGCCATCTCGTCATGTTCGGCCTGCGACAGCAGGTCGGCCGCGGCGTACGCCGGGTCGGCCGACTCGTCGGCCAGGATCGCGATCTCGCTCGGGCCGGCGAAGGAGTCGATGTCGACGACGCCGTACACGTGCCTCTTGGCCAGGGCAACGTAGATGTTGCCGGGGCCGAAGATCTTGTCCACGCGCGGAATTGACGCCGTGCCGTAAGCCAGCGCAGCGACCGCCTGCGCGCCGCCGACCCGGTAGATCTCCTTGACGCCCGCTTCCGCGGCGGCTACAAGGATGTACGGGTCGATGCCCGCTTTGCCGCCCGTAGCCGGCGGGGTGACCATGACGATCTCCGGCACACCGGCAACGATGGCGGGGATCGCGTTCATGAGCACGGACGACGGGTAAGCCGCTTTGCCGCCGGGCACGTAAACGCCTACGCGCTTTAGGGGCCGCATGATCTGACCCAGCAGCGTGCCGTCCGGCTGCAGGTCCATCCAGGACGTTCGCCGCTGTTTCTCGTGAAACAGGCGAATATTAACAGCGGCTTCGCGCAACGCGCTCAGGAACGCTTCATCGACCTTCGCGTATGCCGCCTCCACCTCCGCATCCGTTACAAGGAACTGATCCACGCTTACGCCGTCGAACTTCGCCGACAGCCGTCTGAGCGCGTCATCGCCGTCCCGCTTCACCTCGCTGATAATGTCCCGTACGGCCTCATTTTGCTCCTGTGTGCCTTGTTCGGCGTCTCTCTGTATTTGAAACTCGCTTGCTCTCATGATGCGCATGTTCTGTTGGTCCCCCGATCTGTCCTAATATCTTGCCGGCCTTACCGCTTCCCTACAGGCGCGATGATAGGCTGCAGCAAATCACACAGCTGTTGAATCGCTTCATTCTTCATCCGGTAGCTTACCCGGTTCGCAATCAGGCGGCTTGTAATGGTGAAGATCTCTTCCATTTCAACCAAGCCGTTCTCCCTGAGCGTAGCCCCGGTTTCCACCATATCCACGATCCGATCGGCCAATCCGATTAAGGGAGCCAACTCAATGGAGCCGTTCAGCTTAATCACATCGACCTGCTGTCCGCGTTCCCGGAAATATTGGGAAGCCACGCTCGGGTACTTCGTCGCTACGCGCGGGTGAATGACAGGTTTCCAGTCCGGCAGTCCGATGACAGACATCCGACAACGCGCGATTCCTAAATCCAGAAGCTCATAGACATCCTTGTTTTCTTCCATCAGCACATCTTTGCCGACGATGCCAATATCCGCCACACCATATTCCACATAAGTCGGCACGTCCACCGGTTTCGCCATAATAAATTGCATGCCCGCCTCCGGCACCGGAATAATCAGCTTACGCGACTCGTCGAAATCATCCGGAATGGGCAACCCGGCTTCGCGCAATAAGTTACAAGCTTGTTTATAGATACGCCCCTTGGGCATCGCGACCTTTAACAGCTCTTGCATCACACCCGCTCCCCTTTCAACGCGCCGATCAGCACGACTTCCTGATAGCCGCCTTCGGCTGTATAACGCGCCTTCTCCTGTTCGCATGCGGCGTCATCGCCCACAATACGCCTCGTCTCGACCATCACATTCACTTTCTCGCGGGCATACGCGGCAAACTCCAACGCTTCCCTTCGCTCTTCGGTTCGATACAATACCAGAACGCGAGCGCGCTTCTCCTGTTCCCCGCCCCGGGTTGAAACTTCAAGGATTCGAGTCGTCTTCAAGGCAAAACCGGTGGCCGGAGCGGGACGTCCGAATTGTTGAAGCAAGTTATCATAGCGGCCTCCGCTAACTACCGGAAATCCCAGATCCGCGGCATAGCCTTCGAATGTCATGCCTGTATAGTAAGAGAAGTCGCCAATCATCGTTAAATCGATGGAAACATCGTCGCATACTCCGTAATCCTGAAGTACTTCCCAGACCTGGCACAGATGGCGGATAGAAGCCTCCGCTTGCGGATTCGGACTTAGGTTTAACGCCTGCTCGCAAACTTCAAGTCCCCCGCGCAACCGCAATATTCCCTCCAGCTCTTTACGCACCGCGTCGGTTAGATCCAATTCAGAAATCAACAACCGGTAACCGACATAATCGCGGTTTAGCAAGTAGCCTTTCAAGGCAAGCTGATCCTCCGGACGGCCGTCCAGCGTTTCTTCGAACAGACCGTTCAAGAAACCGACATGGCCCATCGCGATTTTGAAAGAATCCACACCCGCCGCTTTCAAAGAGGCAATGGATAAGGCCACGACTTCCGCGTCAGCCTCGGGACTCGCGTCACCTACCAGCTCCACGCCGGTTTGATAAAATTCAGCTTCCCGACCCGCTTCCTCTTCGAAAGCCCTAAATACGTTGGAGTGATAGGATAATCGAATGGGGAAGGTCTCCTCCTTCAGCATTGAGGAAACTACGCGCGCGATGGGCGCCGTCATATCTGAACGAAGCACCAGTGTCGTGCCGCGATTGTTGAGTAACTTGAACAACTTCTTATCGGAAGTTGAACTGGCCACGCCAACCGTATCGTAATACTCCATGGACGGGGTCATAATCTGCCGATACCCCCAACCTTCCATACAATCCAGCACACTGCGCTCAATGGCGCGAAGCTTGCCGACGGCATCGGGTAAATAATCCTTCACACCGGTCGGTTTCTCAAATACTTTCGGTTTTGACACGCGATCCACCTCTGTTCCTATCTATAATTTTAATTCCCTTTTTTGCATCAAAAACATATCACTTCATTAATCTATATTCCCAGAACGCTTTAGTGCGCTACCATACTACCAAAGTAAAGTTAAACGAATTTTATCACGTAATGTTGTCTCCGTCAATCCGCAGTCCCATGATTATACCACTTTTTCCCACGGTCTATCCGCGTTTCCGTAACGGGGTTCTATATAGCTTATCATCGAAAAATTCTTTACAATAAAAGCAGTACCACTACTCATGTGTCAGAGGAGTTTCATTATGCCTAACGCTACCCCGTTCCCCCCGCGAAGCTTTAACAGTTTGGAGCACTTGGCCGACTGGATCGGGGAAACGTTGCAATGCCCTGTAACCATAGAAGATGCCAATCATCGATTGCTGGCCTATAGTTCACATAGTCCCCATACGGATTCAGCCCGAATTGCCACCATTGTTGGAAGACGCGTGCCCGAAGCCGTAATCGCGGGTCTTTGGCGCGACGGCTTTCTGCCCAGGCTTCTCGCCTCGAGCGAGCCTCTGCGAATACCGGCCATCCCGGAGATCGGCTTGGGCAGTCGCGTTGCCGTGGCCATCCGTCATCATAAGGATGTGCTCGGTTACCTCTGGCTTGCCGAAGATCCGCTTCGTCCGGAAGCCGATTACAACTCGGTACTGAGCGAAGCCGCCGCAGCTGCTGTGCCGAAACTGCTTCAGTTGCTAAACCATGCCAAACGAAATCAAGAAAGTCATCAGGACTTTTTTTGGCAGATGCTGACGGGCCATATGATTTCTCATGCATATATTGAAAGTAAAGCTTCCGCATGGGGTCTCAACTTGCCGAAGCTTTACCAGATTGCGGTACTGCAAACGGAACATAATGTCACCGAGCAGCAACTGGGGCAGTTGCATTATGTGATTTCCACAGCCGGCGCCTACTCCATTCCGTTTATGACTGCGGACGGACCGCATTTCATTGTAATGACTCAGGCGTTACCAACATCGGACGCGGCAAGAAAGTTCTATACCTTTTTGGACAAAACCCTATCCGACCGTTTCGGTATCGCATTACGCTCCTTCGGTTTCAGTAACCCGTCTGATCACTATGGCCACACGGTTGCTAAGTACAAAGAAGCGTTGGATGTGCTGAGATTCCGGCAAAGACATCCGCAGGAAGGCGCATTGTGCGTGGTGCATGCCGATCTTGGGTTCTATCGGTACCTGCCTGTCATCGCCGAACATAACCAAGCTTCAGGCTATACTAACCCTTCATTACTTAAGCTCAAAGCCTACGATCAAGAACATAACAGCGCCTTGCTGCTCACATTGCAAACTTATCTGGAGTGCGACAGCCACGCGAAGCGCGCCGCCGAGGCCCTTCACATTCATACGAATTCGCTGAACTACCGCCTTAAACGAATCTCCGAAGTCGGCTCGATTGATCTTGAACATATGAATCAGAAAGTAACCTTATATTTAGACCTGAAAGCGGACACGTTACATCTGTAAGCATTCGTATTTTTACACAAGCGAAAGATGGTGTATTTTCATTTTTGAACAATGCCGATTCGCCGTAAACTTCTTATACTGAATGTAGAACAAGCTTAAGGGGGTTGCATCAGATGATTATTGGCGTACCGAAAGAAATTAAGAACAATGAAAACCGTGTCGCGATGACGCCTGCGGGTGTGCTTGCATTTGTGAAAGCGGGTCATGAAGTGCGGATCGAGAACGGGGCCGGAACCGGCAGCGGTTTCAGCAATGAAGATTATGAACGTGCGGGAGCACTGATAATAGAACGGGCTGAAGACATTTGGGCCGGAGCGGACATGATTATGAAGGTGAAGGAGCCTCTCGCTGCGGAATATGGTTATTTCCGCGAAGGCTTGATCCTGTTCACCTACTTGCATCTTGCCGCGGAGCCGGCGCTTGCCAAAGCTCTGACGGATAGCAAAGTGACCGCTATTGCTTATGAAACAGTTTCCGTCGGCGGTACACTGCCGCTACTTACACCAATGAGTGAAGTAGCCGGACGGATGGCCGCACAGATCGGCGCGCAATTTTTGGAGAAATCCAAGGGCGGTAAAGGCGTTCTGCTCGGAGGTGTCCCAGGCGTGAGACCGGGTAAAGTCACGATCATTGGAGGCGGCGTCGTGGGCACGAACGCGGCCAAGATCGCCATCGGCCTGGGCGCCGATGTGTCGTTGATTGACTTAAACCCGGAACGTTTGCGTCAGTTGAACGATATATTCGGACCATCCTTAACAACGTTAATGTCTAATCCCTTTAACATTGCAGAAGCGGTAGCCGAATCGGATCTCGTCATCGGCGCCGTCCTTATTCCCGGCGCCAAAGCCCCTCGCTTGGTCAGCGAGGCGATGGTGCAGGCGATGCAGCCTGGCTCCGTCATCGTGGATGTGGCGATTGATCAGGGCGGTATCTTCGAAACCGTCGATCACATTACCACACACGATAACCCTACCTACACCAAGCACGGCGTGCTGCACTATGCCGTGGCCAACATGCCCGGCGCGGTGCCGCGCACATCCACGATCGCCCTGACGAACGTAACGCTGCCTTTCGCGTTACAGATCGCAGGCAAAGGCGTCGTGGAGGCGATTCGCGCCTCCACAGCGCTCGCGCTCGGCGTGAACACCGCCGGCGGCGCGGTGACGTACGAGGCGGTCGCCCGCGATTTGGGCTACACCTATGTGCCTGTGGAGCACGTGTTGCATTAGCGCACGCTCTCACGTCACAACACAAAGCCCCCGGGCTGCGAGAACAGATTCCTGTTCAGCAGCCGGGGGCTTTCTTCTTCAGCTTAAGCTCCGCAGCGGGTTGCCGCCGACGAAGGCGCCCGCCTCCACGTCGCGGTGAACCAGCGAACCGGCGGCGACTACCGCGCCGTCGCCGATCGTGATGCCGGGCAAAATTGTACAGTTTGCCCCGATCATCACGTTCGATCCAATTCGGACATCGCCGAGCCGATATTCTTTAATAAGGTATTCATGGGTGAGAATCGTGGTGTTGTACCCGATAATCGAATTATCGCCCACTCGAATCCGTTCGGGGAAGAACACGTCCACCATGACCATCAACGCAAAGGCGCTTTCCTTCCCTACCTGCATGCCCAACACATGCCGATAAATCCAGTTTTTCATCCGCAGGGACGGAGTATAACGGGTAATCTGGATGAAAATAAAATTTTTGACCGCCTTCATCCGGCTGACCGTATGATATACCTGCCACAAGGCATTCGGACCCTCGACCGGATAACGTTCCGTGTTCCTACTCATGTTCTTCTTCCTTAGCTATATCAGCTACAAGCTCCAACAGATCCGCCATCTCATGAATGATATGATCCGGATTAAAGGAGCGCAGATAATCCGCGCCTTTCATGGACCAAGCCACCCCGATTGCCGTTACACCCGCACGCTGCGCGGACAAGATGTCGGCCATGCTGTCGCCCACCATGGCTGTTCTTGCCGGATCAGCCCCTAGCGCCAGCAACGCCTTCTCCACAGGCTCAGGGTGAGGCTTGGGATGGGTTACATCATCAATTGTCACAATGACTTCCATATATTCATACAGACCTAAGAAATGCAATGCCTTCTCCGTCGTCAACCGAGCCTTCGTTGTCACAACGCCCATACGAATGCCACGGTCACGCAAACCTTCGAGCACCTCTTTCACCGCCGGAAATTCAGCCATCATTTCATCATGCCGATCCAGCATGTAGGCTCTGTAAGTCACCACTAAATCCTCTACCGCATCACGGCCCGCAAACCGTTGCATTTGCTCCGTCAGCGGCTTTCCCATCTCCGGAATAATATGCTCCCGGGTGAAGTCCGGCGGTACAATCCCTTCCAGCGCATGCAGAAAAGAAGCGATAATCAGTTCATTCGTATCGATGATGGTACCGTCTAAATCAAACAGAATCGTAGTTATCACAGCAAGCTTTCCTCTCTTCAAGCGTGGATCCGCTAGTCTTTGGGAGCCTCAGGTTTCTCTGGCGTTTGTACGGGCTTGACCGTCCCGGCTGCCGGAGCTTCCACGATGGTAATCATCTCTTTTGTTGAGACGATAGGATCTGAATAGCGTTCTTGGGCCGCCCCGGTCTTTCTGCGCACAACGATCAGCACCACAGCCACAATAATAAATAAAATAGCTAATAATTGAGAAATCCGCACATTGCCGTAGTCCATCGTTCCCGGTTCAAAAACCCCGTTCATCGGAGACCACAGCGCGTTCATTAGCCCTTCGACCCATCCCGGCGCGTCAACGGCCAAGCTGTCTGTACGCAAACCTTCAATGAAGAAGCGACCGATGGAGTACCAGATGAAATAACCCAGGAACAATTCACCCGAACGAACGAAGCGTTGTCTTCTCAACAAGAACAATACCCCGATCCCAAGCAAATTCCATAAGGACTCGTATAAAAACGTAGGATGATAAAATTGCCCTTCGATCCACATCTGATTCACGATGAAATCAGGCAGGTGCAATGTATTTCGCAGGAAAGACTCCTCCACGGGTCCGCCGTGCGCTTCCTGATTGACGAAATTGCCCCAACGGCCGATAGCCTGTCCGGCAAGCAGCGAAGGTGCCGCAATATCCGCAATTCTCCAGAAGTTGTAGCCTTTGCGCCGAATATAAATACTCGTTCCGATGATCGCTCCAATCAGCGCGCCATAGATCGCTATGCCGCCTTCCCATACCCGGATAATTTCTCCGGGATGCTGACTATAGTAATCCCACTTAAACGCGACAAAATACAGCCGGGCACCTATAATAGCGGACGGAACCCCAACCAGCAGCAAATCCATAAAGAAATCCGGGATGATGTTAAACCTTTTCCCTTCCTGAATGGCCAGGAACAAGCCAACCAAAGCTGCTGTTCCCAGTATGATTCCGTACCAATGAACACTTAACGGTCCTAATGAAAATGCAATCTTATTTAACGGTTCAACCATCGCTTCCGTTCACGTCCTTCTTCAATTAATCCATATCGTCCATTTCTTCCGCAATGGTTTCCGTCAGTTTGTTAGTAAACTGCAATGCCGCGTTATAGCCCATTCGCTTCAGGCGGAAATTCATCGCGGCCACCTCGATAATGACCGCTAAGTTACGACCAGGTCTTACCGGGATTGTAACCAGCGGCACATTCGAATCAATGATCTTCGTGGTCTCTTCATCCAATCCCAACCGATCATATTGCTTATCCTGCTGCCAGGTTTCAAGCTTAACGACAACACTGATGCTCTTGACGTTCCGGATCGCCCCTGCGCCGAACAACGTCATCACGTTAATAATGCCGACGCCGCGAATTTCGAGCAGATGTTTAATAAGCTCCGGGGCATTTCCATGAAGTACATTATCCGCTGTCTGGCGGATCTCGACCGCATCATCTGCTATCAGGCGATGTCCGCGCTTCACCAGTTCCAACGCGGTTTCACTCTTCCCGATTCCGCTGCTCCCCGTAATCAACATCCCTACCCCGTAGACATCCACCAGAACTCCGTGAATCGTCGTAGAAGGCGCAAGCCGGTTCTCCAGAAAGTCGGTAATTCGGCTCGAGAGAACCGTTGTAGGTGCGCTGCTGCGAAGTAATGGCACACCGGCATGATTCGTAGCTTCTATAATCTCAGGTGGAATGTCCATGCCACGGGTAACACAGATGCAGGGTGTATCTTCTGCACAGAGACGTTGAATCCGATCAATTCGATCCGCCTGTGATAATGTATCAAAGAACGTAAGTTCCGTCTTACCCAGAATCTGAACCCGTTCGCTTGGATGATATGTAAAGTAGCCGGCCATCTCAAGACCCGGACGATATAAGTCCGCAACGGTAATATTCCGCTTTAACCCCTGCTCGCCCGCAATGATCTCCAGTTGAAACCGTTGTATTAATTCGGTGACTTTGACTCGCTTCGCCATGTCTTCTCTCTCCGTTTCTTGAAACACCTATTGTTAACATCGTAATGGAATTGAATTTGATTTTCAACTGAAACCCAAAAAGACCGGGACAGATACTTAAAGTATCCCCCGGTCTTTCCATAGAATGCGATTAGATCGCGAGTTCGGACTCTTTATCGAAGATATGAATTTTGTTCATATCAATGGCAAGCTTCACGTTGTTGCCTTCTTTCAAACCGGAACGTCCATCTACACGAGCCGTTGTAGTGCCTGTACCGATGCCTTCCAGGGAAAGGAGCATTTCGTGACCCAAGTTCTCAGCAACTTCGATATGAGCATTTACAATGCTGTTCGGCGATGCTTCCAGGAAGATTGCTTCTTCATGAAGATCTTCAGGACGAATGCCCAGAATCACTTCTTTACCGGATAGACCTTTCTCACGAAGGGATTTCGCTTTACCTTCAGGAATAGCTACATCGATACCAGTCGTCTTGAAGCGAAGTTCGCCGTTCGACTCGGACAACAGACCGTTGATGAAGTTCATCGACGGGGATCCGATAAATCCTGCAACGAAGATGTTTACAGGGCTGTTGTACAGTTCAGTAGGTGTAGCTGCTTGTTGAATGATACCGTCTTTCATAACAACGATCCGATCACCCATTGTCATTGCTTCTACTTGGTCATGCGTTACGTAGATAACGGTTGTTTCCAAACGCTTAGCCAATTTGATGATTTCCGCGCGCATCTGGCCGCGAAGTTTAGCATCCAAGTTGGAAAGCGGCTCATCCATCAAGAAGACTTGCGGTTCACGAACGATCGCACGACCAAGCGCGACACGTTGACGCTGACCACCGGACAGAGCTTTAGGCTTACGGTCTAACAAATGTTCGATATCTAGAATCTTAGCCGCTTCGCGTACACGCTTGTCGATATCGGCTTTCTTGAACTTACGAAGCTTCAAGCCGAACGCCATGTTCTGGTATACGTTCATATGCGGGTAAAGAGCGTAGGATTGGAATACCATCGCGATATCGCGATCTTTAGGTGCAACGTCATTCACAAGACGGTCGCCGATGTACAGATTACCTTCGGAAATTTCCTCAAGACCTGCGATCATACGAAGCGTTGTGGACTTACCGCAACCGGAAGGACCAACCAGTACCAAGAATTCCTTATCTTTGATATCTAAGTCGAAGTCTTTAACCGTTACGAGATCGCTACCGGGATATTTCTTGAAAATATGTTCTAAGCGTACGCCTGCCATGAGTGAGATCCCCCTAAACAAGATTGATTTATTGGATGAACATTTACTGTACCTTTATCTTACCTTAGCGCTTACATTTTGACTATGCACAATCCCTACAAAAAAATTACTTCCTTTTCGTTACTTTGTACAATAACAAGGAGATCTTGACTAATACAGCTTGGGAGAAGTTCCGAACGTCCAGACCCGTTTCCCCTTTGAACTTATCCAAACGGTATAAGAGCGTATTGCGGTGTATGTAGAGCTTCTTGGCCGTTTCACTGACATTGCAATCTAACAGAAAGAAAGTTTCCAGCGTCGCTAACGTTTCCGCGTCCAGCACTTTATCGATTCCTTTAAGCACTTGTTCCATGAATTGCGTTTTGTTGTTCTCCGTAAGACCGTTCAACAGCCTCTCCAATCGGAGCATCCATGCCAGATGAATCGTATTCCCCACATTATATTTGCGCCCCAACACAACGGTTTCTCTCAAATCCGCTACTGTAGCGAGCAAGGACTTTGCCGGGATCATCGGATAATGCACCGATAGATGACATTCGGGCACCCACTCGCTTGCGACCATTTCGTAAAGACCTGAAGCCAGCGAAGTCAAAGCTTCCTCGAGCGTCTCTTCCGGACCCTCTTCCTTCGTTTCCTCCGTTCCGTTCTGCAGAAGCGTTTCAGAAGCCAGAATCAGCCACTCTTTATCCAATAGAGGGATAAGAATCAACTCATCATCAAAAAAAGCTTCCAACAAACGTTTTAACTCCCCGTAGGCATCAGGACGTTGTTCAGTATCGTCGGCATAGAGCAGCAGCGGAATTTTGGATACATATAGCGTATTCATGGCTGCCAAGGCATCCGGCAGATCCGTTTGGAGCTGGTTGCTGTGCAGATGTTCAACGATCCATTGACCCAGGTGTCCGGCTTTCGTTTCTTCATCCGTAATTTCCGTCACGGCCACATGTTCCTTAAAGGCGCGAATAGTTAACTCCGTTAAGGATCTTTCGGATACGGTAATCATGCCCTCGTCAACGGTGAATGCGGCAATGCTGCCATCTTTCAACGGATACAACGGAAACCATACAATATGCTCAGACACGAAACTCTTATGGAGATCCTCAGGTGCTGCCACTTCTTGAATGTACGTCAATTGAATCGGAGCGTTCAGAATGCCCTCTAATTTCTTGCGAATACGTTCCCAGTCCATGATTTCTCCCGACCTCATTTATCTAGTTTCTCTTTGCCACTATTGTAACACACGATAAAGAGCCCTTCAGCAAAAACCGAGGGGCATGCAAGGTTCCGTATCGATTCAAAGTATAATTAATTCAGCAATACCAGGGTCAAAACGGATAATAATGCGAACAACACACCTACGAGGTACAAAAATGACACCGTCTGCGTTTGTGATAATCCCCATTTCATTAGGGAATGATGCGTATGCAGTTTATCGGCTTTGTGCAGACCTTTATTCTCCAGAAACCTGCGCGTGAATACAATCGTCGTGTCCAAAATAGGCACACCTAAGGCCAGAATGGGTACCAGCCAGGTCTTGAAAGCGCCGTCTACCGCGGTAACC
This sequence comes from Paenibacillus swuensis, assembly GCF_001644605.1. NCBI lineage: Bacteria > Bacillati > Bacillota > Bacilli > Caryophanales > Paenibacillaceae > Paenibacillus > Paenibacillus swuensis. The sequence continues at coordinate 2,637,522 of NZ_CP011388.1, read as the reverse complement.
GCGAGCGTAAATCCGAGGAACGTGGCGCCTGCGTCGCCCAGAAATATTTTGGCCGGATGAAAGTTAAAGAATAAGAACGCCATGCAAGCCCCAGCCACCACTGCTGCCATCAGAGCCGTTCCCTCTTGCCCTTTATATAGTGCCAATGCGAATAAGGTTACAGAAGCGATTAACGCGATTCCTGTGGCTAAACCGTCTACACCGTCAATGAAATTTATCATATTGGTCAGGGAAAAGACCCACAACATCGTAGCTACAATCACCAACCATCCCGGCAAAAAGAACATGCTCTTCGTTGCCCAATTGGTCACGCCTACAATTTCAATTCCAAACCACAGCGGAACCGAAGATACAATCGTATAAACAATTAATCGCGGCCAGACGGCAAAATCTTTTCCTCTCGTCTTGTACCAGTCGTCCAGTAAACCAATGGAAACCAGCATGATCCCTCCGACCAACAAAGTGCCTGTACGATCCGTCCATCCGTCAAAAATAAACATACACAAAATAATGGCGATAAACACGGCAGCTCCCCCAAGCAAAGGGATGGGAACGGCATGAATTTTACGTTGGTTCGGGCGGTCTACGAAGTTGAAGCGTATGGCCAGTTTTCTCATGACCGGCACGAAGGCGCTGACCAGAATGATACTGCATATTAAGGGAATGACATAAGACATGTAATGGGGATTCCTCCTTTCAAGGCCTGTTCATATCGTTACCTAAAAGGAGAATGGGCATACGGTGGATCGGTCCGAAAAATGACATTAAAAAAACCCTCGGCATCGTGGGTACGACACCAAAGGTTAATAGGTTATGTAATGATATTATACATTCTTACTTAACACACATAGTGTAGGTAAAAATGGTGAGCCATGTAGGATTCGAACCTACGACACCCTGATTAAAAGTCAGGTGCTCTACCAGCTGAGCTAATGGCTCTTGCAATGAAATATGAACTATGGTGGAGGATGATGGATTCGAACCACCGAACTCGTCAGAGAGCAGATTTACAGTCTGCCGTGTTTAGCCACTTCACTAATCCTCCATATTGAATTAAAGGTGGCTCGGGACGGAATCGAACCGCCGACACGAGGATTTTCAGTCCTCTGCTCTACCGACTGAGCTACCGAGCCATATAATGTTTCGATGAAGGAATGGCGGAGCCGACGGGATTCGAACCCGCGGTCTCCTGCGTGACAGGCAGGCATGTTAGGCCTCTACACCACGGCTCCATGACATTCTTCTTCATATAAATTTAAGTGGTGCCGTCGAGAGGACTTGAACCCCCAACCTACTGATTACAAGTCAGTTGCTCTACCAGTTGAGCTACAACGGCAAGGTATGAATGGAGGCTGAGGGGATCGAACCCCCGACCCTCTGCTTGTAAGGCAGATGCTCTCCCAGCTGAGCTAAGCCTCCATATGAAACTAGCAATAATTGATATCATTCATAGATCAAAAGTAGAAATGGTAGCGGCGAAGGGGATCGAACCCCCGACCTTACGGGTATGAACCGTACGCTCTAGCCAGCTGAGCTACACCGCCACATTGAAATTCATTCAGGCAAGAAATCATCTGGCGGAGAGAGAGGGATTCGAACCCTCGCACCGCTTGCGCAGTCTAACCCCTTAGCAGAGGGTCCCCTTGAGCCACTTGGGTATCTCCCCGTGTTAAAGCTCACTCAGTGATTAATTATTCCCTGAAAACTGAATGTGAATGAATGAGAGCTTTGCTTGCAAAGCTAGCTTCGTAAGCATGCTCAACGCGTTAACCTGTTAATTCAGGTCATTTGGATAAGCCCTCGACCGATTAGTATTCGTCAGCTCCATGCATTGCTGCACTTCCACCCCGAACCTATCAACCTCGTCGTCTTCAAGGGGTCTTACTAAATTGGGAAATCTCATCTTGAGGGGGGCTTCGCGCTTAGATGCTTTCAGCGCTTATCCCGTCCGTACATAGCTACCCAGCGATGCCTCTGGCGAGACAACTGGTACACCAGCGGTACGTCCATCCCGGTCCTCTCGTACTAAGGACAGCTCCTCTCAAATTTCCTGCGCCCACGACAGATAGGGACCGAACTGTCTCACGACGTTCTGAACCCAGCTCGCGTACCGCTTTAATGGGCGAACAGCCCAACCCTTGGGACCTACTTCAGCCCCAGGATGCGATGAGCCGACATCGAGGTGCCAAACCTCCCCGTCGATGTGGACTCTTGGGGGAGATAAGCCTGTTATCCCCAGGGTAGCTTTTATCCGTTGAGCGATGGCCCTTCCATGCGGTACCACCGGATCACTAAGCCCGACTTTCGTCCCTGCTCGACCTGTATGTCTCGCAGTCAAGCTCCCTTATGCCTTTGCACTCTTCGAATGATTTCCAACCATTCTGAGGGAACCTTGGGGCGCCTCCGTTACTCTTTAGGAGGCGACCGCCCCAGTCAAACTGCCCACCTGACACTGTCCCTCACCCGGTTTCACGGGCGCAGGTTAGAACTCCGATACGATCAGGGTGGTATCCCAACGGCGCCTCCGGCGAAGCTTGCGCTCCGCCTTCTCAGGCTCCCACCTATCCTGTACAGATCGTACCAAAGTCCAATATCAAGCTGCAGTAAAGCTCCATGGGGTCTTTCCGTCTTGTCGCGGGTAACCTGCATCTTCACAGGTATTAAAATTTCACCGGATCTCTCGTTGAGACAGCGCCCAAGTCGTTACGCCATTCGTGCGGGTCAGAATTTACCTGACAAGGAATTTCGCTACCTTAGGACCGTTATAGTTACGGCCGCCGTTTACTGGGGCTTCGGTTCACAGCTTCGGACTAGTCCTAACCGCTCCCCTTAACCTTCCAGCACCGGGCAGGCGTCAGCCCGTATACTTCGCCTTACGGCTTCGCACAGACCTGTGTTTTTGCTAAACAGTCGCTTGGGCCTTTTCACTGCGGCCCCCTCGGGCTATTCACCCTACCGAGGCACCCCTTCTCCCGAAGTTACGGGGTCATTTTGCCGAGTTCCTTAACGAGAGTTCTTCCGCGCGCCTTAGAATACTCTTCTCGCCTACCTGTGTCGGTTTGCGGTACGGGCACCATCACCTGGCTAGAGGCTTTTCTCGGCAGCCAGAGTACATGTTCTTCGCTACTTATATTTCGCTCCCCATCACAGCCCAGCCTTACGATGTGCGGATTTACCTACACATCAGCCTCACTGCTTGGACAGGCTATTCCATCAGCCTGCAACGTTCCCCTTCTGCGTCACCCCATTGCTCATAACGGCTTACGGTGGTACAGGAATATCAACCTGTTGTCCTTCGACTACGCCTTTCGGCCTCGCCTTAGGTCCCGACTAACCCTGAGCGGACGAGCCTTCCTCAGGAATCCTTAGGCTTTCGGCGGACAAGATTCTCACTTGTCTTTTCGTTACTTATACCGGCATTCTCACTTGTATGCTGTCCAGCGCTCCTTACGGTACACCTTCAACCCACATACAACGCTCCCCTACCACTGATCTTACGATCAATCCATAGCTTCGGTGGCGTGTTTAGCCCCGTTACATTTTCGGCGCAGAGTCACTCGACCAGTGAGCTATTACGCACTCTTTAAATGGTGGCTGCTTCTAAGCCAACATCCTGGTTGTCTGTGCAACTCCACATCCTTTCCCACTTAACACACACTTGGGGACCTTAGCTGATGGTCTGGGCTGTTTCCCTCTTGACGATGGATCTTAGCACTCACCGTCTGACTCCTGGCTATAAGTCTATGGCATTCGGAGTTTGACTGAGCTTGGTAACCCTTGGCGGGCCCCGCACCCAATCAGTGCTCTACCTCCACGACTCTAGAATCCAAGGCTAGCCCTAAAGCTATTTCGGGGAGAACCAGCTATCTCCGAGTTCGATTGGAATTTCTCCGCTACCCCCACCTCATCCCCGCATTTTTCAACATGCGTGGGTTCGGGCCTCCAGTGAGTGTTACCTCACCTTCACCCTGGACAGGGGTAGATCACTCGGTTTCGGGTCTACACCCACGTACTTAATCGCCCTATTCAGACTCGCTTTCGCTGCGGCTACGGCTTCTCACCTTAACCTTGCACGTGAACGTAACTCGCCGGTTCATTCTACAAAAGGCACGCCATCACCCATAGATCGGGCTCTGACTTTTTGTAAGCACACGGTTTCAGGTTCTATTTCACTCCGCTCCCGCGGTCCTTTTCACCTTTCCCTCACGGTACTGCTTCACTATCGGTCGCTAGGAAGTATTTAGCCTTACCAGATGGTCCTGGCGGATTCATACGGGGTTTCACGTGTCCCGCACTACTCGGGATCCGTCTCGGAGAGAATGGACTTTCAGGTACAGGGCTGTTACCTGCTATGGCGGGCCTTTCCAGACCTCTTCGCTTAACCCATTCCTTTGTAACTCCGTGTGAGACGTCCCACAACCCCGGTAAGCAAGCTTACCGGTTTAGGCTCCTCCGCGTTCGCTCGCCGCTACTGACGGAATCACTATTGTTTTCTCTTCCTCAGGGTACTTAGATGTTTCAGTTCCCCTGGTATGCCTCTTCTTAACCTATGAATTCAGTTAAGAGTGACTGTACATTACTACAGCCGGGTTTCCCCATTCGGACATCCCCGGATCAAAGCCTGCTTACGGCTCCCCGAGGCATTTCGTCGTTCGCCACGTCCTTCTTCGGCTCCTAGCGCCTAGGCATCCTCCGTGTGCTCTTAATAGCTTATCCTAAGCTAATAAAAATTAGAGATGTTACTAGCGGATCTTGCGATCCTTGCGTTGTATGTCTGAATGTTTCCTGAAGCAGAGCTTCAATCAACGAATCAGACTCACTCATTCACTATCCAGTTTTCAAGGAACAAAACGTTATATACTGTCAGAAACGACAGCTAAAACATCTTACCATATACGCTCTTCGATTTCAACTTGTAAAATCTAGGAGTTTGTTTGGTGGAGCCAAGCGGGATCGAACCGCTGACCTCCTGCTTGCAAGGCAGGCGCTCTCCCAGCTGAGCTATGGCCCCGTAATGTACCC